>JAHFNO010000028.1 GCA_023267275.1 Candidatus Nomurabacteria bacterium | reverse complement strand
CCCGTACCATCGTATAAGTCACCCCCAATAAAAATAATATCGTGTGGAAGTGCGTTTACTTTTTCTACAATCATTTCTGCATACGCTGGCCCATAAAATTGCCCAAGGTGCACATCACTAATCCATACCGCCTTCCTCCCCTCCCATGATGGTGGAAGATGGGGGAGAGGAATGGTGATTGACACAATTTTAATCAACCGTGCATTAATAAATCCATATATACTTATTACCATCGCCATGACGAGAAGTGGTATACCGAGCACACTTGCAACGTCTGCATGGAGCATGAGCAAAAATCCATACAACACAGATACGAAAAAGAGGTAGGTGAATAGTCCAATCCAAAGTGATGCACCCAAATAATATATGCGTGTAAACACATTATAATAACGCATGCCAAGAAGCATTGACGCAATGAAACTTCCCGAGAATATAAAAAGGAGCATGCCGAGTACGAATAGCTGGTCTGTCTCAGTGAGATGCAGTATGCCTGCAAGTGCCTCGTACACCACCAAATTTGCGATATATAAAAATAATGAGAATATGCATAAAAACGCACTCACCATCAATAATCGTGATATTGCAGTCATTTTCATAATTATGAGTATATCAATAATCATAACTAAAAGTAGTGTGTCCAAAAGGCACAATTACACTGTGATACTATAAATTCCTAAAATACGAGACAACCTTTTCGAGCACTTGGTCATGAGTTTGATAAAAATATACACATTTCAGAAGTGCGTAATCCGAGGAAAACTGAAAAGCTAAAACACATTGCTGAAAAATACAATCTGGACCCTATTTTGTTTCAATCGTAAGCAGAGAAAATGTTGAGGTACACATTTTTACTTGAGTAATTAATTCACTATCACCAATACATTCTCATTCACGGTCGGCTCCTCAAACATATCAATAGTCATTTGTATCAATTCTCTACTCACTGTTGATCTTGTTGGATTCTTCTGATTTGCTTCCCATCGTTTCCAGACTGTTTCCGCTGACGATTTTATATAAATTACGCACGCAGTTGCTTCTACTGTAGTGGCAACTTCTCGAAGTTTGTCGCGGCTCGATATCGTTTGATTGGTTGAGTCATATAGTACGTTCTTTCCTGCTTTTAATTCTTCTTCTGTCTTTTCATATGATTCATCAAAAATCTTCTGCCATGCTTCAGTGTCTGGCAGTGTATTTGTATCCCAATCAAATCCGTGTGCACGAAAAATATTATCAATACTCACAAGTACAATGTCAGTGTGCTTTCGCAATTCTTCTGCAATAAATGATTTACCAGAATACGGAAAACCACACAAGATAAAAAGTGTTTTTTGTGATTCTTTTATCGTCTTTATAAGTTCATCTAAATTTGGCATATCATATCTATTATAGAGAAACATGTATTTGAAAAATATCGTGCTGGCCGAATTGGGCTAGAACCGTCTCGGCCGCCCTAAGGCCTTATGGCTAACAATATAGGTATTTCTTATGTGGCTACGCCAAACAAAACACATGGAAATGCTTTACTTTAATATCACAATCTAATATAATCTCATATAGTTAACTTATAAGATTAAAATATCTCGATATGTCACTTCCATTTGATAAACGGCTCAAAAACCTCCCCCAGCCTATTTGGGAGAAACTCAACCAGATCGATGAACTCAAAGGTCGCTGGATTGGTGGTGCCAACTTAAACCCACAAGCACTGGGACGCCTTAAGCGTTCCGTACTTGTCACTTCAACTGGGGCATCGACACGTATCGAAGGTGCACAACTTTCCGATGAAGATGTTGAGCGACTCATGCGTGGCCTTTTGATGCAGACATTTGCTAATCGTGATAAGCAAGAAGTACAAGGATACTACGAACTGCTACAAAATGTGTTTGAATCGTGGAAGAATATTCCATTTACAGAGAGCACCATCTTGCATTTCCATCAAGAACTTTTGAAGTATGTTGAAAAAGATGAACGCCATCGTGGTAAATATAAAAAAGAAGAGAACAAGGTGTACATGGTAGACGACCAAGGAAAGCCGGTAAGTGTTTTATTCGATACCACGCCTGCCTACCTCACTCCAAAAGAAATGCAGGAAGTGGTCGAATGGACCAATGATGCGCGAGAAAAAGAATTATTCCATCCACTCCTCATCATTGGTAACTTTTTAATAGAGTTTCTTAACGTTCACCCGTTTAGTGACGGTAACGGGCGACTATCGCGGGTTTTGACTAATCTCCTGATGTTAAAAGCAGGCTATCCGTATGTACCCTACATATCACATGAGAAACTTATTGAAAATAATAAAGCTGAATACTATGTTGCATTGCGAAAGAGTCAAAAGACAATAAAGACAGGAAACGAGAATATTACACCATGGCTCAATTTCTGGCTAGAGATTGTTCTTGAGCAATCTAAGCAAGCCATCGCCCTGCTTTCACGTGAGAACATTGAGCAACTGCTGTCACCAAAACAGCTTGCTGTCTGGCAATATTTAGAAACCGTTGCTGAAGCTAGTCCGCGTGAGATTAGTGAAGCAACTGGTGTAGCGAGACCTACAGTTTCTCAAGCTCTTGATGTTCTGTTGCGTCTCAAAAAGATTAAAAGACTCGGGCAAGGGCGTAGTACTCGTTATACTAGGTTATGATCTCAAATTAGGACACTAACTGAATCGATTGCTTAAAATAGCGTTATTCAATTTTGAGTAGATTTTGCAAAAGTTCGAGCCCATGACTGGTTCTCAAAACTATTCCTCTTAAACGACCCTTTTAGGTGTTTCGGTAGGGCCCACATGATTGCTGTGTCTCTTGAACAAAATCCGAACTTTTTTCCAACAAAATCCCGATACCGACTAATCGCACGCGCGGAGCGCGTGGTGGCTTGAAACTGCCTCGTACGCTCCGATTACGTGGTGAAGCGAACCAATTTTCCCTACGGGAACGGTACACCTTTCGCACTGACGTGCTCAAGGTCTTGCGAAAGTCTCCCAGACTTTCTCACCTCGGACACGCTCGCGGACTCGCGTGTGCAAAAACCAAAAAATTTCCTTACATTTTCCTCGCGTCTCCTCCCACCACCCCTCCACCGCGAAGCGGAAAAAGAAATGGAAAGGAAATTTTTGGTTTTGCTTCGCCACAAGAAAACTCCACAAAGGGCAACAAAGTTATCACAATGAAGCCCATTTGCTCCATTTCCTTGTGGCGACCGAGGCGCGTGCCGTAGCGACGTTTAGTGGTAGTTCTAGAGTCCGCGAACCACACACAATCGCCTCCGCATAGCCCGCTCGCATTCGCTCGCGCTGGCTGCTTCGGCGTTGTGTGTGTTCGCTCTGTGGCTTCGAGAGAGTTTAGTGGTAACTCAAAAAATATGGATTGTGCTAAGGCACAAACAAATCTGTATGTGCTTGCCCCACCCACCCTATGCGCGTACAAATCCCGTCCGCTAACGCGGACGGCTCCCTTTAACTATCGTTGTCTATAAATTATGTCTTGCTTTTAGCAAATGTGAATCTTTATCGTTAAACTTCCGCTCCAAATTACTAATAATTTTCTGTCCAGTTTCGGGAGTACAATAGATTTTTAACTTTTCTCTTGCTCTGGTTATTGCTGTATAGAATATATTATGCGAAATTCTTTCCTCGGTTTCATTCGTGATGACAACTTTCACCGAATTATATTCTAGTCCTTGTGCTTTATGAATAGAGACGGCGTATGCAACTTGAAAAGGCACAATATCCGACGCTGAGTAATCGTCATCTTCATCAGTACTTCTTAACTTATTTACGCTAAAACGAACAACAGACTTTGACGCGGTTATACTGTCAAGCAATTGAAGACCCTCTATAAACCTAATGTCTAGCTCGGTTATCGGTTTATCAATCTCAATGTCAAATTGAATGCTGTTTTTTGATACTTGAATATCAATAATCTGCCCCTTGAGATTATTATGAATTACAGGCATGAATCTATCCGACTCATTGAACAAAATAGGATCTCCAATTTTATAGGTGTGAACACCCCAAGACACTGGCTTCTTTTCATTACTTTCTTGTAAAAATCTATTGATATTATTAATTCCATAAAGACCGTCATAGTTTAGGCATAAGATAATTTCATCCTCTTCTGAATGCTCAAAAATTGAATTATCTAACCGAGCTGAATATTTATTTTGTGTGACATGCTCTACAACATCATCTTCAAGATTTCTTACCTTATTCCATAAAACAAGCAACTCATCATTTTTTGCACGATACGGGTTAGTTAATTCAATACTGGTGTTTTCTGGAACAAAACTTTTTGCTAAATAAAACCAATTTCCAAATCTAATGGACTCAATCTGAAATATATCTCCCACAAGAATGAGTGCCCCGAAAGAAGCTTTTCTGAGTATGTTGCACATATCTATATTACTCACCACGCTACACTCATCAATAATCAACACATCACACCTAACATCAGTGTTTTTCGGGTGTAAAAAACTTCTTATTGTCCTGAATTCCGTATTCTGTGCAGTAATCCTGCTTTTCAAGTTACTAACTGCAGAATGTGTATTAGCTAAATATAATTTAGAACCGTCGTTGTGATATTTCGATATATGCTCAATCAACTTTGTTTTTCCAGTTCCTGCAGCACCGTAAATTAAGGAAACTTTTGATGTTGCAAACATTTTTTTCAACGCGTCTTTCTTTTGTTCATCATCGACATCAGAGCTTGGTGACGATAACCATGTATTGATTGAGTTTGAATAATTTTTAATTCCCGACACGGATAATTCTTTAAGTTTTCTAATTATTTCAACTACGGCATTTTCGTATCCTGTAATATAAACATGCTCTTTGTATATCTCAATTTTACGCTCTCTCTGAGTCTGAGTGCCTTGATAAAGGCGACTATTGAATGATTTGATCAGTACTTCTATGCCCTCAAAATGTTTTACATCTTCGGGGGAAGTATAAAGCCAACCCCTTATTTCAGCGTTGTTGGCTATTCGTCTCGCAAACAACTCATGCTCTCTACCAGTAACATCTATGCAATCAAACAAATCTGATATGGATGGATTATGACCTGCGGGAGACGTCGCGAACGGCATTTGATCAAACGGGATACAGCGGTAAGTCAAATTCAAGTTTGAAAGTAAATGATTGCCACGAGAATCATACTGCTCTTTTATAATTCTATTGTTTAGACCGTAAAGTAAATAACGAAGTATGTTATTCCCTGAGGAATTTTTGCTTACAACGCTACGACATTTGTCTAGAATGTTTAGTATACGGTCAGTCTTGGCTTTTCCTAAGATTTTAGTCCTAAATCTATCATAGTAATGATCTGGAAAATCAATAATCTCAACAAGGTTCATGCCAGTCGTTGTCAAAAAAGACATTATTTCTTTGTACTCAAGCGTCCTGCTGTAATCTTTGGCAGTAGTATCGAAGATTTTCTCAAAATTCCTCAATTCACAAGGGCGAATTGAGGCCTCCCATGCGTCTATAATCTGAATAGGCATTTTTCTGCCAGATATATCGATATAATCTTTGCTGATTGCAAATCTTGCAGCATAATTGTCTGTGATTTCTAACTTTGTGAAAGCAATAAGTCGGTCGAATTTACTAATTTTATCATTAGCAATTCTAAAGGTTATTTCATAAAACACCTCTTGATTAACAAAAAAAGATTTTATTTTTTGAATATAATAAACATATTCATCAGACTCCCTTACTCTTGAAATAGCATCGCCTTTTATTTTTTCTACAATCTTGGCATAAAACTCGCTTAGATTTGGATCAGTATTTATTGGAAATTTATCAATATTACCGAGAACATCAATATTATAATCTTTTTTCAAAAGAGACTTTATCTTCAATAAAAACTCGTAATATTTCAACATGAGTCTTTCGGAGGCGTCCTCATCGGTTGCATAGTGCGACTTTGATAATTGCAGATATTTATGAAATTTACTTAAGAATCTCAAATCCGATCTTGCTGCAATAAAGTTTTTGGCTTTGTCTTGGAAAATTTGATAACTGTATTGTGTTTCGCCAGTAGTCTTAACAGAAACCGCTTCAACAAAATTTCTCAGCTGGTCTAATATAGTTTGAGACAAAAGGCCTCTTTCATCTGTCTCAAACTTATCAATCAGCTTACATATTGCGTCATTAGAGATATTAATCTGTTCATCTACGTTTCTCATACTTTACTCTTTAGAAAATCCGTAACCCTATTTCTAGCAATAGCAACATACTTTCCGTCTTTCTCCACACCAAACCATTTTCGACCTAACGCTTCCGCAACAATAGCAGTTGTTCCACTTCCCATAAAAGGATCGAAAACTATATCGCCCTTGTTGCTAGAGGCTAAAATCATTTGTTGTATAAGTTTAAGAGGTTTCTGTGTCGGATGTGCCTTTATTCCGTTTTCGTCCTTAAGTCTTTCGTTGCCCTTACAAAGACCAAAAACCCAATCTGTATCTTTCATTTGCTTTCCACCATTCAGTTTTTTCATAAATTCATAATTGAAAGTATATTTTTTGCAGTCCTTATTTTTTACAGACCAAATCAATGTTTCGTGATTGTTGGTAAATCTACGACCATTTAAATTTGGCAGAGCATCAGTTTTTACCCAAATAACATCATTTAAAAACCAGAGTCCAAGATTTTGCATAATTGTGCCAACACGAAAAATATTGTGGTACATCCCAATAATCCAAAAAGTTCCTGTTGGTTTTAAAATTCTTTGACACTCACTAATCCAAGCATGGGTGAAACTGTCATAGTGTTCATAACTTTCAAAACTATCCCATTCATTATCAACTGGGATAATCTCCGAGCCGTCGGCTCGTCTCAATCTCTTACCTTTTGGGAGTTGTAAATAGTATGGAGGGTCTGCAAAAATTAAATCGACAGAATTATCTGGGATTTTCTTTATTTCTTCAATACAATCACCGTGTATAATTTTGCCAAAATATTTTTCCATAACTAAAAATTGTAGATAACGAGATGTTCAACATCTCTATCGTTTCGACCTTTTACATTGTAAAGATAAGTTTTATCAAACCGATCAATTTTTATTCCTTTTTTATTTTTATATAAGCTAGAAATAAAAGGTGTGTCTTTAATGATCAAAATATACTTCGCATTAGTTTTGTAAAGACATTTTGCCAATCGCTCCTGATCTTTTTTATCAAAAGACGCTTTTTCGTAATCACTAAAATCTGTATCGTACGGTGGATCAAGGAAAATAAAATCTTTTTCAGTAAATTTGTAGTCATTAAAAACCTTTTCGAAGTCTTGATTTTTAATGACTGTATTTTTAAAAATATCTTTTACTTCATCGCTAAAAATATGATCCACTTTGCTTCTAAAGTCTTTGTTATTGTAAGCAATACCACCATAAGGAATATTGAAATGACCGCTACTGTTAAAGCGAAACATTGAGGCATAGCAAAATTCACGGATGAAGTAATAATTTGCAATTTTTTTAGGAAGACTCGTCGGAAATCTGCTTCCGTTGTAGTTCATAACATCACGAAAGTGCATATAAAAACCACTTCGAAACGCTGTTTCAATATTTTTTTGCAAATCACCCTCTGGTAATTTACCTCTTTGTTTCTCAATTTCTCTCGTTCTAGAAATTTTTGAAATGAGGTTTGAGGAAATTTGCTTCAATAAATTTTGCTCATCTAAACAAAATTCTTTATGAAAAAGTCCATTGAAACGATCCTCCTCTTTTTTTAAAATTGAATTTACTTGTTTTGATAGTTCTGCTTTTGAAATCTCATCGTGCTTGTATAACTCATAAAGTTTTACAATTTTATTTTCAAACACGCCGATATATTTTGGAATTTTTTCCCAATTATCTACATAATCATACAACTCCTTTTTAAATATCTCTCTTTGTTTGCCTTCTTTTAATAGGGTATAAAAATCTGTTAATTCAGAACATATATCATTAATGATTGATTTTTTTGGTTTTAATTGAAAGAAAATTGCACCACCACCAAAAAATGGCTCGATGTAACGATCAAAAGCAGGGATTAGATCCTTTATGTAAGGGTATTCTTTTGTCTTGCCCCCAGGCCATTTTATAAGTGTTTGCATACTAGTCTAAATATGTATCTTTTATTGAGTCGAGTGCTGATGTAATAAGGTGTGCATTTTCCTTGTAAGCATCAAGTACAGTTTTATATCCGTCATCGGACTTACATACAAAGTTCCAAAAATCTCGCCCGATAAGTAATTCTTCATCGGCAAAAAATTGTCTTACTCTTTCTTGTCTCCACGGCTTATCTTCTCCGTATCGGTTATAAGCAGTCGCAAAGAAAATTTTAATTTTTTGATCATCTGGAAGTGTATTTGAAAGAATTGCAAATTGCTCCAAAAGCGCTTCTTTCTCTGAACGAGCTTTTTTATTATCCAAATCACCACCAATTTTTAATTCGATGAGAAAATTTTCTCCCGTTTCTTTGTCAATCAAGCAATAATCGCTATCGTGCCGTTTTACAGACAATTTATGATCAGTTGGTTTTACTCGTAGTGGTTGATAATCGTCAGTACTTGGTGGAGTTAGCTCACGACGCTTGTATTTTTCAAGCAAATCAGCAATTTTTGAAGTTTGTTCTGGTGCAAGAGGTCCTTGAACTTCTCTTTTTACATCATAGGAAAACATAGCAATATTAATCGCTAATTTTTCAAGCATATTTCCGAGTGAGCTATCGAGCGAACGAACAAGGGCGGAGTAATATTGAATATCTGAACCAAGTGCCGCGATGAACACATTGTGAATTTTCATATTCAAAGTACCCTCTGGATTATCTACTTCGCCCTCGTGGCGAGCTTGAAACCCAGTTGCATACGATTCGACTGCCGTTCGTACTAACGACTTGATTGCTTCATTTTTATCTAATGTGTTATTCATAAATTTATTTTAAAAGTTGATCTATACTCGTCCCTAACACTTTGGCGACCTTTTCCATTGTGCTAATAGTAAGATTTTGTTTGCCATTCTCAACATTACTAATATACGCCCTGTCTAAACCTAATGTTCGGCAGATGTCGCCTTGCGACATACCTTTTTCGAGCCGTATCTTTTTCATGTTCTCACCAAATTTTTGTGCTGTGGATTTTGCCATATTATATGAAAACTTATCAACATGGTTAATTATAGCACTCTCTTGTGTTTTGGCTCAATGTTAAGTTATAATACAAGTGTGCATAACAATATTGTTATGACTACGGCGAAGCAAAACCAAAAAATTCCTTTCCATTTCTTTTTCCGCTTCGCGGTGGAGGGGTGGGGGGAGGAGACGCGAGGAAAATGTAAGGAAATTTTTTGGTTTTTGCACACGCGAGTCCGCGAGCGTGTCCGAGGTGAGAAAGTCTGGGAGACTTTCGCAAGACCTTGAGCACGTCAGTGCGAAAGGTGTACCGTTCCCGTAGGGAAAATTGGTTCGCTTCACCACGTAATCGGAGCGTACGAGGCAGTTTCAAGCCACCACGCGCTCCGCGCGTGCGATTAGTCAGCAGTCGGATTGTTTTGGTAAAAGGTTCGGATTTTGTTCAAGAGACACAGTCAGGGATTCGAGCGCGTCTCGTACTAGCACTAGACCCGTCGATTAATTATTTAAAAACGGCAGTTGATATCACATCTACAGTGTTTTGGTAGTACTCGTCACCCTTTTCGTGATAAGCACCAGACAAAAGATATATCTCATCTCCATACGCAAACACATACGTATCAAATAAATATAAGCCGAGGACTAAATAGTAAATACCTTTCACCCCTCCCACTTCTGCAGGAACAGGAGGACTGTCGATTAATTCGATATTCGATGCCAACGAGTTGGTTTCTGCCCATGATTGAGCAGTCAATCGGTTGGGATTGTTAAAAACACTAATTGTAATTGAAGGTGGGCCTTCGCCTAAAAATCCAGGCTTCGAAAACCATTCGTAATCGCGTTTACTAAAAAGAGAAATGCTTGAGATTAAATCCTTAGGCCACTTTTGATAGTCATTAATTAATACGTAACCATCAGGTGATGTTCTGTACGAAAAAGATAAATTTGAAATTTTTGTTGTTTCAGATATCTCAATAGTCGACTCCAAATCAGGATTTAATTGTTTTGAATTGTTTGTGAAAAATAAATAAAAAGCACTGATTAAAACACCGATAATTAATATTACAAAAAGTATTTTTTTCATCTTTCTATTATACGCTTACAAAAATTGTAAGCGTCTCGAGCTAGCATGAGCTGCATAATTACAACCCATCTCGTGCTAGCTATCAATGGCTGCCGGACTTGGACTCGAACCAAGATAGCTGGTACCAGAAACCAGAGTCCTACCATTAGACGATCCGGCAAAGAATCTTTTGCACACGGTGTGCGAGAAATAGCGTATCATATTTTGTGCTACTTCTCTACTCTCTTACATCGTAATTATACGTGGGTATAATCTTTTAAAAATGTAGATGTGTTTTGAAAAATCAGTATGTTAGTGTTTTTTGTGTTCGTATGATGCTTTCACAAACGCAGTAAACAATGGATGTGGGCTAAGAGGCCGTGCATGGAATTCGGGATGAAATTGTACTCCCACAAAAAATGGATGCACCGTCACAGGAAGCTCCATAATTTCCATGAGTGTACCATCGGGTGACATGCCAGAAAATGAAAGTCCCTTCTCGGTAAGCTTCTCCACGTATGCAGGGCTTACCTCGTAGCGGTGACGGTGGCGTTCGGTGATGGTGCGCGTGCCGTAGGCACGCGCACTGATACTTCCCTTTGCTATCTCTGCTGGATATTCGCCCAATCGCATACTGCCACCCATCTCACCTCGTGCAATTTTT
>JAHFNO010000027.1 GCA_023267275.1 Candidatus Nomurabacteria bacterium | reverse complement strand
TTTAATCTTGCGATCGTACTTCCCAGGCGGTTCTCTTATCGCGTTAGCTAAGCCTCTCAGAGGGTCGATACTCCGAAAAGCGAGAGAACATCGTTTAGGGCGTGGACTACTGGGGTATCTACAAATATGTTACAGGCATTAGGCGCTAGGCTTTAGGCACTAGCAAATAATGCACGGACAAAGTATTTCTACTCTGCTCTCCATGTCGCCATGGAGTTCGGACTATATCTTCTTCGATAAAATCGAAGTTTGGCGTTTAGTCTCTGAGGATATTTCTGTGTCATAAAACGGCGGTTAGGAGTAACCGAAGTTCAACTCCTAACCTCTGACTGACAGATGTCAATTGCCACTTTAGGCAATTGTTACCATTAAAGGCTCCTGACCCGTCAACCATTTTATGACACAGAAATCTTTCCTGCTGATTGTCCGTTGACCGACTCGTTAGAGTTTAGGTCGCACTTTTCGATTTTCACTGTTGCCAGTACGAAAAGATACTCGGAGTTTCCAGCATATGGCCAAATTTATTACTCGCGGATTACTCCGCGAGAGGACTAGATTCTACGTACCCCTACGCATCCCTTTGTGTTGCATTTTGCAACCAAAGAGAGCACGTACATGTTTTTGATAAGCATTGCGAAAGGCAAATTGAAAATGAACGAGCTTTGTTGAAAGTTGCATTTGTTTGAGTCCAGACTTTACGTCGGGACGAGTTATGCAATTTTCGGAAACAAAGCGAGTATCATTTTCATTTGCCGAAGCATTCTGCTTAGAAAAAACATGTACTGCGAACGTCAATCCCATTCGCTACCCACGCTTTCGTGCCTCAGCGTCAATAAAAGACCAGTGTGCTGCTTTCGCATTTGGTGTTCCCCATGATATCAACGGATTTCACCCCTACACCATGAGTTCCGCACACCTCTTCTTCATTCTAAGTCGTGCCGTTTCGCGCGCATTTCCCAAGTTAAGCTCGGGCATTTAACACGCGACTAACACAACCGCCTACGCACCCTTTACGCCCAATAATTCCGGATAACGCTCGGGGCTCTCGTATTACCGCTCCTGCTGGCACGAGATTAGGAGCCCCTTATTCATGAGGTACCGTCAATAAACTTCTTCCCTCATAAAAGATCTTTACGTCCCGAAGGACTTCATCAATCACGCGGCGTCGCTCCATCAGACTTTCGTCCATTGTGGAAGATTCTCGACTGCAGCCACCCGTAGGTGTATGGGCCGTCATAGTGTTTTCTGGAATCACTTCCAGTATCAGACTATACCTTCACCCTCTATATGCAAAAGAGGGGTCAACAATGTAAGCTACCGTTTTAGTCACCTATATGCCAAGCACATAGGAACATTTCGATAACTTGGACACGTAAAGTGTCACAGTCGTTACGGGGTCAAATGTTACAAAAGTTTAATCTTGCCTCCAGTGTTAGAATTCAGATTTCTGATTTCTTTCACTTTCTTCATAATTATTGCAAACTCGCTTTCAGACAAAGAGCTTCTGGTATTTACTGTCGCGCCTTCATAAATGAGTAAAATCTCATCCATAATGGCTGCCTGTTTTCTTTTGATAACAATGAACGGTCGCAAACGTTTTAGCGTCACTACCAATTCCTTGCGATCAAGAATAACAAGTTCAACAATATTATGCGTGGCAACATTTCGTATGTTGCCCACGCCACCCAAAAACTGTTGCATAGCTTCTATGATGTGTTTGTGACGACTATGTTGTGTCAACGATATTTTCAATCGCACCCGATACGGAAATCTCCGTCGTTCGGGGCGATGTTCAACCGTTGCAACAATCGAACCGTCACCATCCAAGAAACCTGCAATATACTCGTCTGAGAAACTATTAACATCGACTTCCCACGGTATTATCTTTCTTATCATGGGGGTATTATATCATACCCCCCAAAAGACTTCACCGTTATGAGTTGAATTTTTCATGGGGATTACTCCCCAAGGAGATCAGTTGGTCTCAGTCCCATCGGTGGGGGTCAGGCTCTCACCTCCCCTAGGCGTCATAGCCTTGGTAGTCTATTACACTGCCAACTAGCTGATACCCCGCAGGCCGTTCCTCTAGCGATAAATCTTTACTCTCGCGAGACCATCGCGTATTAGTCCACCTTTCGATGGATTATTCGCGACTAGAGGGGACGTACCCACGTGTTACTACCTCGTCTGCCACTAATTTTTTATATCCGTCATCTTGATGTAATCTCAACTCCTTCAATAAAAAATCCGTTCGACTTGCATGCCTTATCCACGCCGCCAGCGTTCATCCTGAGCTAGGATCAAACTCTACTTAAAAATTTTACAAAATATACATATTCGGTAAAACCGAACAGAACGGAACAAAATAAAACGTAGTACTCTATACTACTATTCTGTTGTAAATGTCGGGTGATGTATTATCCTGCGTTTTTTAGATAATAAATAGCGCCTGTATAGGTCGCCGAGGACTATACTATAGGAAGACGAAACAGAAGTCAAGCGCACTGTTTATTTCCTGTTTATAACAAAATAGCCTTGTTTTTAAGTACTTTTTCTGAAATACAAAAGCTATCAATTTTAATATTGCATCAACTCTGGACGGACTTTTTTCAATTGCTCGGTTGCGATTCTACTCAAGGCGAATGTCAGATAATTTCTGAATCCGGAACTCGCATCTTGCGCGCCATCCGTATTATGATGGGTTTTCTCATGCACATACACATCTGCTGCACGTTCAAAACTGGAAAGAATCTGGCGGAGAAGGAAAATATCTCTACCGTTGGAAAAACCAAGCGCCACGTTTTGATTGGCTGTTTTTCTGTCATAGATTTTGATCGATGATGGCCGATTGTTCGGCAAATATTCATCGATTGCAGAGAGAACTTCCATCAAATCTTTTTCTTCTTTTGTAAGCTGTTCATCGGAAATATATTCAACGTCAGTCATTTCCTGCAAACGAGATTCGTATGTCGGCAAACCGATTCTTTTTAACACTTGGTACACTGCGGTCGGAAAAGAAACGAGTTCCAAGCCGACATGCATATTTTGTTGCATTGCATCATAATCCTCCGAACGCATATCACGGATAGCGGTATTTTTTCCAAATACCTCTTCAAAATTCTTTTTCCAATTTTCAGCATCTTTCGGAGTAAATTGCATGGCGAATTCAACTTTTTCTTTTCCGCTTCCGCTTTGCGCCTCCAAATTTGCCTTGAACAAAAAGCTTTTGATGACTTCCGGTTTTTCGATTTGCGACCAAACTCCTGCAATTGCCGGAGTAAGCTCGTGTTGGTCTACAAAACTTCTGTCGCGATTTTTGATCTCCAATTTTGGCAAATGGTACGTAAAAAGCAAGTTGTGATCTCCCGGTATCAGCAATTCGCGCACATATACCATACCACCGTCTAATGAAAGCATATCGCCATTTTGAGTGCTCTCCAGCGGTTTTGTCTTTTCGATTGCCAAAACTTTTTTGTTGATCTGCCGAAATTCCTTCAGTAATTCGGGCGTCGGGTTTGAAAATGTAGTCGAACTGCTTTGATGTATATTCCTATCGTCATCCATTTCCTGTTTTTTCACCGCATGTGTCACGTCAAACACGAGCTGATCAATCTGTTTTCCGTCAATGTCCTGTCGCAATGCTCGCGATTTTGAAGACCAGTTTTGCGAATGCAATGTCATATCAATTCCCTTGCGAAGCGAAGCAACACAAAGCATTTTCAAACCTTCGCCGAATTTTCCGGTGCTCGCCTCGTCTCCTTTTGTGGAATAAAAAAATCCAAGCAAGCGCGAATCATACCCGCGCCCATTATCGTATATTTTTATCGATTCAACCTGATCATCCTGTACATCCGGCAATTGCTCAAAAGAGTGCCATTTGCCATCTTTAGTCTTAAACCGTAACCCGATACTTGAACCGCCTGAGTCATGCGGCAAATGATTTTGCACTGCATCAAGCAATATCCTTTCTTCATTCCAAATATCTTTCCCGTATTCGAGAGTCAACGAAGTTGGAATTGTTTCCTCCCAAAAATCAGGCGTGGCTTCGCGGTCAGTTTTTACTTTTGCTTTTACCAATATATTCGTTATGGCGGATGGTAATTTTATCTTATTCAACGGCGTATGTTTGAGAGTTTCCGGAATAGTAAATCGAGTATCGAGAACTGCATCTTTTCCGAATGCTTCATAAAATCCTTCCGCCCAAACACTCAAATGCTTTGCTTCGTACCAGGAATAAGAACACTCGATCGCGTCCGGCTGTACAATGCTTTTTTGCAAAAGTGTTTTTACAAGTCGTTTATCCGAAATTTCTTCAATTATCGTAAAAATTCTTTTTTCCAATCCTTGCGAAATAATCGAATTGCGGTCGCGATTTGTTTCCACATCATCAAAATTATATGAAAACAATGTTTTTGCATTGCTCACCTGAATTCCCTTCACATAAAGTCCGCCAGGTTCGCGATCCGCAATTTCTCCGGTGCTTCCAACGAAAACCGGACGATAATTCTCGCGCAGATCCAACACTTTTTTCTCGATTTGCATGAGTTCCTCAATAAAGGATTCAGAAGGCTTATGAAAAGTCGTGCGCGATCCAATCATCGGATCTCCTGCCAAATGGTCAACCTGAAAAGACAGCTGTTGCACGATCTGTTCCTTGTTGTTTCTCGTATCGAAAATCTTTACTTCTTTCGGTGTCGGCGTTGCGCGCCAGTTCTGCGATTCCATTTCGGGCTCCAATCCTTCACGCAGAGCCGCGGCCGCCATCATTTTCATTCCTTCGCCGAATTGTCCTCGGGATTCGCCCTCGCCCGCTTTTGTTGAATAGAGGAGCGCCAAATTTTTCACGTCAAAACCAACGCCGTCATCTGCAAACCGCACTGCTTCAATTTTGTCTTTTTGCTGTTTTGCTTCCGCGATCGACACCCATTTTCCGCCAACCAAACAGCGAACCCACACATGTTCGCCTTTCGAGTCTGACGGCAAATGATTCTGTACGCCGTCAAGACAAACTCGCTCAACACCCCAATTTTTCTTTTCATATTCAAGCGTAAGCGATGTATCCAATGTTTCTTCGCTCGAAACCTCGCTTGAGCGCTCTTGATTCAAAATTTCTTCTTCAGAGAATCCGCTTTCCTGTCCGAGTTGAAAATCGATATGCTGAAGATCGCGCAATGAAGCAATCGTTTTTTCGGCAAGCAGATAAGAATTGGCGGAAATATTTTCAATCGGTTTCTGTTGTTTTTTTCGCTTAGGCAAAAAACGATAAGCTGTTTCGAGATAGCTTTTCCATTTGTTTATTTTCGGATCCTCAACATCGCGCTGCGGTTGATATCGCTCAGTTAACTGCAACACGCGAGTCAATCGAACCCTGTCCCGATCAGCAAGTGTTTCCTGTTTCAAAAATTCATTTATTTGCGCCCGGGAAGATTCCAGCGTCTTTTTTGTCTGGCCGAACTGGGCTTCAAAATGAGGCTTTTCCATATTTGAGAATAGTAACATAAAACCCTACAAAATAAGGTAAATTACATCTCTTGACTTTTGTACATTAAAGTAGTATAATACAGGCAAAATTTTACGCTTAAAAAATACGTTGTTTTATGGCTCTAGATTGGTTCCCCAAGCGGTTTTTTGACCCTTTAGGGAACCATTTTAAAACCAAAAAAACACAAAAAATGAAACAGGAACTTATTACTGTTCAAGAACAGCTCGTAAAAAAATTCAAGGTTCAGACCTTCGTAATCTGCATTTTTTTCATCATAGTAACCGCATCAATTTTTGCGGTACTGCACTATGATATAAAATTCACGGAAGAAGGCAGGAATGTTTTCGGACATCCAATAACCAAATGTCTTTCCGGATCCATGATAATTATGGGTTTAATCGTGGGGCTTATTGCAACAATTGTTTTTTGTTCGAACTATAAGTCATGGCTGAGTATAGATAAAATTCAAACAAATCTTACAGCTATGAATGATTCCTTGCAGGATTTACGAAAAAAAATAGTGAAAGTAGCAAGTGAAATAAAAATTTTAAAAGAACAAGGGATTTCGCCTATTAATGAAGAAAACGATCTCCAATGGTACAAGGATTTATACAGTGAAAGAGAATGTGATATTGAGAAACAAAAAGCCTTGTTAAATGAAATAAACGAGGCAAGAATAAACACTCTTACAAAATACTTATTCGGACAAAGAATAGGTAATGCACTAATAAAATGTAATGCACTAATGGATCTGGAAGAAATTTAGCGCAACTATATTTCAAAACCCCCGAAATTCGGGGGTTTTATTTTTATCTTACCGTTTTTGCCTCAAGGCGGGATACGCGGTGTTTGAGATCGGAGATTTCTTTGTCTTGCACAGTAGTTATTGTTACGACGGAGCTGATCGAATTTTTTACATCTTTCATGTCGTCCGATAATCCGTCGATACTGCGAACTACGGTATTCAAAATCGCCTCGTGCCGATCGATTTTTTGATTGACGCTTTCAAACCCTTTTACTGTGATTTGAGCAAGGGTATCAACAGTACTGGTAAGAGTCTTCACCGACTGTAAAATCTCTTCATTTGTAACCTCCTTCTTTTTCATATTAGTATTGTATCACCCCGATTATTCAAAGCAATTCCCGCTCGGTCTTGCCTAGCGGGAATTGCATATTCGCAGCCATTCGTATCATTAGTATAATTCGTATATTGGTATGTTTATTCGTATGTTTATCTTGCTTTTCTGACCCCAATATGGCATACTCGGTGGGTAATGGTAGCGTTTCTACAAACAATTTTGCCAGCAGCACAAATTCTCGTTGCCGGCCTCCTCATAACAGCAATCCTCTTCCAGCCTTCTACAGCAGGTGTTGGTGGTGCTATTTCTGGTGGGGACAATGCTCACAATTTCCACACAAAGCGCGGATTCGAAAAGTTCCTCTTCTTGGCTACTATCGTGCTCACAGTCTTGTTTGCAACTTTGTGCGTACTTGCAATCGTACTCTAAACTAGGCGCTAGATTATTAGTCGCTAGGCTTTAGTAATCTTTATTTTTATCTTATTTTGTATTTTCTCGCTAGAGCCTCATTATCTAGGGTCTAGCTCACACTATGAACGAAAAATCAAATACTCTTCGAAGTAAATTTTCACGTCTAAAATCTGAAACAGATACCGCTCTCGGTGCATTTACTCCGCTCGAACGGTTTGTATTCAGCATTGCAATCATCGTATCGATTGTTGCCGTGCTCACCATGTTGTTTAAAATCGACGACCATTTTCTCGTGTCGATTCCTGCAAACGGTGGCAATCTTTCTGAAGGCGTCGTAGGTACTCCCCGCTTTATCAATCCACTGCTCGCAATCACCGACGTGGATCACGATATTACTTCGCTTGTGTATCGCGGACTTATGAAAAAAGATTCGACTGGAGCAATCGTTCCTGATCTTGCCGAATCATATACTGTTTCCGATGATGGACTCACCTACACATTCAAACTCAAAGATACTGCATTTCAAGATGGCGAAAAAATCACGGCCGATGACGTACTCTTTACGATCAAGTCTGCAGAAGATTCAATTCTCAAAAGTCCTGAACGTGTAAAGTGGAGTGGCATTCTCGTGCAGGCTCCCGACGAACAAACAGTGGTCTTCACATTGAAGCGTGCATACGCACCATTTTTGCAAAACGCAGTACTTGGTATTTTACCAAAACATATTTGGAGCAAGATCCCATACGAGAGTTGGGCATACAGCGACTACAATACAAAAAATGCAGTCGGAAATGGTTTCTATAAAATAAAATCTATTTCTCAAAATTCTTCTGGTATTCCATCTCAGTACGTTTTGAATGCGGTGCATCCAAAAAACGAAACTGCCCCTCGCATTAGTACAGTTACAATCCATTTCTATGCAAATGAAGATGCTGTCATTTCGGCATATCAAAACGGCGACATCGATGTTGCCGGAGGTATCGATCCAGAAAATGCGCAGATATTGGAAAAAGATGGAGCAACAATTTTACAAGCACAACTTCCCCGCACATTCGGTCTTTTCTTCAATCAGAGCCAGGCAAAGATTTTTACTGATGCAAAAGTTCGCCAAGCAATCTCACTCGCCATCGACAAAGATGCAATCGTGAATACCGTGCTCAAGGGATACGGATCTATCAACTACGGACCAATTCCTGGCAGTTCACTCATTCATGGAACCAGTGTGACAACACAAAAGACTTCATCACCAGAACAAATCAAAGCGATTCTTGAAAAAGATGGATGGAAACAGGGTGGCGATGGTATCTATACAAAACAAATGACAAAGAAAACCACCACTCGTCTTTCATTTGAAATTGCCACAAACGACACGCCCGAACTTACCCAGGCGGTAAACCTTATCGCAGAAAATCTTCGCGCAGTTGGAATCGAAGCAGTGCCAAAAGTATATGAAACAGGAAGTTTGAATCAGGACATTATCCGTCCACGCAAATTCCAAGCATTATTTTTCGGAGAAATTATTTCCAATCAGTCAGACGTGTATGCATTCTGGCATTCATCACAGCGCAATGATCCAGGTCTCAACATTTCTGGATATGCAAATGCAAAAGTAGACAAACTTCTCGAGCAAGGTTTGAGCACGCTCGACACTGACAATCAAAATCAGATTTACACTGCATTTGAAAAAGAAATCAATACCGATATTCCTGCAGTCTTCGTATATTCCCCATCATATATTTACATCACCCGACCAGAACTCACTGGAATTACCCTTGGTCATATCGACACACCACGTGATCGTTTTGCAAGCATCAATTCTTGGTATCTCACTATCGATCGTGCGTGGAAAATATTTGCAAGATAAACATACCAATCAACGAATTATACGAATCAACAAATAGCAACAAATAATTCGGGTGTATTCGTAGTCATTCGCAATATTCGTATCATTCGCAGATTTGTATATAAAAAATTATTATTAACATTATCACTATCGTTATACGCTAGGTGCTGGTCGGATTTTTCCTGCTAGAGCCTAGCGCCTAATTATCTAATCATTATGTCTCGTAATCAAAAACCAAAGTCGCCATTAGGCGCAATACTCCAGTCGCTTAAAAACGACATTCCGCCATCAAATATTGGTGGAAACAAAATCGACAGCGCAATCAATCGTGCTGTTGGTGGCGCACCTCGCCCACAACACAGTGGTGGTCCACGTCGACCACAACATCATCGTGGTGCCCCAGGTGCTCGACCACACAATCCAAACGCACCACGCACACCACATCACGCTCCACAAAAGCCTACTGATGCTGCAGCAGCGCGTCACAACTCTCGTCCTTCATACCAATACCCTGAACACAAAAGTCGTGGCAAAGCTCCAAATCACAGCGCAGCCACTCATCCACACAACGCGCCTTCTACAAAGAAGCGTGTTGGTCCAATGATTCCCCCACCTGAAGAAGGTGTGTACCGAATCATTCCGCTCGGTGGAGTGGAAGAAGTCGGAAAAAACATGACTGCCATCGAAACAAAAGATGACATCATTGTTATCGATGCTGGAATGCAATTCGCCACAGAAGAAACTCCGGGTATCGACTACGTTATTCCAAACACAACCTATCTTGAAGAACGCAAAGAAAAAATCCGCGCAGTATTTATTACACACGGACACTTGGACCACATTGGAGGTCTTCCGCTCGTGCTCGCACGTATCGGAAATCCTCCAGTATATTCTCGCAACCTTTCCGTGCTTCTTATGAAAAAGCGCCAAGCAGAATTTCCGCATCTTCCACCACTCAACGCTATTGTTGTAGAACGTGACGAAACAATCACGGTCGGAAAAATGCGCGTAAAATTCTTTGGGGTGACACATACTGTGCCAGACTCAATGGGAATCTTGCTCGAAACTCCACACGGCTTTATCGTAAACCCAGGAGACTACAAGCTCGATCAAATCGATGGAATCGCAACTGATACTGAAGAAAAAGAATACTCAGTATTCGACCGAAACAAAACTCTGCTCCTTATGACCGATTCGACAAACGTCGAAAACGAAGGATTCGCGTTGCCAGAAATAAAAGTGCATCAAGGTCTTGATCGTCTCATTCGTGCAAACAAAGGTGGACGTCTCATCATCGCTGCGTTTGCCTCACACATCACCCGTCTCATCAAAATC
The DNA here is from genome assembly GCA_023267275.1 of Candidatus Nomurabacteria bacterium. GTDB lineage: Bacteria > Patescibacteriota > Minisyncoccia > Phycocordibacterales > UBA9973 > CAITQP01. Next base: position 2,600 of record JAHFNO010000027.1, on the reverse strand, counting down.
ATTCAGATTGCCGAAGAACTCGGTAAAAAAGTAGTACTCGAAGGTCGTTCAATGAAGACAAACCTCGAGGTGGCCATTGAAGCTGGACTCTTGAAACCAAAGAAAGACACGCTCATCGATATTGAAGATGTTGATCAATACCCTCCCGATCGTATTTTGCTTCTTATGACTGGAGCACAAGGAGAAGAATTTGCTGCACTCAATCGCGCTGCAAATAAAACACACAAGAAATTTACATTGAAAAAAGGCGACACTATTATTCTTTCAGCATCTATTGTTCCAGGAAATGAACGTTCTGTGGCAAAACTCAAAGATGGTTTGGCTCGCCAAGGTGTAAACATCATTACTTTCCGTACAGCCGGCGAAGACTACGTGCATGCGACTGGTCACGGAAACCGTGAAGACATCAAATGGCTTCACCGAAAAGTAAATGAAAAATTCTTTATTCCTATCCACGGAAATCACTACATGCTTCAGTCGCACAAGCGACTCGCGCAAGAAGTAGGAATTCCTGACAGCAATGTCATCGTTCCCGACAATGGATCAATCATTGAAATTTCTGCCGACGGACAAAAGATGACACTCCGCAAAGAAAAGGCTGCATCAGGAATGATGATGGTGGACGGATTTACTATTGGTGACGAACAAGAAGTGGTGATTCGCGATCGTAAAATGCTCGCGGAAGATGGTATGTTTGTCATCGTGGCTACGATTGATTCAAAAACAGGTAAACTCAAAAAATCTCCTGATATTATTTCTCGCGGATTCGTCTACTTGAAAGAATCTCAAGAACTCTTACATGAGGCACGCAATATCGTGAAGCGTTCTATTGAAGACAATGCTGGTGGTATTGTGCCAGTAAACTTCGAACTCTTGCGCGGAACACTTGGCGATGAACTCTCAAAGTATCTCTTCCAAAAAACAGCAAAACGACCGCTCGTAATTCCAGTTCTTCTTGCGGTATAGCAAGAAGAACTGGAATTACTCAAGTTGAAAGTTTGTAAAGTTTAAGCTTTGCATAAGTGTTCCCTTAAAGTCAAAAGTCTCAAATCCCCGTGCGCGCATTAGCGCGCACGGGGATTTGCATTGCATCATACTGTATACCGTATACAAAATACTGTATACTATTTTCCATGAAACGCACTATTTATATTGTTGGATTTTTGTTCTCGTTTTCTACCGCCATTGCGGCATATGTAAATTCAAGTTTTATCGAATCTATCGGTGGCAAAAATAGCGCCGGTATTTTATACGCAATCAGTGCCGCACTTGGTATTTATATCCTTTCTCATGCAAGCAAAATCATTGGTCGTATCGGTGCACGAACTTTTTTTGTTACTTTTGCATTGATACAAGCACTCGCCCTCGTCGTTCTCATCGCACCATTTCCTCTCGAGATGCGCATGGTGGCATTCACCGTCTATCTCACTGCAATCTTTCCCCTCCTCTTTTGTCTTGATGTATTTTTTCAACATGTTGTACCACATCGATCGCGTGGAAAAATGCGTGGACTCTTTCTTTTGCTCATCAATCTAGCTTGGCTTTGCGGACCAATCACGAGTGCATACCTCAAAGACAGTTTTGATTTTGCCGGCATATACACAGGCGTATGTATCGTACTTCTCTCCGCTCTCTGTCTTGTTGCCATCGGTCTTGCGAAATACACTGATGCAGAATACAAAACAAACGAAGATGAAAAAACATTTCTCCGTGCGTTCAAAGAAAAAAAGTTTCGTCCCGTTATTTTTTGCAACTTTCTTCTTCAGTTTTTCTATGCCTGCATGGTGATCTACTCGCCAATATATCTCCATGATTATTTAGCATTCTCGTGGGATTCTATCGCAATCGTATTTACCATCATGCTCTCGGCGTTTGTCGTTCTTGATTATCCGCTCGGCAAATTTGCCGATTGGCTCGGTAGTGAAAAAGAATTTACCGTTATTGGATTTGTCTGCATGGCACTATCGGTATTTGGAATATTTTTTGCGCACACGCCAAGCGTTCTTACGATTGCAGGATTGCTTTTGCTTTCCCGTATTGGAGCTGCGACAGTCGAGGCTATGACAGAAATTCATTTTTTCAAAATAGCCAAAGATTTTGATCCTGGTATTCTTTCAGTATTTCGTGATCTTTATCCGGCAAGCTACATTATCGCACCACTCTTTGGCACGATCATTATTGCATTCCTGCCATTCCGTTCCATCTTCGGCATTCTTGGTATTGTTCTCCTTTTTGGAATAATCGTCGCCTTTTTTCTAGAAAAGAAAAGCGAATGGTGGGTACGCAGTCACTAAACGCAAATCCTAATATCTAATGACTAATGTCTAAAAATATCCATTTTCACAAGTGGCCACTTGTGAAAATGGATATTGGTGTACATGCAAGGGTACGATGAATCGTAGATAGTAGTTCTATTACCTTAAAAATAGGAAGTATTGACTCAAGGCATCAAAAATTGTAATGTTAAGAAAAATTTTTTCTGCGACATTCCACCCCTCAACGCAACAGACCGCACTAGCGGTTTTTTCTTTTTCTAAATAGTTTCTTCTCTCTCATCACTTCATTTGGTGTCTTCCACTTCAGTTTTTCTCTCGGAGTAT
>JAHFNO010000008.1 GCA_023267275.1 Candidatus Nomurabacteria bacterium | reverse complement strand
ATTATGCAAACACTAGAACGAAGCAATTCCCAAGGTGTGGAAAGTGAATTTTTCACAGCCATCGGGAATACAAAACCCTACTTCAAAGCGGCATTTGAAGGGGAGCCGGGAACCGGCAAAAGTTGGTCTGTCGCATTAGTAGCAATTGGTCTTCACAAGAAGATCAACAGCAAAAAGCCGATCGTGCTTATCGATACCGAGAAAGCGTCGAAATTCTTGGTCCCCCTGTTCAAAGAACACGGAGTCGAAGTGATGGTGCGCGAAACACATTCACTCGCCGATCTATCAAGAGCGATGAAGCTCTGCTCGGATGGATATTCAGACATCATGGTGATCGACAGTATCACCCACATCTGGATGGACTTCCAAGAAGCCTACAAGCGAAAGCTGAATCGAACAACTTTCCAAATACAGGATTGGATGTCGATCAAAAGCGAGTGGAATAAATACTTCTCAATCCCACTTGTGCAATCGCCCCTGCACATCCTTGCAACCGGCCGTGTGTCGGATCGCATGGAACAGGAAGTAGACGAAGATGGTCGCAAAGAGTTCACTAAGACTGGAGTGAAGATGCAAGCGGAAAAGAACGCAGCATACGAATTTGATGTCTTGGTACTCATGGAACGCCACGAGCTCATCACTCGCACAAAGCGAGAAGTATGGCGACAAGCGACTGTGCTCAAAGGCCGAGGCAATCTCCTAGACGGAAAGGTTTTCAAGAACCCGACCTACGAAGACTTTGCTCCTGCGGTGGAAGCCGTGATTAAAGACCCTGTAGCTGCACGGTTCAGCCATGCTGAACAGGATGCAGGCGAGCTTATCAAGACTGAAGAAGATAAGCGTGAATGGGTCAGAGCAAAAAAGCGATGGCTCGAAGAAATCGAAGGATACCTTGTATCGGTCTGGCCAAGTACAAGTGCAGCAGAAAAGAAAAACAAAACTGATGCGCTCGAGTATGCATTTGCAACTCGAAGTTGGTCTGCAATCGAAGCAATGCATCCCGAGATGCTCGAGGATGGATTCGCAAGAGTGGTGGAGTTCGGAAAACAAAAGATCGCTGAAGCAAAAGGCGAGCTTCCTGCCGAACCTACACCTGCGGAAAAGTTCGATAAAGATCTGCGGGACTCGAAAGAAGACAGTCCCAAAAAATCAGCAACTGACAAGGGAAAGAAAAGTGGCAAGTAAGTAACTTGGCCACTGACTCAGCCCTGATTCAGTGGCATGAGGGCTGAGATAGGTGGCTAACATCCTGCAGCCATAAAGGTCGACAATAAAACCAAATAGAGAGAAACATCGATTAATCGTCGATGCTTCTCTCTTCATAAAGCAATGGACGAACATAAACAAAACTTAATACCAAACAGCTCGCAAATTCCAAATGTAATTTTGGATCTCGTTCTTCCACGCATATCCGAGGCGGAAGCTCGATGTCTGCTTTACATTTGCAGGCGTACATTCGGGTTCCATAAGGACGAGGACAATATCAGCCTGTCTCAGTTTGAAAGGGGTATCAAAACAAGCCAAGGGAAACAGCTTGATTTTGGCACTGGCATGTCTCGTCCATCCGTAAGCGCCGCACTCCAATGTCTCATCAAGGTGGGGGTCATTTCCGTTCAGCAAAGAGCCAAGGGAAACAGGTACCGACTCAACCTGCATATGGATGTGGATAAAGTAGTTAAAGAAATTAACCAGTTAAGAAATCTAACTAAAAGTAGTAAAAAATCTTTACCAAAAGTGGTTAAAAAATTTAACACACAAAAGAAAGAGAAAAAAGAGAAACCTAGTTTTAGAAAAATTAATGATTTTTCTGGGGATAACTTCAATCAAAAGGTGAAAGACCTAGCAAAAAAGATGACCATTAGAAATTAAGAAATTCACTATAAAGAAATGAAAAAAATCACTTTTACAGTCAAAGGCAACCAAGAAGACTGGCACGGCAATCCGATTCCGTATGTGAGAGTCGTGAAGCGAGCCTTGTGGTTACCTGCAGCAAAAAGATACAACGCATGGAAAAGTTATGTCAGACGTTCTTTTTACGGCGACTACCCTGAGTATCTGATGAGAGCCGGAAATACTATGCTGACTGACTTGCAACCATTCACAACGAGCTCAGGCGAAAAAGCTCGAATGGATATCCGCATTTATTGGCGCAATGGTATCCACGGCGATCCTGACAACATCTTCAAAGGTATTGCCGATGCACTCTTCAAGAATGACAAATATCTTGATGGTAGTTTTGAAACTCATTATTCACCAGACGGCAAAGGTCGAGTCGAAGTCGACATAGCTCTAAATATCTAATCATGGACACAAAATTATATTTGCAAAATTTTACAAACGAGCTCAATGAGCAAATCTGGAGAAAGGCGGTAAATATCGAATTCGATAAAACAAAAATCCCTGATGTAAAAAAACTTCAGGATGACAAGCAAACCGAGCTCGATGGATTAAGAAATGATCTCACCGCAATTCCTCCACGTGATACATCAAAAGCAACTCGCCTGCATAGAAAAGAACTCGAGGCGAATATCGAAAAAGCAGAGAGCTTTATTGTGAGTTGTGATGAGACGATCAGTCTCATAAATGAAAGCATCAGAAAAGATACTGAGAAAATAAAGAATCTCAGACACAGGGTCGAATTTGCAAAAGACTTCAAATACGACGAATCGTTATATGCAGACGACAATTAAAATCCGAGACCTCAAGCGGGCCGACTACAACCCGCGCATCATGCCTGACTCTGAAATGCAGGCACTCATAAAATCCATCGAGACAAAAGGCTTCGTAGAGCCGATGGTGGTCAATTCTTTCAAAGACAGATACGGAATTATTATCGGCGGACACCAAAGGCTCGCGGCAATCGAATACTTAATCGCCCGATCAATCACTCCAAAGAACATAGAGAAGCAAGGCGATGACTATTTGATTCCTGTTGTCTTTGTTGAGTTAGAGAATCTTACTGAAGAAGTTGAACTCAATCTAGGTCTTAATAAGATTCACGGAAAGTTTGACGAAGAAAAACTCTACACACTTATTGTCGACATCAAAGAAAGCCCAACACTTCCGTCCTCGGGATTCAGAGAAGACGAAATCAGTCGTATTCTCGATCAGACACTCAATGAAGACGAGGACGAAGAAGAACCAATAGACGAAACCAAAGAGGCACGCTCAAAGCTCGGCGAAATATACGAGCTTGGACAGCACCGTTTGATTTGCGGAGATTCAACCGACCCCGAGGTGTACAAAGCACTGCTTGGCAAAGAAAGAGCCGACATGATATTCACCGATCCGCCATACAACGTGGACTATCACTCACGTGGAGAAAAACTCAAAGGCGACAACTTGGAGAAAATCAAAAACGACAATATGACTCCCGAAGAATTCAAGGCGTTTATTGACGGTGCATTCTCGGGAATGATCACCTATATCAAAGAGGGCGGGTCCCTCTATATCTGCTCGGGATGGAGCTCGTACCCGCAATTTTTACAGAGCATGCTCTCCAACGGCTTCAGACATTCTGGAGTGATCATATGGGTCAAGAATGTACCGAGCATGGGATGGAACGATTACCGCTACAAGCACGAGTGGATCGCCAAGGCAAAGAAACCCGATCCGAAAACAGCAGAGAGCATTATCTATGGATGGAAAGTCGGTACGCACATGTTCTTCGGCGACAACGAATATGATGTGTGGGAAATGCCACGCAAAGCAACGGCTCGTTATTTACACCCGACGGAAAAACCAGACTGGCTCTGTATGCGAGCATTGCGAAACTCCACTAAAAGAAACGACATCGTACTCGATCCATTCGGAGGTTCAGGTAGTACGATGACGGCAGCCGAAAAAGTCGGTCGGCGTGCATTCATGATTGAACTCGACCCTAAATTCTGTGATGTGATACGCGACAGATGGGAGCGAATGAATCATGCAAAGCAATGAAATACTTCAGTCTATTCTCAGGCATCGGTGGGTTCGAGCTCGGAATACAACAAGCATATGATCAGCATCGCACTAGGAAGTCAGCAAAGAAACGCAGCACTCATGGTAGAACTTTGTCCTTGTCTCACATCAGCAATGGGAATGGGCGGAGGTCAGGTGCCTCTTGTGTTGGATATTCCGAAATTGAAAAGTCGGCAATTAAAATTTATAAGGAACATTTCCCAGAGCAAAAAAATTATGGAGACATCAGAAAAATCAAAACCAAAGAATTACCAAACTTTGATCTGCTCATCGGAGGCTTTCCTTGCCAATCATTTTCGATCGCTGGAAAGCGTCTCGGGTTCAAAGATACGCGAGGTACGCTCTTCTTTGAAATCGCTCGGATCATTAAACAAAAGCGGCCACGCTTTCTACTTCTTGAAAACGTCAAAGGGCTTCTATCTCACAACAAAGGAAAAACATTTGCTGTCATCCTTTCAACCCTTCATGAGTTGGGGTATGACGTTGAATGGCAGGTGCTTAACAGCAAAAACTTCGGGGTACCGCAAAATCGGGAAAGAGTGTTCATTGTCGGACATCTTGGAAAAGGACGTACCGCAAAAATATTTCCTCTCGCCGAAACTAACAAGGAAACTAATCTCTCAAATACGATCAGAACTGGCGGTCGTGGGAGCGTAAGTAAAAAGCATTCGTGGGATTTGGTACAGCTTGCGGGCGGGTCCCAAGGATACCGAGTCTACGATCCCAAGGGAATATCAATCACATTGGCCAGTCAGGCGGGCGGTGTTGGGGCTAAAACAGGGCTGTACGCCATTCCTGTGCTTACTCCCGACCGTATCAACAAACGGCAGAATGGCAGGCGAGTAAAGAGCCATAACGACCCGAGCTTCACATTGACGGCACAAGACAAGCATGGCGTATTTAATGGCACAACCATACGCAGACTTACGCCTGTCGAGTGCGAACGGCTTCAGGGATTTCCCGACAACTGGACTGCCGGCGTCAGCGACACAGCACGCTACAAGTGCCTCGGAAACGCCGTCACGGTCAACACAGTGCGTGAAGTCATCAGCCGTATGCTCCTTGCAAAATAAGGATTTATTAAAAATAACCCTGAATAACCCTGAACGCAAAATATGCACGACGAAATAAGAAACCTTAAACGCTTGATACAGATTTATCGGGCAGAGAAGAACTGGCCGAAAGTAGACGAACTCAAACACAAATTGCACATTGCAATTAAAAGCATCAAGAATCGTAAATGAAAAAGCCACGCACCCAAGAGGAAAAGATAAAAAGGGCGATACGAGACGTGATCGTCATTGATCCGCTTATTTCCATCGCCCGCCTCCAAGATGCGTTGTTTGAAAAAGGCTACAAGACACACAGCAATCAGTCTCTCGATTGGGATTATGTCGCACGATTAAAAAACAAAGTTCATCGGCAATCAATCGAGAACGTCAACCATCAGGAAGTGACCGAACGAATCGCTCAACTCAAAGAAAGATATCGTCTTGTCTTTGAGAGATTGGTACGCATCGCTTTCTACAGTGACGACATGAAAAAAGACGGAATGCCTCCACCAAGCTATCGTGATCAAATCACCGCGCTCCGAGAAATAAGCAAACTCGACGTGGCCATCTTCGGTGCCGAGCTTGATGCAGGAATCTTTGAAAGACACCTTGGCAAACTTGAAATAGAAAAACGCAGCCGCCCATTGTCGCCGGAGCTGAAAGCACAAATGCTCAAAGCATTCGCAAACTGGGGCATCATTCCACATGCAGAACCAACCCTCACAATTGAATCAACAGACAGCAGAGTGGCGGAACAGTAACGCATTTCCTGATGATTACGAAACGCGCCGACTGCTCGCTAAAACACTTACTGGATTTTGTCTCGTGTATTTGTCGCACTACTTAGACATAGAGCCTGCGATTTTTCATTCGGAACTCTTGGGAATACTTGGCGACCATAAAGAAAAGATGATTGAGATTGTCGGTTTCCGTGGAAGTGCAAAGAGTACGTTCGGATCGTTGGCGTTACCGTTGTGGGCAGCACTCGAATATCCCGAACAGTATAAATTCATTTTGCCGATCGCTGACACTGGACTGCAATCGGCAATCAACATCGCCAACATTAAGAACGAGCTCGAAAACAACGAGATCATAAAACAAGATTACGGAGCTGTGAAAGGCGAGTTTGTCGCTGACTGGACGCTTGAAAGCGAAGAAGAATGGCAAGCAAAGAACATGCTTCTCTCAAATGGTGTTCGCATCCTTGCTCGGTCCCGAGGGCAAAAGGTTCGTGGATTGAGACACAACCAACACAGACCAAAACTCATAGTCGTAGACGATCCTGAAGATTTGGAATGGGTGCGTACTAAAGAAAATAGAGACAAGACAGAGAGATGGCTCAGAGGCGAAGTAATTCCTGCTATCGACGAATTGAACGGACGACTTGTGGTTATCGGCAACCAATTGCACACCGATGCATTGATGGCACGACTCAAGCGAGACAAGACGTTCAAGCAACTGGACTATCCACTCGTAAAAGACGGCAAGATTATGTGGCTTGGAAAGTATCCGAATCAATATGCACTCGATGCTCAGCGTGACAAAGTAGGATTGAATGCATACCAAAGAGAGTATCTGCTCAAAGTCGTACCGGAAGAAGGAGCCGACGTGCATGAAGACTGGATACAATACTACGATAGAATACCTCCCGAGCTTGAAGACGGACTGCATGGCACAGGCATTGACCTCGCTATTTCAAAAAAGGAAACTGCCGACTACACGTCGATGGTTTCCGGTACATCATTCGTGAGAGATGGCATCCCGAAAATTTACATAAAACCAAATCCGATTAATGCTCGTCTTTCATTCCACGAAACAATCGAGACAACTAAAGCAATGGCTGTCGGCAATCCGTTCGGAATTTTTTTCGTAGAAGACGTTCAGTATCAGCGTGCAGCGATCGAAGAAATGGAGCGTGCACTTTTACCAGTGATTGCGATGCGTGCCGGTGGGGACAAGCGAGCGAGACTTCGTGCGATCGCAATATACATTCAAAACGGAACAGTGGTTTTTCCTCGCTACGGATGTGAAGACTTATTGATTCAGCTTCTCGGATTTGGAGTGGAAGAACACGATGACCTTGTCGATGCATTCGTGTATTTAATCCTTGGATTAGTGCAGCAAGGAATGCAGAATCCCGAAGTAATAGGACTCATATGAACCAACAAAAACAAAAACCGAGAGTTGTGAGAGAAGTTACCTCTGAATGGGATGAGATCATGACTTTGGCGTCTCAAATTAAGTTCGGAGAAATTATAATAAAAATCCAAGACCAAAAGGTTATTCTTACGGAATATAGAATAAAAAGAAAAGGGGAAGAAACCGACGAATTCACTGCTTTCCCTTTATAAATAAAGGCATACTTGACATATTGACAAATAGTGTTGTTTTTGCTATAATGTTCCCATAGCAAGTATCCTTGCAACTGTTCCAGCAGATTCTGGATTGTACATTCAAAAAAGGAAATACGATGACTGAAAAGATCACGTCAAACCAAGAAAATCGCATTGCCGATCTCGTAAGAGACGCGGTTCGTGCGTTGGGCTTCTCGAAAGATGAGGCTCAGGAAATCATTAAAGCAGGTGGCACGTTGCAAGAGCAAATGAAGCCCATCCTGCAGAAGCTCGCCATGGTGGATCAGCGCTTCGGTCCCGCGATGAAGGACTTCGAGTTTACGGTGCCGGCAGACTACAAGCACGACACCCAGCTCGACACCTTCGCCAAGAAGACCAAGAAGCTGAAGACCACCTACTACTTCAACGATGACCTCTCGAGCGAGAACTTCGCGAAAGCGACGAACAAACTCGAGCCGGGCAAAACCTACCGCGTGCGAATCTTCCCGATACTGGCAACAGTAACGAGCGGAGACTGCATGACCTTCCTGAAGAAGCAGGGGGCCATCCTCGTCGGCGGACAGGGCATCACGTTGTTGCAGGACAGCAAGGCGGACCAGTTCCCAGTGTCCAAATGGACTGTTTCCTTCGATGAGAAGGACGCTCTCTGGGAAGACGCTGACGGCAACCACAGGGTGCCGAGCGTGGACCGCTACTCGGACGGTGACTGGAAGTTCAGCCTCGGTTGCTTCGAGAATGACTGGGATGACGGCCACTGCCTGTTGTGCTTCTGCGACAAGTAGTCCTTGGTCGCTTGGTCACTTAGTATCAATTGGGTCTTTGACCCTTGGAGCCTTTGCGAAAGCAAAGGCTCTTTTTTTATTTTGAATATCCGATATACTGATATCCAGAAAGTAGATATTATCGTGCGGTCAAGGCTTCGCGGAGTCGAAATCTCGTATAAGGGTTTGGCGAGTGGTTCGGCGGTCACGGCTTCCGGATGAGTGCCTCCTTTTATGAAAAAACAAAAATAAGTCGGTGCGAGATATTGGAGAGTTTAAAAACTCCGAATGAAATACAACGCTTGGCTGGTGCTGAGCGTGGTGGAATGGATGATCTCTCGTACATTGCTTGTGCGTACGCTGACGGCAACCACAGGGTGCCGAACGTGAACCGCAACTCGGACGGTGACTGGAAGTTCAACCTCGGTTACTTCGAGAATGACTGGAATGACGACAACTGCCTGTTGTGCTTCTGCTACTCATTTTTTTCTCCCACCACATTATTTGTTGGTGGGAGTTTTTTCTTGCAGATTTTTCTTCCATCCGCCGAGCATCCTTCCAACCTCGTCGAGATTAAGAATCAGTGCACCGTATACAGTATGATCAATAGCTTTTTGTTCCCAGCCAATCTGAAGAAAGAATTTCAGAAGATCGTTTTTACCTAAAGCCTCAGAAACAAGAGAAAGCTTCTCAAATTTATCGTGGGCGAAAGTAGCTCTGAAAATAGTCTCAAGCAAGGAAAGGAAGGTTTCATCGATTCGAGCACCGATCGTATAGCGATCGACTCGATTCACTTTAACCAGTGCGTCGTGCCAAGTGCGGTATGCTTCTTTGGTTCTCACCAAAACGAGAGGGGTTTGCGTCATGGCAGGTTTAGTAGTTTCCTTATGTTCACTCATAAATATAACAATATCATATCGATAGAAAATATCCTCTCCACATGGAATCATTTTATCTGTGGGAAAAGGCAAAAGAAGGACGTTATGAAATTCGAAGTCCAACTGTCGGATAATCTCATTGAACTTTACGTCATGCTCAAAGACAGAACGTACGAACATTCTGGGTATTCAGCTTTTAATATTTCCGATCCCAAACCGAGAAACATTCACAAGGCGATCGTTCGAGACAGGGTTCTTCACCATCTGATTTATAAAGAATTGTATTGGTATTTTGATTCACGTTTTATTTTTGATTCTTACTCATGCAGGAAGCACAAAGGAACGCACCGAGCATTTGAGCGTTTCAAAGTTTTTGCCGACAGGGTATCAAAAAATAACACGCGTACATGCTACATTTTGAAATGCGATATAAGAAAATTCTTTGCGAGTGTGGATCATGATATTTTGCGTTCCATCCTGAAGAGACATATCCAAGACGAAGAAATACTCTGGCTCATAAACCAAGTGGTGAAAAGTTTTCATACGGAACAAGAAGGTGTTGGGTTGCCATTGGGAAATTTAACGTCTCAACTTCTCGTGAATATCTACATGCACGAGTTTGACATGTACATGAAGCAAGGACTCCGGGTCAAACATTATATTCGTTACGCAGACGACTTCGCTATTTTGTCAGATAATAAAAAATATCTAGAAGATTTACTTCCAAAGATTGATGATTTTCTGAACGAAAGGTTAAAACTGAAACTTCATCCTCACAAGGTATATATCAAAACATATGGTTCGGGTGTGGATTTCCTTGGTTGGGTCCATTTCCCGCATCACCGAAAGATCAGGACTACGACAAAGCGGAAATTAATCAGAAAACTAAAGGGATATCCGAAGCCCGAAACAATAAGCTCATATAGAGGTTTGCTTGGTCACGGCAACACTTACAAAGTGCAAAAGCGGGTAGGGATTGCCTTGTATTAAAAAAGTAAGCCGGTATAATATAAGAGTACATTTTTAATTTGGTTCGTACAGTCTGACTTGATACACAAGAGGGCTTGTAACGCGATTTCGTCTCTACTGGAGATGGGCTTGCGTTGCAATCCCTTTTTTTGTTGCAAATTTATGAATATTTTTGATAAAGCATTAAACACAATCGGTCTCGTAAGAAAAGCGGCAACACTGGCGCTTGCTTCGGCCGTCGCAGATGTCGATCCATTTCTCTTGTGGTCGCAATCAAGAAAGGTGGGTATCGACAAAGCAATGACCACATATAACGGATGGGTGTATGCATGCGTCCGCTCAATCGCTGAAGAAATTGCAAAGCAACGCTTCCGACTTTTTCAAGTAAACAAAGACGGAGTTCACGAAGAAATATTTGACCACGAAATTCTTGATTTGCTCGAAGGAGTAAATCCATATCAAACCGGCTACGATTTAAAATATCTAACAGCATCACACCTTGAACTCACTGGTAATACTTACTGGCTTCTCGATGGAGTTAAAAGCGAAACTGACATACCAAAAGCAATCTTTTTACTTAGTCCAAAATACACATCACCGATTCCTGCCAAGTTACCGGAGTTTATAAAAGGCTACAAGTATTCAATCAACGGAGAAACACAGACGTTCAAGCCGTATGAGATTTTGCATTTCAAATACCCCGATCCAAACGATCCATACCAAGGCATCGGAACAGTGCAGGCAATCATGGACTGGATTCAAACAGACAACTTCGCCAATGACGTAAATCTAAATTACTTCAGAAACGGTGCTCGTCTCGGCGGTGTGCTTTCTTCAGAGACGGCAATCACCGATGCACAAATGAAAGTTCTGCGTGCATCGTTTGAAAATCTATACAAAGGTGCAGGCAATGCGTACCGAGTAGCTGTCCTTCCAAAAGGTGTGAAATATGACGAGGCAAGCAGTACACCGAAAGACATGGATTTCGCCAACATGCAGGCAGTAATGCGAGACAAAATTCTGAGCGGGTTCCGTGTGCCAAAAACAATTCTTGGAAGCTCTGAATCAGAAACAAACCGTGCCACTGCCGAAACAGCAAACTATGTCTTTGCCGCTCGAACCATCAAACCAAAAATGGAATTGATAGTGCAACAGCTGAACGAATTTCTTGTGCCTCGCTTTGGCGAAAATTTGTACCTCGACTTTAGCGATCCTGTTCCTGAAGACCGCGCACAACGCATAGAAGAAATGAAAGCAGCGACTGGACAGCAACCAGTCATGTCAATCAACGAAGCCCGAGAGGAATACTTCGGTCTTGATGGTGTCGATAAAGGCGATAGCGTAATGACTGATTTCTCGAAGGTTCCACTTGGTGCACCTAAACCAAAAGTCGCAAAAAGATTCAGCAAGAAAAATACTGAACCTGAAAAGAAACCATCCACTCGATTCGCAAAGAATCACAAGGCACGAAAGGGCATCTCGGAAGAAATAGCAAAGCGATTGACCGAGTCACTTGATGTTCAAAATAAAAAACTTGAAGAACTGAAGACAAAGAAAGTGAAAGATATAACCGAGCTATCGCACGAAGAATACGCCATTTTTTATAAAGCATTTGCGATCCGAGTTGGTCCCTACGAAAAGCTCCACGCTGATCGTGTGCGAACCTTCAATGATGACCAAAGAAAAGAAGTAATCAAGAACATTCAAAAGCTCAAGAGTTATAAAGCAGTTTCAACATCCGACATTTTCAACAAACAAGAATGGCTTGGAATTATGATTGATTTTTCAAGTCCGATCATGCGAGAGCTATATCAAGAAGAAGCCAAACAAGCCGGATCATTGGTCGGCTTTGATAACTTTCGCATGACACCAGAAGTAAGACAGTCGCTTGATCATTCCATCGAACTTATGGCGGACAGCTACAACGAAACAACCCTCGGACTTTTGAAAGACACGCTTGATCAAGGTCTATCAGAGGGAATGTCACTGCCCGAGCTGACCGACAAGATCAATGCCGTGTACGACTACAGCAACGAAGTGCGTGCGGGGCAAGTCGCTCGCACCGAAGTATTCCGTATTGCAAACGATTCAACCAAAGAAGCATGGAAACAATCTGGTGTTGTTAAAAGCATTAAGTGGTACACCGCCGAAGATGACAGCGTGTGCGAATGGTGCGATAGCATGGACGGAAAAACGATCGATATTGAAGATGACTTTTTTGATAAAGGCGACGAAGTAACGGGAACTGGTGGGTCGACATTACCAATCACGTATGACAGCGTCGGGAGTCCTCCGCTTCATGTGAGCTGTCGATGCTACACACAGCCTGAAGATATCTCGATCGAATAATTATTAATTTTACAAAGCTATGGATACAAAAAACACATACAACAAAATAAGCGAAGAAATCAGCGAGAAGCTGTTCAGTTATTTAAATACTCCCGAGACAAAAGAATTCATTGAGAAGATGAAGGCATCAGATGAAGACTCGGGTAGATTCGAGGTCATTATTTCAACCGCAGATCAAGACCGACAAGGTGAAGTCATTGATCAAGCGGGATGGGATTTGTCTCATTACAAAAACAATCCGATCGTTTTGTGGGGTCACAACTACACAGGACTTCCGATCGGCGTGACCGATTCAATCGACATCAAAGACGGCAAGCTCGTGGCGAGCGGTCGCTTTGCACCTGAGTCAGCCAATCCATTCGCACAGCAAGTGCGTCGTTTGTACGATGCGAAAATTCTTCGCTCAACATCGGTCGGATTTATTGCCCGAGAAATGGATGGCAATAAGATTACAAAAGCCGAGTTGCTCGAGTTTTCATTCGTGCCAGTGCCTGCAAATCCAATGGCACTATCACTCATGAAAGAAGTGAATCTCGACACCGCAGATTTTATTCAGAAAGGATTATTGCTTGAAGAAAAAACAGAAAAGGGAAATCAGGCAGGCGATCCATGTACGACGGACGATGGCGAAGATGGTGTGTACGAAGATCAAGATGGAACGCTTGTATGCAAGCCAGTCGCCGAAGATGAACCTGAAGAAGAAAAGGGAATGAAATCGGGTCGAGTTATATCAGCAAAAAGTCGCGGACATATAGAAACGGCAATTGTCGGAATCAAAAGTTCCCTCGTCGCCTTGGAGGAACTGCTCAAAGCAGTTGACCTTGGGGGTGAAGAAGAAACTGGCGAGCCTGACGAGGGCGATGCCGCACAAAGGTCGATCACTGAGATTGACGCTCATAAAGGTTTCAAAGAATGGAACCAAGAGCGTCAGTTGCTCAGGGTTATTAATAACGTAACGAGTGATGCTCTTCGTAAATTCAACGAAAAGAATCACTCCTAATCCAAACATATGGATGAAAAACAATTAGAAGCTATCAAGGCACAGCTTCAGACCGTCGTAGACGAAGTCATGGAAAAGCGCCTTGGCGAAGCTATCTCACCAATTGTTGCAAAAGAAACACGTGCGATCGTGGAGAAACTCCAAATCGAACGCTCACTCTTCGGCAAGGATCGCACCGGAATGTCCGACGATCAAAAGACTCAGTTCGTGGAAGTCGTGAAAGCGGCTGCCGGAATAAAAACCAAAGCGAACGAGGCTCTCATTGGCGAGCAGGATTCGCGCGGTGGATACTTGGTATCCAAAGAAGTGGAATCTGCAATCTTAAGGATCGCAGCATCCGTCGGTCTCATCATGAGTCAAGCGCAATCTTGGCCTATGGGTACCGATGAAAAAGGAATTCCGAATTACACCGGTGCCTTTCTTGAGGGCGAATTCCTCGGTTTCGATGCAGTGGGCAGTGTGACCGGAATCAACTTCGGTCAGGCGAATCTTATCGCCAAGAAGTGGCAGTTGGCGTTTGTTGTGGGCAATGATTTGCTCGCGGATGCAAGCGTTCAACTCGCTGACTGGCTTCTTGCTCTCGGTGGCGAAGCTCTCGCAAACATGACAGACAAGCAAGGCTTTGTTGGTACTGGAAGTCCGTTCATTGGTGTGCTTAACCACAACGATGTTACGGTGTTCACTTTGCCGACAGGAAAAGTCTCGTTTGATTTGTTTGATGTGGTGACCGATGCCGCCGACACGATCGCAAACCTCGAGGAATCAGTTCTCGACGGTGCCGCTTGGTACATGAACCGCACGGTGTGGGCAAAATTGCGAACGCAAAAAGACTCAGCCGGAAACTTTATCTTGCCACAAGCAGGTGCGGTCTCCGCTCAAGTCCTCGCAAACAGTCCAACAGGCGGCGGTTTGCGTCCTGCCGGAGAAATCGGCGGATTCGCTGTGTACACGTCCCGACATTTGCCGGGCATGGGTGCATCAGCCGTTTCCAAGAAATTCATCATCTTCGGAAACATGAAGGCATTGGCCTTTGGTGAAAAAGGCGAAATGACCGTGTCACAACACGAGTCAGGAACCTTTGGTGGCAAAGAAATCGCGCTCGCAGATCAGCGTGCGCTTGTCATCAAGAAACGTGTGGCTCTCGTAGTCGCACTCGGTGCAGCATTTGTAGTCGTAAAAACTGCTGCCTCTTAATAGCTAGCGTTTGAGTAAATCACTATGAGTGAAGCAACACTTCCATATGAAGTTCAGAAACCAATCGCGTACAAAGGCGATCGTATCGAGAAAGGTTCGATCATTCACCTGAGCCTCGAGGAAGCCAAGAACATCGGCGGGGAATATCTGAAGTTGGCAGAGCCTGCCGACGAACCAGAGATTCCAAAAGAACCCGATGAACCTGAGCAACCAAAGGAGCCGGAGGAAAAGAAAGAACCTACCGAACCCGAGAAACCTGAAGACGGTGCGGAGACTGAAAAGAAAGAAACGGAAGGTACTCAAACCGATAATAAGCCTGACGAAAATCTATGAAATCAGTCTATGACGCAATAAAGTTTCTCGCTTCTTTTGTGCCTAACGCAAGAACTGCTAGCGAAGATGGTGGTGCAGTCGATACCGTTGGATTCGGATCGGCAGCATTAGTCATCTCAGCCGGCACCGTTGACACAGCTGACGGCGACGAAAGCTATGTGTTCCATGTAGAAGAATCAGATGATGGTTCGACTGGATGGGAACCCATTTCCGACACGGAAGTGGAGATCACCGAAACTGACGAAGTTGGTCTGATCCGACTTGAAGGATTAAACACGGGAGATCGCAAGCGATATCTTCGTGCCTCGCTTGTCGTCGGTGGTACCACGCCGTCAATTGCATGTTCTGCTGTCTTTGCGCTCGGCCGAGCATTCAATGAGCCAGTCAACTAAACCTGATTGAGTCTCGATTCGCTCTCTCTCAACAATGGGAGGGAGGAATCGAGACTTGATCCAATCCCTATGCCAAATACACCGCAAACAAAATCATACGCACTCACGACCGTAGATCGAGTGCGACAAGTCAGACTCGGAATTGACTCCGACGGTTTTGATACGTTGTTCATTAATCTGATAAACAGCGTTAGTGATTTTATTGAAGGCGAGTGCGGAAGAAAACTCAAGGAGACGACGTATACAAACGAGCTCTACACAATACACACCTACGGTCAGTTATTTCTTGTTCTGAGGCAAGCACCAGTAAAAGAAATAACTTCGTTTCAATTTCGCATAGGCATGAATACGAGTGCTCAATGGATTGACTTCGATCCGAATGTTTGGGATCTACTCGAGGGCGGATCGTCGGGGATCATTGAAGTGTTGCTCGGCTCACTTCCGAAATACATGCGAATCTCGTACACCGCGGGATACAAGATCGATTGGGATAACAGCTACGACGAATCACTACACACGCTTCCAAGCGATCTCACCGACCTTGCTGAGCGTTTAGTAGTGAAGTTCTTTAAAAGACGAGAGGCGGAAGGAAAAGTGAGCGATGCATTTGAGCGTGCTCAAATCGCGTGGCGCGATTCATTGGTCGAGGAAGATAAGCGAGTCTTGGATAGATATCGTCGACTCCCGACTCTTTCCTAACATATGGCACTCATTGAGGTAGAGATCAAAGGTCTGAGCGGGTTGAGACGATCACTCGAAAATTATCCGCAGATATCCGAACCGATACTACAAAGAGCGATTGATGCGGCACAGGCAACATTCGCAAAGCATACGCTCAAGGACGATCCGGTCCCGTGGCGGACAGGAAATCTCTTGCATAGTTTCCGATTTCAATCGGGAAGACTGCAAGGCAGATGGTTCCCGACCGCATCGTATGCACCGTTTGTCGAATATGGCAGGGGATTCGTCTATCCAAAAAAAGGGAAAATGCTTTCTTGGCAAGGAGCCGACGGAAAGATGGTTTTTGCACGATACGCTCGACCATCAAAACCAAGACCGTTCATGAAAAAGATTGTAGAAAATTCTCAAGCTGACATACAAAAATTATTCAGACAAGCCGCCGATATTATCATCCGAGAAATCGGAAAACTAAGCACTTAAAAATGGCATCAAACGCAACAAACATAAAACTGAAAATCAAAGAGATGCTTGATGCACTTGTGACCGCCGGAACTCTTAAGTGTGCGATCATCGACGATTTGCGAAGAAGTGCCGCTCTCGAAAGAGATATACCCAAATTCCCTGCCGCGATTCTGATTGCTCCAAGCACAGATAGCGGATACTCGACAAATCGAGAGAACATGAGGATTTATACCTTCGTGATCACGGTCGTTCAGAAAAGCGAGAACCTACAGTCGGCTGAAGACATTGAAGAATTATCGGAAACAATTCTCGATGCGTTCGACAACAATCCAACTCTCTCGGGATTGGCAGATGGCGGTGTCGAACCGTCGAGCAGTAGTCCCGAGCTGATGGTCACACAAGACAAGTCGTATATAGTCTTCGCCGTCAATTTAAAAGTTCATGCAAGCAAACTGCTTAATTTCTAACATCATGCAAACACCATCAAAAAACAAAATCATCGATGGAGCTCCGCAAGAATTCTTTTTTGCCGGTGGGCTTGAGTACAAGCCACAGACAGTGACTGCACACAGCAAAGAAGAAGCTGAGGAAATCTACGAAAAAACAAAACAAAAAGTCGAACCATTACCAGTTAATAAATCTGAAACACTATGAGCAAAGGAATCGGAAGACTGTTCCAAGTTGGAATAGCAAAAGAAGTCGTTCGTGGTACTGCAATTGCATCTGCAGCGTTTTGGATACCTTTCTCCGAGCTTTCGATTGAAGAAAAAGACACCAAGATCGTGGACGACCAATCCTACGGAGTCATTGAAGACTCGCTCGGTCAAACAATCACCAAGCAGTGGGCAGAAGGGAAGATGAAAGCGCCAGTCGGCGACCGACACTTCCCATTGATACTGCTTTCTGTCCTCGGTTCGCTCTCAACTGGAGCAAACCCTGACGGATCAGGATCAGTAAAAGATCACACAATCACGGTCGGGCAAACTGCACAGCATCAGTCGCTGACCTATTTCCTTGATGATCCTCTCTCAAGTGCCGATTATAAGCACGCAAACGGCGTGGCTTTGAGCCTTGAAATTGCCTACGAAATGGGCAAATTCCTCGACTACTCGCTCGATATAAAGGCACTGAAAGGAGTATCGACAACCAATACGCCTTCCACCGTAGCAGAAAACAGATTTTTGCCACAGCACGTCATATTCAAACTTGCATCAACCTACGCAGGTCTTACTGGAGCATCGGCTCAAATCATAAAATCTTTGAGTTTGAAGTTTGAAAACAATACTGAAGATGACTATGTTCTGGGAAATATCGCACCCGTTGATTTTCTCAACAAGCAATTCACTATCACTGGAACCGTTGAAGCAATGTGGCAGAACGAGTCCGACTTCAAGACGTTTGTTCTTGCAGGTACAACGAAAGCGATGCGAATCGATATCATCAATTCCGATGTGACAATTGGAACATCAGCACATCCTGAAATAAAGATTGATCTCGCAAAAGTCGTCTTTGAGCCGCTCACTCGACCAATCAAAGTCAACGACATGGTCAAGCAGACCTTGAATTTTAAGGCGCATTATTCAATCACTGACACAAAAATGGTTCAAATCGTCGCAACGAACCTCGTCACTTCTTACTAACCATGGAACGCAAAACAAAAACACTACAAACTCCGCTCGGCAAAGAACTTATTCTTAAGGAATATGTCACGGCTCGAGAACGCAATGAGCTCCGTGCAATTCTTCTCGGCAATATGAAGTTTGATACCGAAGGAAAAGAAATCGGGCAAGCACAACTCTCGGGAGATACGCTCGAAGTATCGGAAAAAAAGTTGATTGAAGTGATCATCACTTCCTATAACGGAAACTCTGATGACATTCTCAACAGACTTCTTGAATCAACGCCCGAAGAATACGACTTCGTTGTCAAAGAGGCAATGGAAGTCAACAAGGGAAATTTAATCGCGGCGAAGTAACGTACCAGTGGGAGCGTTACTTCGCCGCAGGCAAAGCAGAGCTGTCGCCAGAAATGGTGCAAGCAGTGATATGTCGAGAGATGAAGTGGACATACGAGGAATACCTGAACTCTCCTAGTTGGTTCATAGACATGATCATCGACATGCTCCAAGCGGAATCACGAGCAAGTAAAGATAAAAAATAATTTATGGATCAGACCGTATTACAAATTTTATTGCAGTTAAAAGACGAGGCATCGGACGGAATGAAAAAGTTCGGTGGCTCTCTGAAAGATGCTGAGAGTGCATCCAAGGGTTTCGCCCTTGGACTTCTTGGTGTCGGCGTTGCTGCGGTCGGATTTGGATATTCGGTAGTCAAAGCCGCTTCCGAAGCACAGACACAAATTGCAAGCATGGATGCAACACTCCGTGCGATGGGAAAAGGAGGCGAGGAAGCACACGACTCGATCATAAAAATGTCTCAAGCTGCAGTACAGCTCGGCTTTGATGACGAAGATGCTGCGGTAAGTATGGCACGCCTCTATCAACGCACTGGCGATCTGACTCAAGCACAAAAACTCAACAGCACTGCTATGGATTTGGCGAGAGCAAAACATATCGACCTTGCGACTGCGAGCAATCTCGTAGGTATGGTGCTGAGCGGAAACAGCCGTGTGTTGAAACAGTTCGGTATCGACATAAAAGACAGCGCGACACCGCTCGAAGCACTAGGTATCTTGCAAGAAAGAGTGGGTGGACAAGCACAGGCGTTCGCGGGCGGATTCCAAGGACAGATGGCGGTGCTATCCGTAACCTTTGAAAATTTCAAGGAATCGCTCGGCGAACAGGTACTGCCTGCACTTACAAAACTGGCATCTGCTGCCACTGAATTCATCACTGGTGTTCTTCCGAAATGGATAGACAAAGCAAAAGAATTGATTGAATTTTTGAGACAGCATCCCGCCGTTTTGTATGCAGTTGCCGGTGCGATCATAGGTGCGTTGGTCCCCGCGGTGTATGCGGCGGTGACGGCGTTTCTTGCTGCAGCCGTGGCACTTGCCCCATTCATTATTGGCGGTGCAATCATCGGCGGAATAATCGCGGGTGTGGTTTGGGTCGTCGACAATTGGGGAATGCTCAAAGAAAAAGCGATTGAGATATTCACGGCCGTCAAAGACTTTTTCACAAACATCTGGAATCAAATAAAAGATGTTTTCAAGTCGGCGATTGATTGGCTCATGGCACTCATTCAGCCCTTCCTTGATGCAGTCAACAAAGTTATAGGTGGCGCGCAGGCTGTAGGATCGCTTGTCGGCCGAGGAATAAACGCAGTTGGTCAAGGACTTACAAATGTTGGTCATGCTCTCGGTTTTGCTGACGGTGGAATCATTACTAAACCAACATTCGCAATGGTGGGTGAGGCAGGAGCCGAAGCAGTCATACCTCTCGATCGTTTAAAAAGTCTCGCAGGTGGAGGGGGAGTAATAAACAACAATCAAAATAATATCACTCTCAATGTTGAAGCAAACGTCGACAACAAAATCGATATCCGAAAAATGGCAAACGATATCAGTGATGTTCTTATGGGACAGATTAAAGCAAGTCAACGAATATGATCATCCTAAAGATAAACAGCACAGACCGATCGTCGCTTGTGGTACGAGACAGTCTGGAAATAAATCAAATACTAACGTCCCAAGTGGATACGGCGGTTTTTCTTTTACGGAAATACGGAAGCCGTAGTGTCGTGCCGACAGTTGGCGATGATATTGGTATCTTCCAAGACACAACAAAGATATTCGGCGGAACGATCACATCCGTAAACGAAACGGAAATCAGCACCGCTGACGGTCTCGTGTATGAAGTGAAGGTAACCGATTACACATTTCTTCTCGACAGCAAACTCGTGAGCGAAACATATTCAAGTCAGACCGTCGCCTACATCATCAATGATCTTCTCACTAAATACGCTTCAGGATTCACTTCGGTAAATGTATCAAGCACTTTCTCTATCACAAAAATTGTTTTCAATCAGGTACCCATCAGTCAATGCATCAAGCGTCTTGCGGATGTCCTTCGGTACGACTGGTATGTCGACGAAAACAAAGACATTCACTTCTTCTCAAAGTTTACAAATTCCGCTCCGTACAATCTGACGGATACAAGTGGCAACTATGTGAACGAAACACTAGAACGCTCCATAGACGGAACGCAGATCGCTAACACGGTAAAAGTTCGTGGTGGAGAATACGATGGTGCGACCTACACAGACAAGATCACGGTCAACGGAAACAATTCAAAGACTTTTACTCTTCCGTATAAATTCTCCAATTTGGCTATCACCGTAAATGGAGTGAGTAAGACCGTCGGTATCGATAACATCGACAGTTTTCCTGCAAAGGATGTCTTGTATAACTTCACAGAAAAGATAATCCGTTTCAATGCCGTGCTTGCCGACGGCGATCAAATCCAATTCTCAGGAAATCCAAAAGTTCCAGTCCTTGCCATCGCAAGCGATCCCGCATCAATCGCTTTGTATGGAGCGAAAGAAAAATTGATACGAGACACCACAATTCAAGACTTGGCCGTCGCTCGCAAACGTGCGGGTGCGGAGGTGGATACATACAAAGACCCGATCAGTTCGCTGAAGTTTGATACCTACACTGCAGGCTTGCGCACTGGCATGGTTATCAATCTCACAAGTACACGACGAGGTGCAAATGTTGATTTCATAATCAGCTCAGTCGACTTCAAAGCGAGAACCCTGAACGATTTCACCTATTCCGTTGACGTTGTGACAACTCGCCAATTCGGATTGATAGAGCTTCTTCAGCAAATTCTTCAGCCTGATCCGCAACAAGCGGATGATGCCGAAGTTGCCGAGACAATCAAAACAGACACGGCGGAAGTGACGATAGACGAACTCATTACAACGCTCTCACCCTATCAAGATTTTGTAACCGTCACTCTCGCTGAAAGCATTCTGAATGATCCACTCGGAGCCGGTGTCGAACCGCTGTGGGTGCTTGCAGATTACACACCAACAAGTCAGACCGATACTAAACGCATGGGTCGCTTGGATTATTCGCTAAAAGTTTATTAAACATATGAATCTTCAACACGAAATGACAATAAAGGTAAACATCAACACATTTGTCCTTGCCGAGTGGGTAAAAGAAACTGGCAAAGAAGTGATGATGCTCCGTGAATATGTAAAGACTGGCAAAAAAAGTATTTTGGCGAGTCTGAAAAAAAGTGGAGCCGTTATTTTTTCAAAACACAAACACAATCTCATCACTACGGCAGGTAGAACTGTCCTCGCACGCAGGCTTGCGGGCAACACAACCTACACTGGCTCAATCAACTACGGCTTGCTTGGAACACAAGTAAGCCCGTCACCAAGTAACTCAAGCACTCAGCTCGGTACGGAAGTATTCCGCAAGCTCGCTTCGAGTCTTGCATACGATAACAACATCGCCTACGTGGATTTTTTCTATACGGCGGGCGATACGAACGGCACATATACGGAATTTGGAAATGTGATTGACGGAACGGCATCGGTGAACACTGGACAGTTGTTCTCATATATCGCAACCGGCGGATGGGTGAAGTCGAGCGCCCAGAGTCTTTTTGTCAGTTGTAAATATACCATCAGCTAATTATGGGAGTAAAAATTTGGAACGCAGGAGATACAGTCAATGCATCCGATCTCAACGGAAACTTTGATATTCCGATGAAGCATCCGTTCGGTGATGGTTCTGACGGAGATGTCACGATCGGAACCGACACGACAATAACTCGAGACATGTACTACAACAACCTCACTCTCTCGGGAGGAAATATTGATGCGAATGGCTACAAAATTTTCATTAAAGGAATTCTCACTAGAAGTAGCTCGTATAAAATTCACACCAACGGAAACAACGGTGGTGCAGGCGGAGCAGGTCTTGATAACAACGGATCATCTTCATCGGGCGGAACTTCCGGCAGTCTTGCAAGTGCGAGAAACTCGGGAACAGTTGATGGTGGCGTACAAGGTGCTACCGGAGCTCAGGGAGGATCGGGATGTGCCGGAAACAACAACAGCAGTACGAATCCGGGCGGAAACGGAAACAACGGTTCGCCAATATCTCAGGCACTTGGATCAAGCGGAGCCGGTGGAGGCACTGGAGGAAACGGCGGCCCAAGTCTGACTTCGGGTGGATTGAGTGGAGGCACTGGCTCGTCTGGCGGTTCCGCCGGAACTGCAACGGCCGCAATCACTGCTCCTCGTTCATTGTGGACAGCGAATCTTATGCATGACCTCGTTGTGGGTACCTTGAATCGCTATCGTGTGGCGGGCGGAGCCGCAGGAGGTGGAGGTGGCGCAGGTGGCGGACACAATAACTTCAACGGAGTTTCTGCTGCGGGCGGTGGAGGTGGTGGTGGTGCAAGCTCTGCGGGTATTCTCTGGGTTTTTGCTTTTAGTATCGTAGACAACGGCAGTGGAAATCTTTTTGAAAGTATCGGCGGTACTGGAGGCGCGGGCGGAAAGGGAGGAAACTCGGGAACTGCTGCCGGTGGAAATGGTGGTGCCGGCGGTGGTGGAGGTGGAGGGGGCGGTGGTGTCGGAGGAATAATGATTATCGCTTACTACAAAAGGTCGACCACGATCACCAAGAGTGTCGCCGGCGGATCAGGTGGTGCGGGTGGAGTTGGTGGAAGCCTAACAGTTTCTCCAAGCATTCCCGCAGGTTCAAACGGCGGATCAGGCACAAACGGAGCAACTGGTGTCATTTATGAGTTTAATCTTGGAGCATAAAAATATGACACCCGAACAATTTGAAAAATTACAAAAGGTCGTAACTGAGCAGATCGAAATCAGCGTCAAAGCGACCGTCAATGGAAAGATCGACAACTTGAATAAGAAAGTCGACGACTATATCAAATCTGACAACGAGTGGAAAGAGCGCGCGCAACCGACGATCGAGCTCGGCACAAACGTGCGCGGATTTGGCAAAGTCCTCGCATATCTTATTGGCACAGCAGCCGCAGTCGGCGGACTGATTGCGCTTCTTGAAGGTTTCTTCAAGAAAAATTAAAAGATTTATAAAGAAAAGTTAAAGAATATATGAACGAAAATTATAACGGAATCGTAGATGACCCGATCAGAGACATAAAAGAAAAAGAGACAGGTTTTATTCACGAGGAATTATTCTCAGCACCGCCCGCACCGAAATGGGATGAGCGTACGCCAAAACAATTCCCAATCTTCAATCAAGACGGATCGAGTGCTTGTGTAGCGTTTGCGGTGGCAAAAATTCTTGGTATCGACGAGGTCTATGAGGGCAGGGAATTCGTGCATCTTTCTCCTCGTGACATTTATACACGTCGCACAACACAGGGAGGCGGTATGTATCTGCCTGAAGCCTTGGATATTGGAAGAAATCACGGTGCGACACTCGAATCTTTGCTCCCATCCGAAAACAAAGGCGAGACTGAAATGAATGACAAGACAGGAATCACAGCCGACACAGATGCAACAGCTCAAAGATACAAGTCAGCAGGTCGAGTCGCACTTCCAATTGACATTGATGCGATCGCAGCGATTACCACACTAGGCAAAGGTGTCCTTCTTGGTCACAGATTCGATTATTCAGAATGGACAGACTTTCCGACCGTTGATCCAAATTCAAAGCTTACGTGCGGGCATGGAACCGCAGGCGTAGACAATGTCCTCGTCAGTGGCAAAAAGTATATTGTGATGGACGATTCATGGGGCCCGAATTACGCAAAGTTCGGACAACGATATCTCTCGCAAGAATGGCTCAAGGCTCGTTGTTTTTACGCAGGCTACACGATCAACTTTGTTTACGAGCCGAATGACAATAAACCGCATCACAACTTTACGCACTGGCTCAAGCGGGGAGACAGGAATGCAGACGTGATCGCACTTCAAGACATTCTCAAGTACGAGGGAATGTTCCCGACGAACGTGGACAGTACCGGCTTGTACGGCCCAGTTACGCAGCGAGGTGTCCTTCTTTTCCAAAATAAATATCTTGGATCAAATAATGGAGGCGTGCAGTGTGGTCCGAAGACGATCGCAAAGCTCAATGAACTTTATAATTAATTCATAAAAATTTATGCAACCAATATACCAATCAGCATCCAAGGTCGTTTTTATTTTGATGGCACTTGCGACGATCGCAGGCATGCTTATCGGCAAGATTGATGCCAAGGATTTCTTGACTCTCGCATCAATGGCATTCGCCTTTTACTTTGCAAACAAAGGGGAAACGACCCAACCATACGCAGGAAAATAATATCTAATTGTCTGACAAGTGTAGACTCAACGGCACATTAATGGTGCTTCTTATTGTTAGTTGCTATTCTAGCGCAAAGTTTGTAAAATGTATTTGTATGGCCGCACTGCAAGGACTCAGAAGACTTAACGACGGTATCAAAAGGACACTCACTAAGAGTGAAGTCAGTCGAGGCTATTTGTTTGTGACCATGGATAAGGAGGCAAGAAAAAAACTTGGTGAAAAATTTTCAGTAAGAATCGGTCACATTACACTAAAGGATCGAAAAATAGATTTATCTGGAAGAATATTTATAGGTCAACAAACGAGTAAGAAATTGGAAGGAAAAATATTAATAATAAAATTGTCGGGAATTAATTTAGTAATTAGAATATAAATATGCCAGTCGCAACACTATTTCAAACTCAAAAGGTAAACAAAAAGAAAAGTTGGGAAAAAACCCAACAGACTTTTGATTTCATTGATTTGTTTGCTGGCATTGGAGGATTTCGCATTGCTCTAGAAAGTCATGGAGGGGAGTGTGTCTTTGGATCAGAATGGGACGAAAAGTCTCAAGATACTTACGAAAGAAACTTCGGTGAGTGCCCAGAAGGAGACATTACAAAAATAGACGAAAAAGAAGTTCCTAAGCACAACGTTTTGTGTGCAGGTTTTCCTTGCCAAGCCTTCAGTATTTCAGGGAAAATGAAAGGTTTCGGTGATACTAGAGGCACTTTATTTTTTGATGTTGCAAGAATCGCAAAAAAAGCAAAACCAGAAGTTCTTTTTTTGGAGAACGTAAGAAATTTCTTAAAACACGATAATGGAAAAACAATCCAAGTGGTCAAAGACACACTTGAAGAAATCGGATATGATCACTTTATAAAAGTTTTGAGATCAAGCGATTACGGAGTTCCTCAGGCGAGAGAAAGAGTCTATATCGTTGCCTTCAGGAAAGACCTTGGAATAAAGAATTTTGAATTTCCAAAACCAATCAAGGAGTTTAAAACTGTTGAAGATATTCTTGAGCAAGATAACATCTTTCATGGTTTTATCGACAGACCAGACATGAAAATAACGAAGCCTGATGCGGAAGTAGTAGACCCTCGTCGTCCTTTGCAGATAGGCAAGATAAATGGGGGTGGACAAGGAGAGAGGATATACTCAACAAAAGCCGCCGGTATAACGTTGTCGGCCTATGGAGGCGGTGCAGCAAGCAAAACAGGAGCATATTTGATTAACGGTAAAGTCAGAAAGCTGACTCCGAGAGAATGTGCCCGCATGCAAGGCTTCCCAGAAGACTATGAAATAGCAGAAAATAGAAATGAAGCATACAAACAGTTTGGCGATAGCGTATCCGTACCTGTATTGAAATTAATATTTCAACAGATTATAAAAGCGTATCCCGACTTAACATTAACAACTTAATTTTATATGGATGACACAAATTTAAAACTAAAAGAGCTCATCGCAAGAGGTTCCGCCACAGCCAAAGGCGGATTTAAAAATGAACAGGATGTCGTTGATAAATTCAACGCATGGAAAAGCGACGAAGACGCACAAAAATGGTTGGATGTCATGGGCTATCAAATGAAAGACATCGAAAACGTGAAGGCTGTTAAAATAACAGGTAATTTCAAAACAGATGTTCAGGTGGAGATCACAATTTTTTTCAAAAAAGGAACTGGTATAGAAAATATTTCAATAAAACTCGTAAGCAACAATTCTGGATTCAATCAAATAGACAAGAGGTGGATAGATAAATATGTGGAGCTTTGGGGTATACCAGAGAGAATAGGAAAACAATTAAAATATTTTACTGGCGAATTGACTCCTCCAAAACCAAGTCCAGAAGATTCAAGAAGGATTTTCCTAGATGAGCTAACCTCAAAAGAGCAAGCGGAAATTATCGATTTTTTTGAGAAAAACAAAATATTAATCGTTGCGGATTTATTTAAAGGCCGCGATAGTTTCCCTGCATCTTGGCTTCTTTTATACCAAAAAAATATAAGCGTGTGGACTTTGCTTCCAATGGCAATGGTTATGAATTTTTATGGAAACGGTCCAGTAAGAATCACCAGAGATGGTAGTCTCAAAATCGGTCGAATCGGTATGCAAAGAAAGGGTGGAGATAACGGACGTCCTTCTGCTGCTATGCTTCAATTTAAAATTGATCCTTGTGAAATAGTAAAAATTCCAACCAAAGAAAAAAACCATGATTAAAAAAAACACATTAAAAGCCATCGATTTCTTTTCTGGTGCAGGGGGGCTCACGCACGGTCTTAGATCGGCAGGTATTAATGTTCTTGCGGGTGTCGACATTGAAGCGTCTTGTAAGGAGACATATGAAAAAAACAACAAAGGATCAATATACCTTGAAAGAGATGTAACGAAATACTCTCCTCTAGAACTCGAAAAGGATTTAAAAATAAAAAGAAACGATAATAACATGATTTTTGCGGGATGTGCTCCGTGCCAATTTTGGAGCATCATACACACAAGCCGAGAAAAGTCGAAAAAAACTAAAGATTTAATACTTGATTTTCAAAGATTTGTCGAATACTTTAATCCGGGCTTTGTTCTTGTAGAAAATGTCCCCGGGATATCTTCAAAAGAGGGAAGTCCAATGGGTAAATTTATAAGCACTTTAGAATCACTTGGATATAAAGTTGCTCATCATGTTACGGACATGTCACAGTATGGAATTCCTCAGAAAAGAAAGAGGTTCACCTTGCTTGCTTCCAGAGTGTCAAACATCTCTCTCCCTGAGCCAACAAACAAACAAAAAACTCTTAAGGATATTCTGGGCCCCAAAAATGGATTTTCAAAAATAAAAGCAGGAACAAAAGATTCTAGTAAGTTTTTACATAGTGCTGCAAATTTAAACCAAAAGAATATTGAGAGATTGCAAATGACGCCGGCGAATGGAGGAGATCGTTCTGGTTGGCAGAATAAAAAGAAATATAAACTCGAATGCTATTCTTCGGGCGAAAAGAAGTTCTACGACACATACGGCAGAATGTGGTGGGATCGTCCGGCCCCAACAATCACTACCAAATTTTACAGCATAAGCAATGGCCGCTTTGCACATCCAGAAGAAAACAGAGCCATCTCGATTCGAGAGGGTGCCACTATCCAGACTTTTCCGAAGGACTACGAATTCATAGGAAACAGCGTCGCTTCAATATCGAAGATGATCGGCAATGCTGTTCCTCCCGCGTTCGGAAAGATTCTGGGAGATCAAATAGTCAGGTCGTTAGAGAGTAAATAGAAACAGATATCATATATGCCTACTGCCAAACTAAAAATGACATTTGATCCCAATACCATCGAGCACTTAGGTGTCCGCATGTATTCAACTCTTCCTCCCGTGTTAGCCGAGCTCATCGCAAACTCTTATGATGCTGATGCCGAGAATATTAAATTAAATCTTAAAGACAATACTGCCGACAAAGAAATCATAATAGAGGATGACGGAGTTGGAATGAGTTTCGATGACATCAATGATAAGTTTTTAAGAATCGGCAGAAATCGTCGAGACGATGATGGTGATCACGCTTCAGTAAAAGGACGAAAGGCTATAGGTAAGAAAGGTCTAGGAAAGCTTTCTTTTTTTGGAATATCACACGAGATTGAAATCGCCACAAAGAAGGACGGCATGTTGAATGTTTTCATAATGCGATGGGAAGATATCAAAGGAGCCGACAAGGAGTATACACCCGTGATTGTGAAGAAAGATGAACCCTGCGGTCCCAGAGAACATGGAACAATAATCACTCTAAGACGACTTCAGAGGGATTCAGATTTTTTACCTGAAGACATAGCTACGAGTCTCTCAAAAATATTTATTATTGATACTAGTTTCAAAATCACGCTACAACACAATTCGAGTGCTCCAATTGAAGTAACGAACGAACGCAAGTACGCTGATCTCGACAAAGAAATCGAGTGGGATGTGCCGGTAGATATTGGCATAGAAAGTGAATACTCACGCAAAGCTCAGGTTGTCGGACACCTTATTGCAACTGAAAAGCCGATTTCTCCAAAAACAAACATGCGTGGCATTGTTCTTTTTTCGAGAAATAAATTGGTGAATCAGGCCGAGTATTTTTCTGATAGCCAATCGAGCCACTTCTTTTCGTACCTAACAGGTTGGCTCGAGGTTGATTTTATCGACGACCTTCCAGAAGATGTAATTGAAACTAATCGGCAATCCTTAATTTGGGATCATCCAGAGATGGCCGAACTGCGGGCCTATTTACAGAGCATGATTCGATGGCTTGAAAAAGACTGGCGCGACAAAAGAGCAGCAAAGCGAGAAGGTCAACTCTCAGAATCTACAGGAGTTAACATTCCTGAATGGTTTAGTAAATTACCACCTGAAATTAGAGATCAAGTGAAGCCTCTTATTCAAAGTTTGGAAAGAGATTCGGAACTTCCAGTTGAAGCAATGGGTGGTGCCGTTAAAAAAATCCATGGACTGATTCCAGAATACGCTTTTTATCATTGGAGATATATGCATCCAGAGGTTCAAACAGCTTCAAAACAATACTACGAAGACGGAAACTACTACACTGCTTTTTTGGAAACGGCCAAGGTATACATAAACGCGGTAAAAAACAAATCAGGATCAACAATCGCAGATGCGGCTCCAATGATGGAAAATGTTTTTCAACTCGCGACACCAGTCCTGTCAGTGACGGAGAATTTCAAAAGAGCTGATGGAACAGACTTTGATCCAGACACGATAAAAAACATAAAAAATGCCCACCGAGAATTTTCTCACGGAATAGTTGTAGGAGGAAGAAATGTTGTTGCACACGAGGTCGTGTCAGACCTCAAAGACTCTGGGCTTTTTACTGAGAAAGATTGTCTCGATGCTTTAAGTCTCTTATCACATCTTTTTTATCGGTTAGACAGATCAACAAAAATGACACCATAAATTTATGAATGAGCTAGCTGATCTTTTATAATTTTGGTATAATCCATTTACAATAAAATAGTTTGTTATCAAGAGAGTGGCGAGAGACTGGCTCAACGACCCACCGGCAACCCTTAGAAATAAGAAGGTGCCACATCCAGCCAAGACGATGCGAAAGTGCCGTCACGGAAAGATACGATTAGTCCTCGATCTTTCCTCTTTATGAGGATTTTTTATTTACAACCATGAGAAAAACAAGTGAGTTTGTGAGTCCGAAACATCCGGACAAAATATGTGACTACATCGCCGATAGCATTCTCGATGCCTATTTAGAGGGCGATCCAGAGAGCCGTGTGGCGATCGAAGTTATGGGTGGGCATAACCTTGTCACGATAAACGGCGAGGTAACAAGCAGAGCAAAGCCCGAGGTAGAACAGATTGTAAAAGCCATCGTAGGGGCAGATTTCGAGGTTATAACGCACATTGCCCTACAAAGCCCCGAGATAGCTCGCGGCGTGGATACCGGCGGTGCTGGCGACCAAGGAATCATGAAGGGATATGCAACAGCAGAAACTCCAAACTTCATGCCACTTGAATATCAGCTTGCCCGAATGCTTTGCAAGAAGATTTTCGAGAAGTATCCCTACGACGGAAAAACCCAAGTAACAATCGATGGCGAGAAAGTTATCACAGTGGTGGCGAGTTTTCAGAATACAAAAAACGATGAGCTCTTAAAGTTTGTGCAGGAAATAATTCCTGCTGAAGAATATCTCATTAATCCCGCAGGTGAATGGACACAGGGAGGTTTTGATGCAGACACTGGACTCTCTGGTCGCAAGTTGATTGTAGACAATTACGGTCCCGAGATTACGATCGGCGGCGGTTCTTTCTCAGGCAAGGATTATACGAAAGTCGATCGATCGGGTGCATACATGGCTCGAAGAATTGCTGTCGAGCTCTTGGAAAAACACGCAGCGAAAGAAGTTCAAACAAAGCTCGCATATGCGATAGGGAAGAACGAGCCAGTGATGGCAGTAGCAATCATTGATGGAAAGGAGCAAGAAATCACCGGCTACGATCTAAGTCCTCGCGGATTGCGGGAGTACCTGAAACTTGATCAGGTAAAATTCAAAGATACTTGCACGTGGGGGCATTTTGGTAGAGGGTTCGATTGGAAATAAAAATCAAATAAGCATCGACTCATTAGGGAATATAGATATCTAAACTTTGGATATTCATATTTTAGATAGACCATATAGTAATATATGGTCAAGTCAATTCACACAAAAGAATACGCTTATTTTGTTGAGAGGTTGATAAGGGCACGACAAGAAGCAGGATTGACTCAAGTACAAGTTGCTAAAAAACTTAAGCGACCGCAGTCTCATGTTTCTAATGTTGAATCAAGGCAACAAAGAGTTGACATCGTGGAGCTCAAAGCTTTTGCGAAGATTTATAATAAAGATATTAATTATTTCATTAGATAAGCCAACGTAGAGATATTTATATTTTTGCTATACCCTTAAACATCTCAATCTCCATCAGAACATGGCGGTATAGCTCGTCAGAGATGTCTTCGTTTTTGAATTCAACTTTTCTTTTATAGTTGTCGACTTCTAGATATAGTCGTCGTTTTTTATCTTCAAAATCGTAGAGTGCGGTCAGCACGAAAGAGCCATCAAGTTTTTCATGATACCAAAGGGTGGCTTTATCTCCTTCCCAAATGTGTCCATTTTTTCGTAAATCTTTGAATGGATCAATTTCAAATTTAGGCATACTGAAAAGTTAGCATACTATTTTTTTTCTTCGTAGTCGGAGGGGAAGTGTCCTGTGGATGAATTTTTTATAAAGAAAAGATAAAGAAATTCTAAACTTTCCTTTTTTCACAAAAAGTGCTACACTTGACTGTAGTATGATATCTGATGTAGAAAAAAATGATATATGGGCTGAACTTGAGCAGAAATCCCCTGATTTAATAAAGGTTTTTTTGTCATTAAAGAATGAGGATGAACTAAAGGCATTCTTTCGAGATTTAATGAGCGAACGAGATCTGCGAGAATTTGCAATGCGATGGGAAGTCGCAAAGAAACTTGATGCCGGCGTTTCGTTTACCCAAATCACTGAGGAAACGGGAGAGTCTCCAGTTACGATCACCAAGATAAATCGTTGGCTGAAAGAAGGTACTGGCGGATACAAAATGATGATTGATCGGATGAAAGGCGAGCAAAAATAATTCGCCTTATTTTCTATAAAACGATACACTAGAAAAGAGCGGGAAGGTCCCGTGTTCTTTTTATTTTCATAACAACTAAAAAAGGAGGTACCATGAAATCAGCACATGTGGCTACACATCGTGGTACCTATGTGGTTACCTACGATGTCGACAGCCGTCTTCAAGCATTCCGGTCTGGCGCTTTAGAAGTTCCGCACCCACACGATCACTTGTTCGGGAGCTTTCATCGGCTCCTGTTCGAGAAGATGCAAAACGCTCTTCCGAACGTGAACATACACACGATCGGCATGACTAAAGTGAGACTCAAAATCTGGAAAGAAGTAGAGACTCGCATTCAAGACATGACCAACCAAGTTGTGCTCAGCACTTGCCAAGAAATCGCAGACTCGAATCCAAAGAGCGAAGGCTTAGTCCTCAACATTAACCGACTGTTCAATACGGAAGGAGAAATGATAGGACACGGAGCTCGCCCGGGCTTCAAGCCGTTAGATGAGCAATTCAACGAACTGGCCGACAAGATTGCAGGTCGATCCGTTGTATTAATCGAAGACGGAGCATTTACTGGCGGTACGATGCACTTTGTGCTGAACAGACTGAGCGATCTCGGTCTCAAGGTCACAGCTGTCGTTATAGGTTTCTGTTGCACCCGTGCACTCGCAGTTCTCAAAGAAGTATTCCACGGAGAGCTTGTGATTGTCGATCCGCTCGAAAACTTAGTAGACTGGATTCCTGATCACGATTTGATTCCGTTCATACCGAACTGCGGGCGCGTACTCGGCGAGCAATTGCCGTCAGGATACATGCCTGTGCAGACAGTGAGCGGTATAAGCTGTGCCTATCCCTACATTCTGCCGTTCGGCAAAATGGAAAAGTGGGCAACGATGCCGACCGAAGGTGCTCGAGACTTGTCTCGCTTTTGTTTGGATACAAGCATCGAAATCTTTGGTCGGGTAGACGAGTTGACTGGTCGCAAGATCACGATTGCGGATCTCCTCAAGGCTTGCCCGAGGGTCTCCTTGCCCGTTTTAATGGGGGATCATCAGACTTTGCCAGCTTTGGATGCTGAGGTTGTAGGTTTTCTTCAGAAAATGAGAAACAAGCTTGTATGAAAGAGTTTTTTTGGTTTTAGAAATACAGTCGCATCGCTCACAAGGCGGTGCGACTTTTTTATAGGTTAAAAATACCCTTATTTTAATTGACTTTTTTGATATTTTATTGATTTTACAGCTAGAACATAGATTGTCCTTCTTGACAATAGATTGCCACTACACTAGGATGTAGTGACAATCAAATATGAATCCATTGTCCCGAAAGGGATCAGGCCGATACTCGGTCAGAAGCTAGCAATGGACTTTAGCCAAGCATGCGTCTTGCTATATCCCTCGGGATTGAATAAGATGATAGTGCATACTCGCGAGAGTATGTATCCCAAGCTTGGGAGCGACGACAGCCAGTTAATTTCATTAATAGGCATGCGTCACAAAAAGTCCACTTTGACTAGCATCAGGTGGACTTTTTGATTGCCCATGTATGAAATTAAGCCAAGCAATAGAAGAATTCAAAAATTGGAGAGGGTTCAAAGTAACCGGCCAAACGGTCGTTCGATATGACTCCGCACTGCGGATTTTTTGCCTTGTCATGGGAGATCAAGATATCGAACAGATTCAAATCCACCACATACTGCACTACATGAAAGAAATGGAACGGCTCGGGTGGAAGCGCAATGGCATAAACATTGTCGCACTTGCCTTGCGAAAATTCTTCGAGTTTTATAACTTAAGAGGACACAACTGCATCAACGAATCACTCATTCCGCTTCAAAAGAAAGAATTTAATATCCCGCGCGTGGCAAATGATGAAGACTTCAAAAAACTAGTGAGCGCGATTCCGCGCGATAACAATCCGAACAACATCAGAAATCTAGCCTTGGTACATATGGTGTGGGATTCATGGGCACGAACTGGAGAAATAATATCAGTAGACGAAGACGAGCTCCAATTTAATAAAGACCTATCTGGCTGTGCACTTATACGAACCGAGAAATCGAGAGGTAAGCGTCCGGTCCGAGAGATATTCTGGACGGCAAAAACTGGCAAGTATCTCAAAGCGTGGCTGAAGAAGAAAAGTGAGATACAAAAACTCATGACATTCGACGATCCCAACGCAGTATTTATTTCAATCAGAAAGTGTGGCATATACGATGTTAGCGGTAAGCGCATGACGAATCGGTCTGTGTGCGAAGTTTTTAGAATGATATCGAACCGTGCCAGACTGCCCTCAATTTTCAATGCACACTCAGCTCGTCACTACGGAGGACGAAAGATCATCAAGGAAGGCGGGGCAAGTGCAGATGTTACAAACATTCTCGGCCACTCAAACCTTGAGAGCTCACAGTTTTACACAATGATGTGGGGAACCGATTTGAAAGAGCGATGGAATCTTTTCCAAAACACCGTGGGTAATCCGAAACAAGACAAAGCCAGACTCAATAAAAACTTGAAAGGGATCATGAGTCTCGACAACTTGGATAACGCCAAAGAGATATTTGATTCCTTCATTGAATTTATGCAGAAAGGAAATATACCCTCGAATGATCAATTTATTAATCGCCCGAAGCACAACACGATCGTAAACACACCGGGTGGAGGCAAGTGGTCAAAGTTTTAATCAAACTATTTTCGTAGTATTATAGGGTAATGGCAAACAAGCCCAACCTAAAACGAAATGATGAGATTGTACGACTGCATGACCTTGATCCGATAAAGCATTCATTTGCAAATCTATCGGCACGCTACAAAAACAAGAAAACAGGGAAGCCGCTTGCACGGTCTACTTTGCATGAAATCTACATGCGAGAAAAGGCTAAACAAGGCGACAAAAAAGCCCAATCTTCACGAGTTGTCAAGACAAAATACCCCCATATGATATCCACTCCCAAGAAGCGGTAAACTTGCTTGCTTCCTGTTAGGAGTTGGAGTAAAATACAAAATAGCGATCCTTGAAAGAAGAAAACAGACTTCGCCCGCCTGCTGAGATTCTGAAGGAATTCGGGGAATCAGCAGGCGAGCTTAGACAGGAAATTTCAAAAGAAATTCTAATATGGTAAAATAGACCGATGATAACAACACAAGCAACATCGGTCGAAAAAGGGATTTCACTGACGTGGTATGACCATGAACTGGGGTATACCTATACGCTTGTTGAACATGTAGTTAAGACAGGAAAGACGATTAAATAAGTAAAAACATGATTAAAAATTTTGGTGAATGGCATAGCCAAAAAAGTAATTTGCAGGAAAACAAGAATCGACCATTTTTTCATGAGCGTGAGATGTGGTTTTCTTCAATCGGCTTGAATCTTGGTTTTGAACAAGATGGAAAAGGTGAAGAATTTTTGCGCCCCATAATCGTTGTAAAAAAATTTAACAATGAGGTGTGCTGGGTTGTGCCGACCACAAAGAAAGACAAGAAAGGAAAATATTATTTTCAATTCGAATACAGAGAAGGCGAGTCTACTTCTGCCATTCTTTCACAATTGAGGCTTATCGACAGCAAGAGATTGAGTTATAAAATCGGTATGGTTCCTG
Source organism: Candidatus Nomurabacteria bacterium (assembly GCA_023267275.1). Classification (GTDB taxonomy): domain Bacteria; phylum Patescibacteriota; class Minisyncoccia; order Phycocordibacterales; family UBA9973; genus CAITQP01. The sequence goes on along the minus strand of JAHFNO010000008.1, from coordinate 20,891 downwards.
AGAACGATTTTGAAGAAATCAAAAAACGCCTTAGCTCATTTCTGAAATAAAGCGTCTCTTATTTTGACCCCTTGCGGGGAGGGCCGAAGCCATTTACGAGTAGTAGTATACCGTATTAGTATTCAAAAAGTCAATATATTACGTTATAGTTGACCATCTAAAACTATCTCTATCCGTATTTTGTTTTTATGCTCCTTGTTCTCGTGTTATGATGTTTATATGGAATACAACAAACTAGTACGAGATAAAATTCCTGACATTCTTGAATCGTAGGGTATTCCTCACGAGAAAAGAATTGTGGAAGGAGAAGAATATAAAAATGAATTGATTAAAAAACTTGAAGAAGAAGTAAAAGAATTTCTTGAAGCAAAAAATGTAGAAGAACTTGCCGATATTGTTGAAGTAATTGAATCACTAAAAAAATTTCCCGAATTCACTAATTTGTTTGAAACAAGAATGCAAAAATTAGCAGACAAAGGCGGATTTGAAAAAGGATTTGTTGTAAAAGGAGAAAAATAATTATGAAAATATATCTAGGAACAGATCATGCCGGATACGAACTCAAAGAAAAAATCAAAGCATATTTGGTTGATTTGGGTGTGGCGATAAAAGATGAAGGAGCTTTTACTTACATGGAAGACGACGACTATCCAGATTTTATTTCTCTTGTTGCAGAAGGAGTCGCAGGCGAAGAAGGTAGCTTTGGAATTATCATGGGAAAGACAGGTGAAGGGGAGGCAATGTGTGCAAATCGTACAAAAGGCGTGCGCGCCGCTGTGTATCATGGCGGAAATCTTGAAATACCAAAACTCGCTCGTGAACACAACAATGCCAATATTCTTTCTCTCGCCACAGGTTTTATAAACGATGATGAAGCAATACAGGCAGTAAAGATTTTTATCGAAACTCCATTTTCTGGAGAAGAACGACACATTCGAAGAATTAAAAAATTAGATAATTAGTATAATTTTCCCCTCCTTGTCGAGGAGGGGAACGACGCGCACTCGCGCGAGGGGTGGTGATTAAATTTAATACAAAAAAATCACCACCTCGTCTGAGTACAGCCACCCCTCCTCGGTAAGGAGGGGAAGAAATACAATACAATGGCAGAAATAATTCCCGCAATTTTAGAAGCAGATTTTGATAGTGTTGCAAACCGACTCGACCAGATTGTTGGTTCGGCAAAAACCGTACAGATTGATATTTGTGACGGTACTTTTGTGCCGACTGTTACTTGGCCATTTCTTTCTTCCGTTGTTGTAGGAAAATCACTCAATATTGAAAATGGTTTGAAGGCAATGATTGCTGACGAAATGGAAATGCCTCATTGGGAACAATTCGATTTTGAATTGCATCTCATGGTGGCAGATGCCAAGCGTCTCATCCCAGACTTGATGGCTATCGGTCCAGCGCGCGTTGTATTTCAGGTAGAAGCGTTTATCGACTATTACACTGAGATAGAGGAGTGTTGCAAGCTCATGCCTACTATTGTGGAACCAGTCATTGCAATCAATCCTGATACAAATCCAGAGATTATTTTTGAATTACTTGATGAAGGTCTTGTAACTTCAGTACAGTGTATGGGGATCGCAAAGATTGGCGTACAAGGACAACCATTTGACGATCGAGTGATAAAAAATATTGAAATCTTGCGTGCTCGCTATCCAAATATTCCGATTGCTGTCGATGGTGCAGTCAATCTCGAAAATGCTCAGGCTCTTATTACTGCAGGAGCAACGCGTCTTGTTGTCGGCTCAGCAATTTTTTCCGCAGAAAACATTCCAGAGACAATTGCTCGATTCAAATCTGTGTTAAAATAATACTAGTATTGTCATACTGGACTACGATCCGGTATCCACGAGAACTAAGAATGGATTCCGGATTAAGTCCGGAATGACACAGTAAGAATCATGCTATCAGATGAAAAAATTTTAGAACTGCAAACAACGGCAAACAATATTCGCATGTCGATTATTGAAGCGTTGCTCGAAGCAAAAAGCGGACACTCTGCTGGACCACTTGGTATGGCAGATATGTTTACGTATCTCTATTTTCATGCGCTTCGTCATGATCCACAACGTCCCGACTGGGTAGAACGTGATCGCTTTGTACTTTCCAATGGACATATTTGTCCTGTGTATTATTCCACGCTCGCACATGCGGGCTATTTTCCTATCGCCGAACTCAAGACGCTGCGCAAATTTGGCAGTAGACTCCAAGGTCATCCACATCGCGAATGGCTTCCATACGTGGAGACATCATCTGGTCCGCTCGGTGCAGGTCTTTCGCAAGCAGTGGGTATGGCTATTTCCGACAAAATGGATTTTGGTGACACTGCAACACGCCGAATATATGCATTTCTTTCCGACGGTGAACTCGAAGAAGGAAATACTTGGGAGGGAGTGATGCTTGCAGCAAAGTACAAGTTGCACAATCTCACAGTAGCAGTGGATTACAACAATATTCAAATCGAAGGATATGTTGAAAATGTTATGCCACTCGCACCACTTGCAGAAAAATGGCGAAGCTTCAATTGGCATGTGATAGAGATTGACGGCAATGATTTCAACGCAATCGATTCTGCATTTGAAGAAGCAAAAACTGTTTTTGAAAAACCCACCGTCATTCTTGCCCGCACGATTCCTGGTAAAGGCGTAGACTTTATGGAAGGTGATTATCATTGGCATGGCGTTCCACCAAACGCTGAACAGGGCAAAAAAGCTCTCGCAGAATTGCGAACACTCGGAGGTAAGATTAAAAGCGAACACCAATAATCCCAGGCTTTAGGCACTAGGCGTTAGGCTCTAGCAATGAATACAACATATAAAGACCTTATAGTTTGGCAAAAGGCGATAAAAGTAGTTGTTGCTGTTTATGATTTAACCGATAAATTTCCAAAAGAAGAAATATTTGGATTAACATCACAAATGCGCCGTGCTGCTGTTTCTATTCCTTCAAATATTGCGGAAGGTAAAATGAGAGGAGGAGATATTGAATTTAAAAGATTTTTATCAATAGCGTTTGCTTCGGCAGCAGAATTAGAAACACAAATTATAATTTCCAAGGAAATATTTAGAGCAAAGAAATTTGATTATTCTAAAATTGATACAAATCTTGTTGAGGTAATGAAAATATTAAATAAATTGACTGAAAAAGCTAGAGCCTAGAGCCTAACGCCTAATGCCTTCATTAAATAATGCGCTATAATAGAAATACAAATTAAATGTTAAATCCATTACAAAAACTTAACCCCAAGATTTGGAATGACGATGTCGAGCAAGTGCCGATTCGTCAGGGTTTTGGCGAGGGACTTTTGCAAGCGGGAATCGACAATGAAAAAGTTGTTGGCCTCTGTGCCGACCTCACCGAGTCTACAAAAATGAATCTCTTTGCTGATCGTTTTCCAAAACGATTTGTACAAGTGGGTGTGGCAGAACAAAATTTGGTAACCACGGCATCGGGAATGGCGGCGATGGGGAAAATCCCATTCGTTTCTTCATACGCCATGTTTTCTCCAGGAAGAAATTGGGAACAAATTCGCACGACCATCACATACAACAACGTACCTGTGATTATCGTGGGCAGTCATGCAGGTGTCTCTGTTGGACCAGATGGTGGCACACATCAAGCCATTGAAGATATCGCGCTCATGCGCGTGCTTCCTCGTATGAATGTGATTGCTCCATGTGATTCTATTGAGGCAAAGAAAGCAACGATGGCACTCGCAAAACTCGGACAGCCTGCATATATTCGACTCGCTCGCGAAAAAACTCCAGTGATTACCACAGAAGATACTCCATTTGAAATTGGCAAAGCACAAGTATTTTTTTCTCCTGACGGACTCGCTCATGTTGGAGTGATTGCGTGTGGATCGCTTGTGCACAATGCAATGCGTGCTGCAAAGAAACTTGAGAAAGAGGGAATTCGCGTGAAGGTCATGAATCTCGCCACAATCAAACCACTCGATGTACCGGCAATCGTTGCACTCGCAAAAGAAACAAAAGCAATTGTCACAGTAGAAGAACACCAAGTGGCAGGAGGAATGGGAAGCGCAGTGGCTGAATGTTTGGCAAAACAATTTCCAGTGCCGATAGAATTTCTGGGTGTACAAGACGAATACGGTCAGTCTGGAACACCGCTCGAACTCGTTGAGCATTATGGAATGGGAGTAAAGGATATTATTGCTGCAATTAAAAAAGTGATGGATAGGAAGAACTAGGCTCTAGATTATTAGGCTCTAGGTAATACAATGCAAGAAATAAAAAAAGCTGGTGGAGACCAGCTTTTAAAATTTATTTAGAAACATTATTTGCCTGCAAAATACAGGCGATCTCTCCAATTAAAACGATAATTTTCACCAGGGGTAAAAAATCTTACTGAGTGCCTGCTGATTTTGATTATTACCCAAAAACTTCTAATCAAAATCAGTCTCCTTTGGGGAGCGACAAGTAGTGAATTTTGCATAATAGTTATGATTTGAGCAGATTATACACCTGCCAAATGAATTTGACAAGTGTATTTTTTTGTTCCATATACAATCTATCTGATAGGTTGTCATCCCCGACTTGCGAATTAGCAAATTCGCGCTTGGCGCTCGGGGATCCAGTCGTATTGGCATGTATTAACCTAGATTCCCGGTCAGGCCGGGAATGACACACCCCAGGGTTATATCTGAACCGGCTTGTAGTCTGCTGGAGCCTTTGCAAGATATTCCTGAATTTTTTCCTGAGTGAGCAATCCTTTTTGTGCGCCGATTTCGAGAGTCACCGACATGGCATTGATTGGTGCCCAGAGTAATGCTTCGGCCATTGTTTTTCCAAGTAGGAGAGCGGAAGTGATTGTTGAAGCGTATGCATCACCAGCACCAGTGCGTTCTATTGGGTCGTGTGGATAGATTGGCATAAACCAACACGTGCCATTTTCCTCTCGAGCGTATGCACCTTTGATACCATCGGTCATCACCACGATTTTTGGTCCGAGTGCATGAAGCATGTCCATCAATTTTTTGTGGTCGGTCTCTGGCGTAGCGAGAATACGTTGTGCTTCTTCAAAATTACAAAAGAAAATTTCAGTTGCGAGATAAATATCTTTCAATTTTTCCGTGCCCATTTTCATTTGAAATGTTCCTGGCTGGAAGGCGAGCTTTGTTTCGGGGTGTGCTTTCAACCACTGTGCAAATCCATGATGAAATGCCTCGGTATTTTCTCCGAGTGAGGTGAGATATATCCACTTTGGCGCAACAATAGTGTTTAAGAAATTTCTTTCAAATGATGCATGCTTCACGAGAATAGTGCGCTCTGGTCCATACCAGAGAACGTAGTGGTAATTTGTTGGAAGCGCAGGATCTGTTTCGAGATAATCGAGGCCGATATTATTTTTCTTGAGTTCTTCTATGCACAATTTTCCACGTTCATCATTTCCGACAACACCAGAGAGTGCCGAATTGATTCCAAGTCGTGATGCCGACACTGCAGCATTTGCTCCATTTCCAACAGCGTATAAAACCTGATTGAATTCATAGGGGACTTTGTCGCCAAAGCGCAAAGAAAGTTTACAATTTTCTTGATCGAGGTCACATGTGGCCTCCGCATCTTTCAATCGGATAAAATCATCAATAACAACGTCGCCAATGGCGATAAAATCGTACGTATTCATAGTGTCTATTATACCTTTTACTTTTTCGAGTGTCATCCTGAACTTGTTTCAGGATCCATGGGTTAATACATTCAATACTAGATCCTGAAACAAGTTCAGGATGACACAAATTTTATTGTTTACATGATATAATTGTCACGTATGAAGCAGGAGATACAAAAGTTCTTTACGGGTGACATTGATGATAGTGAAAAAACACTTGCAACACATAGTCGTGATGCGAGTTTGTTCGACATTCGCCCAGAGCTCGTTGTCTATCCAAAAAATGTTGCCGATGTTTCCGCTCTCGTGCGTTTTGTCGCAAAGGAAAAAGCAACAAATCCTGCGATTTCTATCACTGCTCGCTCAGCCGGGACGTGCATGGCAGGAGGATCGCTGAACAACTCTATTAGTCTCGACACCACTCGCTATCTTAACAAAACTCCTGAGATAAAAAAAGTTTCTCCGTATACAATTCTTCCGCATTTTTATCATGCAAATGAAGTGACAATTTCTGGCGAGGCGCATATTGAGCCGGGCACTTTTTACCGTGACCTTGAGGATCTCACACTTAGGCAAGATTTACTTTTGCCATGCTTTACTGCTTCAAAAAGCATCAACGCACTTGGTGGAATGATCAACAACAATTCCGGTGGCGAGCTTTCACTCAAATACGGAAAGACACAAGACTATATAAAGAGTGTTGAAGTTGTTCTTGCTGATGGCTCGGTGGAAACATTCAGTGAAATTCCTCGACAGGAAGCCGAACATCGCGCTAGTGAGAATTCGTTTGTGGGTGGAATATACAAATCTCTCCTTGCGCTTCTTGATGCAAATAAAAGTCTGATTGAATCAAAACGTCCACATGTTTCAAAAAATTCTGCTGGATACAATTTGTGGAATATTGTTCGTCGTGACGAGAAGTCGGGAAATGAAATGGTAGATTTGAGTCAGCTCATTGCCGGTTCGCAAGGAACACTCGGTATTACCACCAGCGCGACACTGCGTCTTGTTGAAAATATTGAAGATGAAAAGCATTCTGCATTGCTTGTGATTTTTCTGTGTGACCTCAGTATTCTCGGCAGTGTTGTCGACGAGACGCTCACTGTGAGCCCTGAGGCTGTAGAAGCATATGATGACAAGACAATATTGCTTGCCGTAAAATTTTGGCGAGGCTTCATAAAAAAACAAGGATTCTGGGGCGCAATCAAACTTGGCCTACGATTTATTCCAGAATTTTGGATGATGATAGCGGGAATGCCGAAAATCGTGCTTCTTGTAGAATGTGCCGGACCAAACAAAGCTGAAGCGTTGTCACGTCTCAATCTGCTTGAAAAGAAATTGCAAAGGTTTCCACAACTTTCTACTCGCATGGTAGAACATCACGCTGATGGAGAAAAATACTGGACGATACGTCGCGATAGCTTCGCTCTTCTCCGCGAACATTTTTCTGGGAAGCGCACGGCACCGTTTGTGGACGATGTTATTGTGCCACCAGAAAAACTTCCAGAATTTTTGCCAAAACTCCAAGCAATTTTGGAAGGACATAAACTCAATTACAACATTCACGGCCATGCGGGGAATGGAAATTTTCATATTATTCCACTCATCGAAAAAGATGCACGTCTCGCAGAGAAAATGATTCTTGATGTTTCCAACGAAGTGTACTCGCTCGTACTTTCGCTTGGTGGATCTATTACCGCCGAGCACAACGATGGAATTATTCGCACGCCATTTCTTTTGGATCAATATGGTGCGGAAATAATTGCATTGTTTGCTGAAGTAAAAAAGATTTTTGATCCACAAACTATTTTCAATCCTGGAAAAAAAGTAGGACTGATGAAGAGTGATATTGGGAAGTATCTCATTAGGGGATAGGGGATAGGGGTTAGGGTGTAGGGTATTTTTTCTCCCCCTTTACCAAGGGGGAGATTAAGAGGGGGTGCATTTTGATTTAGGAACCACCTCGTTTTTAAGGATACACTTATACAAAACACTCCTCCTTAGTAAAGGAGGAGAATAATACAAATAAAAAAGAGGCAAGCGTGGCGCGCTTACCCCTTAACCCTCATTTTCACAACAAAATTATTTTACTTATGCCCACTCCCAGTGTTTTTCTTTTTGAACGGACGCCAGCCACACATTACAGCTAAACCGATAATAACTAATACAAGTTTTATCAAATACCAGAATAATGTGTTGACGTCTCTCCAGAAACCATTCATGTTTTCTGTAAAAGATTCAGGATTGAATAGCCTCCAGAAAAATAACCATCCGAAGAATAATACTAATAAAAATCCTGCTCCATATCTTGGACGTGTCCAGATCCTATTGAATAATTCACGCATATTCTAATGTGCTTTAAAAGTTAGGAATATCTTAAGGCTCACATACATAAGCGCTAGGAAATTCCTAACTTAATTTTCTTAATTATATCACTTTAATAAGAAAAAGTCAAGAAATTCATTTCATCCTTGTATTATAAGCTTTTTCGAGGCTAGAAACGTATGCAGACTATTTTCAAAGACCTCGCACAGGCTGACGAGCCGAGCGTGACCAAAAATTCAGCAGAATTTTATGGGTGTCTTTGAAAATAGTTTGCATTTGTTTCGCTGAGTTATTTTTGACTCATTGCATTTTGTGTGTATAATAGCAGTCTATGGTTATATCACTTAAAGGAACAGCCCGTGAAGCGGGTAAAAACATTAGTAATCTTCGCGCAGAAGGGATGATTCCTGCTGTCGTGTACGGAGCAGGTCGCGAGACTGCTTCAATCTCAGTACCGTTTACCGATTTTGTAAAAGTGTACAAAGAAGCTGGTGAATCTGGCACAATTTCTCTCGAACTCCCAACTGGCACTGTTACAGTACTTGTACAGGATGTTTCTGATGATCCGATTAAAAGTGTTCCTCAGCACGTAGACTTTCTTGCTATCGATGTCAACAAACCTATCGAAGTTACAGTTCCACTTGAATTCGTTGGAGTTTCTCCTGCAGTCAAGGGAAGTCTTGGAACACTCGTAAAGGTTATTCATGAAATCAATGTGAAGGGTCTTCCAAAGGATTTGCCACACTCAATCTCTGTCGATATCTCAACACTCGATGTTGTTGATAGTCACATCAATGTTTCTGATCTTGCTGTTCCATCAGGCGTAGAACTTCTTGCAAAACCTACTGACGTTGTTGCCTCAATCACCGCAGTGAAGGAAGAAGTTGAAGAAGCTCCTGCAGCAATCGACTTTGCAGCTATCGAAGTTGAAAAGAAAGGAAAGAAAGAGGAAGAAGCACCTACAGAGAATTAAGAATTACGAATTAGGAATTAAGAATGGTATAATAAAACGACCTCTAACGAGGTTGTTTTATTATATGAAAAAGTATTTTTTACCAAGCATCTTAATTGTTGTGCTATGCGCGAGCTTTGTGCCTGCAGGCACAAAGCTCGCGCACGCCGATTTTGATTGTCTTACGCTCACATCTTCTGCCACCCCCGACCAGCGTGCATACTGTCAAAACCAAATCAATGACCTTGAAGCGCAACTCAAGGTACTGAGTGATCAACTTGCTGCTCAGAAAGCAAACTCTGGAACACTCCAGGGTGATATCAATATTCTTACTACACAAATCAATGCAAAAAAAGCCGAGATCAAAGCCAAGCAACTCAAAGTGGCACAACTTTCTGCTTCGATTAGTGAAAAAAAATCTACTATTCTTTCTCTTTCTGAAAAAATTCAAAATCAGAAGGAATCGCTCGCCCAACTTATTCGCAAAACAAACGAAATGGATCATCAAACTGTTACGAATTTTTTGCTTGCATCACAGTCGCTATCTGAATTTTATTCCGACATAAGTCGCTTTGATACGCTGAAGGCAAAAGTGAAAGCTTCTGTAGATACCATCAATCAGATCAAAGGCGTGACGGAACAAACCAAAGCAAATCTTGAAAAAGAACAGAATAAAACAATCGACGAAAAACAAAATTTGTTGTCGGTGCAGAAAAGCATCGAGCAGGATCAGTCTACACAGAAAACATTGCTCTCAATAAGTAAAAGTAAAGAATCAGCATATCAGAAGGTCATAGCGCAACAACAGGCAAAAGTGGCGCAGATTAAAGCAAAACTCTTCCAGCTCGCGGGAGGAGGCCAGGCTATTCGATTTGATATTGCATTGCAGTATGCGCAAACCGCAGCAAACAAAACTGGTATCGATCCTGCGTATTTGCTTGCGATTGCTACGCAGGAATCAAACCTCGGCTCGAATGTGGGAACATGTTATCTCACCGACACTGGCACTGGTGCTGGAATGAGTATCAAATCCGGCCGCGTATTTCCAAATGTGATGAAGCCTTCGCGTGATGTGCCACCATTTCTTGCTATTACTGGTCGTCTAGGTCTCGATCCAATGAAGACTGTAGTTTCTTGTCCGATTGCAGGAGCTGGTGGATACGGAGGAGCGATGGGTCCTGCCCAATTTATCGCCTCAACATGGCAACTCTTTGCCGATCGTTTGAAGAGTGCACTTGGCTATGATGCAAATCCATGGGCACCTCAAGATGCATTTATGGCTTCTGCGCTTTATCTTACTGACCTTGGTGCCGTAGGAGATACCTACACCGGACAGATCCGCGCCGCATGTAAATATTACGGAACTGGCGGATCAACTTGTTCGTATGGACGAAGTGTTATGGGTCTCAAAACAAGCATTCAGAGTGATATTGATTATTTGAAACAATACGGGATTTCGCGTAGATAAGGGAACACCTATGTAAAGCTAAGGGAAATACAATGTCTAAATCTTAAGGGAACACTTATGCAAAGCTAATGACTAATGACTAAATAAAAAAGACCGCCATCAGCTATGAGCAGTCCTTTGTTTCTTCAATATTTTCTCACGAATAGTTTTAAAACGCGACCACGCCGTATCGGTTATCGTATAAGTTTCGTACCAGAAATTTAGGTCAGGATCTTCACCGCTTCCAGAAGTGTTTTCAATAAGCTTATCTTCCAAAAGGAAATCTAATTCGTCTTCATACACCTCCATTATTGGATTCCCTCCATTCATAACAAAAACTGACCATGAACCATGAGAGTTTTTAGTTTTGTTTGGGGTTGCGGTTTGGATTGTGGCACCTCCCGATAAATAAAGAAGAATAATTACTCGCCGAGTAAGTTGTCCGCTATCTAAATATTCCATAGCAATGTTTTTCTTTATTTATACGCCTGTTTTGTAGCTTGTCAAAGTATTTTTGATATGCTAATATAAAGCCCGTTATGCAAAAAAACATTCACCCAACATATCATTCAAACGCAACGGCAAAATGCGTATGTGGAGCTACGTATGCAGTAGGTTCTACTAAAGACGCGCTTACTGTTGAAATCTGTTCAGCATGTCATCCTTTCTATACAGGTAAGGAAAACATTCTCGACACAGCTGGACGTCTTGATCGCTTCAAGAAGCGCCAGGCAACAGCTACTTCAATCAAAGCAAAAAAAGCTACTAAATAACGTATTTGAAAAGCACAAAATCGCCGCTAGGCGATTTTGTGCTTTTCATACTACATACAGTATACGGTATACTGTATACTGAAACTCACATGAATTTAATCGATAGACTTCCAGAATTAAAAAAAGATCACAAGACCTCATACCTCGCCGAGAGTTATGAGAAACTTTTGCGTGAAGAAGAACAAGTTCGCGAATTGCTCGGAGGCGATAGTAGCCTGCATGAGATGGCAGTAAAAGAACTTGAACTCATCGAAACACAAAAACACGGAATCGAAGAACAGATTGCTGCAATCGAAGCTTCTGAAAAAGAAGAAGAACAATTTCCAAACGAAATCGTTTTGGAAATTCGCGCTGGTGCGGGAGGGGATGAAGCAAGTCTTTTTGCTGCCGAACTCGCGGGTGCATATCAAGCGTATGCCGAAACAAAAAAATGGAGTTGGAAAAAGCTCGAAGGTTCTGCTTCAGATGTTGGCGGATATAAGGAAGCTTCATTTGAAGTGCGCGGAAAAGATGTATACAAAGAACTTCGTTTTGAAACAGGCACCCATCGTGTGCAGCGTATTCCTGATACAGAAAAAAATGGACGCATTCATACTTCGACCGTAACAGTGGCAGTGCTTCCGATTCGTAAAAAAGTAAAATTTGAAATCAACCCCGGTGATCTTGATATGGAATATTCTCGTGCTGGTGGAAAGGGAGGTCAGAATGTGAACAAAGTGGAAACGGCAGTACGTTTGATTCACCGCCCAACTGGACTCGATGTACGTTCAACAAGTGAACGTAGTCAGCTCGCAAACCGCGAAAAGGCAATGGAAATTTTGACAGCAAAAATCCAAATGTTGAAAGAGCAGGAGGAGCATGCAAAATATTCTGCTGAGCGTAAAACTCAGGTGGGAACAGCAGACCGCAGTGAGAAAATCCGTACCTACAACTATCCGCAAGACCGCGTCACTGATCATCGTATCAAACAATCATGGTCAAATATTCCTGGTATCATGGCTGGAAATCTTGGAAAAATTATTGCTGCTCTTGAAGAAGGGAAGGAAGGAGAAGCGAGTGACGAGGAATAAAACGTATGGTACTATTTGAATAAATACATTTCTTAACCTGGTGCTAAAACAATTTTTATGGCGAACGTAAAAGCATTGATGAAGAAATTTTCTTCATCACATGATGTTGGCTGGGGTCACCACGACACAGATACAAAAGGTCGCGATGGTGACAATCCAAAAGACTGCGAGGCTGACAATCCAAGAGGTGTTAGCACATCAATTGGAGGTTAACTAAGCGAGTCGCAAGACTCAAAAATTACCGTACGGTAAAAAAGCTCACTTACGTGAGCTTTTGTTTTGCATCCTTAGACATTAGAAATTAGTCATTAGACATTGTATACAGCATTTGATATGCTATATACAGTAGTTCTCGTCTCTCAATGTGCTCCCTTGTTACGCAAGTGTTGTACGGTGTGAACGCGCTACTGGAAACCTCGAAGGTTTTCAATTAATCACGGCTAGTGAGCGAAATCGCGTCTGTACTCAGACATGATTCGCGAACGAAGACGTGATATAAGAGGTGGCTTTCGAACCACCTGCTTTTATAAGTTTCGCGCGTGCGCCGCGTTTGCGCACAGTTAATGTATGGCAAAGAAGCTCTACGTTGGAGGTATTCCTTACTCTTCAACAAACGATGATCTCAAGGCACACTTTGAGACAATTGGTCCAGTTGAATCTGCGACTATTATCATGGATAAAATGACTGGTCGTTCAAAAGGTTTCGGTTTCGTTGAAATGACAAACGATGCTGATGCTGATGCTGCTGTTGATAAGATGAACAACACAGACTTCCAGGGACGCAAACTTACAGTTTCTCCAGCTCGACCACAAGAAGCTCGATTCTAATATCAAATTTATATAAACGGTGCATTTCTTTGTTGCTTCGCTCGTTTGCTCCCGCGGAGTACGTTAGTACACCTTGGTCACAAGCCTCGCTCGCGCCTCGAACTGCATCCGTTTCTGTAAATTTTTCTTTTCTAACTATTTTAGAAAAAACACGCGCCACTTTTTAGTGGCGCGTGTTTTTTATTTGAACCTCTTTTGTTATACTTATGGGAGATGGGTTACATCCGAGAAAATTGGAACACAATTATGATGTGGGGTATTGCTACTTCCTTCGTGGTTTTTTCTCTAACAGTTATTTTTTTTCACAGCAAATTTTCGCACTGCCCAGTAGTATGTGCGTCTGGTTCGAGTTGGGTACAGAAGGGAGTATCGACGGGGGTTTCATTGATACACGCAAATACGAATAGTACAGGATATATCGGAATCAGCGATGCAGGTTTGGTTGGCTCAACAAACGGTAGTAGTTGGTCAGTGATAAGCAATTTTTTAAATCTTTCAAATCTCGCGGCTTCACAAAATAACAGTACAATTTTTGTCTCTGCTCCCGCCTATAGTTATTATGATAATGATATTGGAGATACGGTAAATGTTCCAGCTTCCGCAAATTTATCAACCGATTCTGGCGTGACATGGAATTCATATGAATCAGCAGATGGTACAAGTCCTGTAGTAGCAGTTTCGCGCAATGGCACCTACGCACTTTTTGGACCTATCAATGGTTGTCTTAAAAAAATTTCTGGGGGTGTTGCCACTTGTTTATCTTCACTTGGTAACTTACGTTGGGGAACGCTTGCGATATCTGATGATGGAACTAAAATTATTGCAGGAACAAACGGAGGATACATCTATCTATCAACAAATTCGGGAACCAGTTGGACCACCCTTTCTTCTCTTGGTAGCGGGTCGTGGTATACATCTGCAATTTCTTCCGATGGTACAAAAATGGCTGTTGGGTTGATTGGCTCATATATGTTTACCTCAATCAATACTGGAGGAACATGGACGGAAGCTCTTGCCTCGGGTCAACATTTTTGGAGTTCAATAGTTTCATCTTCTGATGGATCAATCATTTTTGCTGGAGCGCTTTCTTCTGGAGGACTTTGGCTCTCTACAAACTTTGGTAATACATGGACTAAACAAAATGTAGCAGATAGTAATGATAGTTGGCAGAGTACCACAATGTCTTCAGACGGACTTACTCTTGCGACTGTTAATTCGAATACCAACGTTTGGTCTGCGGTGGTAGTTTTAAATACTTCTCCATATGATCCAATAAATTTTGGTCCGGCAAATAAAGTAGATGGCAGTATTTCAAACGTAAATCAACCAAATCTCACATTTACCATGACCGATCCTGATGATGCTGATTCGGTAAAATACCGAATAAAAATTTCAACACACAGCGATTTTTCTTCGCCCGTTGTCGATTATACTTCAGCGTTACTCGCGCAAGGCAACTCGTCGTTTACTGTTGGACAGGCACTTGCCGGCGGTACATATACTGCTGGTTCTGTTGGGCAAACACTAGCAAGTGGCTCGTACTATTGGGGAATTTCTGTTACTGATTCATCAGATAGTTCAACCAGTTTCCTTGCGGCAAATTCTGACTCTGTTGCATTTGTTGTCGATACTATTGCACCCGTTATTTCTGAAACTACTCCTGTGCCGGCAGTGGTAGGTACAGCAACTCCGTCGTATAGTTTTACCTCAAGTGAGGCAGGTACGATTTCATATACTGGAGATTGTACGAGCACAACGACTACTGCAACGGTGGGTGTAAATACAATTACTTTTTCTGCGCTTTCAAACGGCCTTCATTCAAATTGTAAAATCATCGTAACCGATTCTGCTTCGAATCCAAGCAATCAAATAAGTGTTTCGAGTTTTTATGTTGATATTGACGATCCAGTTCTTACTGAAGCTGTGCCTGTGCCTACTCCGATAAACAATCACACACCAAGTTATACATTTTCTGTAAACGAACCAGTCACACTTGCGTATGGAGGTAGTTGTACAAGTTCAACGCATTCTGGTGTGCCAGGATTGAATTCGGTTACATTTAGTTCTCTTGCCGATGGTACGTACAGCGATTGTACAATTCAGGCAACAGACCAAATCGGAAATCATAGCAACGTGCTTGCCGTGAACACATTTACTGTCGATACAACAGCATCCACTCTTTTTGAATCAACACCTGTGCCAACACCAACAAAAAATCCTACTCCATCATATTTATTTACTTCGACTGATTCCGGTACGATTTCATACACTGGAGATTGTACCAGCGCCAATACTACGGCGATTGCCGGAACAAATACTGTTGTATTTACAACACTCGCGGATGGAATTCATTCAAATTGTCGCATCACAGTGACCAACGGTGTCGGTCTTGTGAGTACTCCACTCGTCGTCACCTCATTTATTGTCGACACTGTTGCTCCAACAATTTCTGAAATAACTGCAGTGTCAACATATGTAGCAACACACACACCAACATACACATTTACAACAAACGAGCCGGGTATTATCGTATTTAGCGGTGATTGTACAAGCACAAACACTACGGCATTAAACGGAACAAATACGATTTTGTTTTCATCGCTTGCTGATGGGGAACATGCAAACTGTAAAATTTCTGTTATTGATTCGGCAACAAATCTCAGTAATGAGATCATCATTCATAGCTTTATCGTGGATACTACTCTTCCCGTGGTGACTGAGTCGGCAGCAATAGCATCTCCAACGAGTAATTTTACGCCGAGCTATACATTTAATGCATCAGAAGCTGGAACGATTACGTATGAAGATGGATGTGTAAGTACTACTGTCGATGTGACTACGGGAACAAACACAGTCGTCTTCAATACACTTGCCGAAGGGTCATATGTAGATTGCACGATTACACTCACCGATCACGCAGGCAATGTGAGTACTCCGCTTCGCATCTCATCGTTTGTTGTCGATGTTGAGCCAATCATTTCTTTGGTAAACGAGGTTGAAACTCCAACAACAAATCGTACGCCATCGTTTACATTTACTTCAACTAAGGCAGGCGGAATTTCGTATGGCGGTATTTGTGAAGGGGTGACAACCGATGCTGTGGCGGGATCAAACACTGTTTCGTTTGCCACACTACCTGTCGGAACATATGCATCATGTACAATTACGGTCTTTGATTGGGCCACAGTAGCAAGTAATACAATTACATTGAATACATTTGAAATAAAAAATCCGCGAAATGGTGGCGTGGGTACAGGAGCGGTGCCTGTCACACGACCACAGAAGGTTTCAGTTCCGATAGAAAGCACTCAACCAATAAAATCAAACACAGTACCGAGTACTGGAAATACGATTACAACGGTTCCTGTTGTGACACCGCCACATTCTGGTATATTTAAAACCACGTTGCGCTTGGGTGATCGAAATGTCGATGTTCTCTCGCTGCAAAAATATTTGAATGAACATGGAGCAATTGTGGCAGAGATTGGTTCGGGATCCGTAGGAAACGAAACAAATTATTTTGGGTATGCTACACAAAAAGCAGTCCGTGTATTTCAAGAATTACACGCTGATGAAATATTAAAACCAATAGGTCTGACACAGGGGACAGGGTATTTTGGTCCAGCTACAATGAAGTATGTAAATACACATTGATGACCGAAGAGATAAACTGAGGTGTGGTATACTTTCATTACATATGCAATTCAAGCAGAAATCTATTTTTTTAAGAAAAAAAGTCACTATTTCTATTGGTTTTTTGCTTTTCTTCGCTCTGCTTTTTTTGGGTGTTTTTGGATTTGTTCATGCAGTCGATCTTCCCGATGTCCCCAATGATGTTGCAGCTGTTGCCGATGTTGGGTATCTTAATGTGACTGTGACGTGGTCTGCTCCAACACCAAATGGAAGCCAATTGCCAACGCAGTATTTTATTAATGCGAAGCGACCGACTGCAGATTGGACTGATTCAGATGTTGTTGCCACAAGTACAGATGGAATAACTTTTACTACAACATTGCAATTACCTGGCTACGGAGATTTTGATATTGGGGTCGTTGCAGGTAATGACTTAGGTCAAGGTCCTGCCTCAATTATTTCATATACCACACCAGGTTCTGCTTCTACTACTTCAATTACATCTTGCGCACAGCTGCAAGCAATTGATGCTGATCCTTTGACCGGTTATGCCGATAATTACAATATAACAGTAGCTACAATCGATTGTACGGGAATCGATTTTCAAACACTCTCATGGAACCTACCATTTTCTGGAATTTTTGACGGGCAACTTAATACAATTACCAATTTTTCTATAACTCAGACAATAAAAAATCAAGGATTATTTACAATAGCAAATCGAGCAACCATTGAAAATCTCACAGTGATTGGTATTGTTTCAGGTGAAAGTAATTTGGGTGTACTTGTGGGTAATGGGACAAATTTGACGATTCAGTATATTACAAGCAACGTTACTGTTTCTGGTTCGAGTGGTAGTGTTGGTGGATTGGTTGGAAATTTGGTAACACAAAGTGGAACATCTACATTTTCTCATAATACGATTTTGGGTTCAGTGAGTGCTGGCACTATTGTGGCGGGCGGTTTGGTTGGTGAAGCTGATTTATTGTCGGCTGCAACGTTGCAGATGGATAACAATTCTGTAAGCGCCACTATTAGTTCTGTTGGTTTATATGCTGGAGGACTTGTTGGTTTTGTAAATTACAATGCAACACGAAATGGCGTTGATAGTAGTGCTGTGTTTAACACAAATACTTCTACCGGAAATGTAAGTAGCAGTACGGATGGATCGATCGGAGGAATGATTGGTCAGGTTTCTGAATTGAACACAGCAACAGGAACAATCAATTTTACTTTCACAAACAATTCTTCTGTTGGAAATGTAACAGGTGCAGGAGCAAGTGTCGGAGGACTCATTGGTTTTGCATATTCTGAGTCTGATTCGAGCGGCCCTGCCAATTTTACGGTTTCAGGTAATTCATATGCGACTGGTACTGTATCTTCGACGGGAGCAAATGTTGGCGGTTTGTTCGGTGCATATGAGGCGCACGAATATACGGGAACAGGAATTGTTACCTATACATTTAGTCAAAATAAAACAGGTGGTACTATCTCCGGAGTTGCGTATACCGGCGGACAATTCGGATATATTTCGTCACAGGATGATACGGCAAGTGATCGAATTTCTGGAACAATTTCGCAAAGCTATTCGTTTGCAACCATTGGTGGCACAGGACCACTCTCGGGTGGTTTTGCGGGTGATTTACTTTCTCTCCACGTCTCTCAGCCTTCAGTTGTTCAGCTCACCGTTTCAGATATATATGCGAATGGTGCAGTTACCGGCGATTTGCAGGTGGGGGGACTTATTGGTGAAATCGAGACTGCACACGTTTTTCTTCAAAGAAGTTATGCGTCAGGTAGTGTTACAGGGATTAATACTTTCAGTTCAAATGATGCTGGTGGTTTAGTCGGTCATATTGAAGGTGGAATTGTTCGGGATTCATTTAGTTCCGGGGCGGTATCAAATTTTGTTTCTACAACAGGAGGATTTATTGGAACTAAAAATTCATTGACAATAAGTGATTCGTTTTATGACAAGATAGGTAGTTTACAAAGTACTTGTCTGACGTCGGGTGATATTTCAGGATGTACAGCAGTAAATACTCTTGGTGTGCCAAATTCAACTTATTTTTATAACACCTCAACGAATGCTCCATTTTCTGGCGGTACAACCAATTGGGATTTTGCTCCAGTGGGTGTTTGGATTAAACATCCCGCAACATATCCGACACTTTATGCTTTCGATACTTCAACTGCGCCTGTTGTTTCTATCACTGCACCGGCAAGTTCAGATACTGTTCTTACATGGGCACCAGTTGTAAATTGGGGAACGTCTTCAACCTGTACCTATTCGTATACAACAGTTTTTAGTACGGTAGATTGTTCTCAAAATGGCGCTGACATTCCTGCACCAGCAGAAGGTTCTGCTACTTTACATGTGCAAGGTGCAAGTGTTTCGGATAAACTTTCAACAGTCGCATCGAGTACATTTACTTATAGTCCAGATTCAGCACCAGTTTTTTCTGCTATTAGTGTTTCGCCAGCACAAACTACTTCCACAATAACTTGGACAACAGATAAGAATGCCTCATCAAAAGTTGAATATGGTTTGACTACTGGGTATGGAACTCTCACAACTGAAACCGATACATCGACGCGAGTAATTTTACATAGCGCGATTGTCTCTGGTCTTACATGCGGAACAACATATTATTTCCGTGTTATTTCGACTGACATACTTGGTACGACAGGTACAAGTTCAGGATTATCATTTTCTACAAGTGCATGTTCTACAACAACTACCACAAGAATGTCGGGCGGAGGTGGTTTTATATTTCTGCAACCGCAAAATATTCCATTACAAAAAACATCACACCATATTTTTAAGTTTACATTCGGGCTTGGTATGCGCAGTTTTGATGTTTTTGAATTGCAAAAATATTTAAACACTCATGGAATTTTTGTTACCAAAGATGGCCCAGGATCTGTGGGTAACGAAACAACATATTTTGGTCTAGCAACAAAAAAAGCATTGACTTTATTTCAGGAATTTCATTCTGTCGATATTTTGGAACCGCTTGGTTTAAAAAAGGGCACAGGCATATTTGGTCCGTCAACAATGAAATATATGAACTCACATTAAAAAAGACCGCGGTAATACCGTGGTCTTTACTCTCTATTTTTTTATGTGTGCCAATGTTCCTGGCCACATTCAGTGCATTTGAAATAGTGTCTTCTATCCTCACCAAATAATCGTTGACCCATATCTTCCATATTACCCCAGCAATACTTACATTTTTGCCATGAATGAGCATGAGGTTTTTCTAATCTGAAACCACATTCGGAACACTCTTTTTCAAGAAGAATACCGATTGATTCACCTTTTTCAGGGAGACTTCTGATATTGCAGAATTTATGGGAACAATTTTTTTGGATATCTTTAACCGTCAATTCAAGTAATTTCTGAATTTGGTATAGCTGTTTTAGGTTTGTTTGAAAACCAAGGTGGTTTTTAAACAAACTGTATTTGGAAAATTCTGTTATGTGCATAAAGTATAGTTTTGCTCCATATTGCATCAAGTATATTGTGTTGTCAAGTTCGTGATATGTTCTCCTTTTGTTCATTGCTGTATTGAGTTTTTTTTGATATAGTATTTTTGACCCAAAAAGGGTCGTTTTCTTGTGTTTTGAGAGGTGTTTTAAGCCTTTGAAAAAATGAAAATGCGTGCGTAGCCCCGACGCATTAGGTCGGGATCCCGACATTATAAATCGTCGGGATTCAGTGGTAGAACGAGTCCCTGATATCGCTTACGATATAAAAGCGTCGCTCGGAAAAAATGTGTATTATGTGCGTGCGTAGTTCAGTGGTAGAACGCTGTCCTGATAAGACAGAGGTCGTAGGTCCGATTCCTACCGCACGCACATAGCACACATTTTTCCTCGCTAGCTTTTATAAAGAGTACTTTATAAAAACAGCATTCGGATGTCATGAGAACAAGTTCTTGCACCGTCCTCATTTGTTTTTATAAGACAGAGCAAGTGTAAGCATTCAATAGTATTTGATTTGTTATGAATGAAAAAAAATCATATTGGAGAGATCCGCTTGTTGCCTTTGGACGAATGTCTGGGTGGGTTATTGGACCGATTCTTCTTGCACTTGTTGCGGGGAAGTGGCTCGACGCAAAATATGACACTGAGCCATTCTTTTTCCTTGGACTTACTGCTACCGCATTTCTCGTCTCCATTTTTGGTTTAGTAAAAGAAACAAACATATATATAAAGAATAT
>JAHFNO010000007.1 GCA_023267275.1 Candidatus Nomurabacteria bacterium | reverse complement strand
TCGACGGTCGATGAAATGTTTGGACTACAAGACTCCGAGTGAAGTGCTTAGCGAGTATTTGAAACAAAAAAATTCCCTAGATGGGAAATTGTAGGTGTTCGGATTGAGCCCGTCCGCTAGGGTAAATGAATTTAATAGAATTATACTACTTATAATATAAAAAGTCAATATATAGCAAAAATAGCCATATGTTACAATCTATTTATGCAAACAATACTTCTCATCATTATTGGAATCCTGGTCGGCATTGGAAGCGCGGTTTTTTTACTGCGTAAAAAAACCGCGCCCGCAGCCGCTGACGACACTGGTCTCAAACTCCTTCTGCAACAAATGAACGAGCTCACCCGCACAGTCGACATGAAGCTCGGCGAAAGTTCAAAAGAAATCAACCAGGCTATGCGTCATCAAGCGAGCGAGTCGACAAAGATTATTCAGGAGGTTACGGAAAAACTCACACTGCTTGATGTCACCAACAAACAAGTTGTTGGCTTCACAGAACAGCTCGAGGAACTTCAAGATATTTTGAAAAATCCAAAGCAACGCGGAATCCTCGGCGAATATTATCTCGAGGCACTGCTTAAAAACATTCTTCCTTCCAATGGATACGAAATGCAGTACACATTCCCCGACGGCACTATTGTGGATGCAGCCGTATTTGTAAAAGACAAAGTCATTCCTGTAGATTCAAAATTTTCTCTCGACAACTACAATCGTCTTGCCGGAGAAAAAGATCCGATCCGCAAAGCCGAGTATGAAAAAATGTTTGTAAATGATTTAAAGCTTCGCATCACAGAAACAGCAAAATATATTCAGCCAGAAAACGGAACAATGGAATTTGCCTTTATGTTTATTCCACACGAAGCCATCTACTATGATCTTCTCGTAAACAATGTTGGATCCACAGAAGAAAATGCTGAAAATCTCATCCAGCGCGCGGCATCAAAGTACAAAGTTATCATTGTTTCCCCTACTTCATTCCTTGCCTACTTGCAAACAGTATTGCAAGGATTACGCGCGCTCCAAATTGAAGAGACGGCAAAGGACATCGTCAAACGCGTCGGCGAGCTTGGAAAACATTTGAAATCATTTGAGGACTATCATGCAAAGCTTGGGAATGCGCTCTCCACTGCGGTCAATCATTACAATGCGAGCGGTAAGGAATTTAAAAAAGTAGACAAAGACGTCATGCGTATCGCTGGCGAAGCACCACAACTTGAAGCACTGACTCTTGAAAAACCAAATCTAGAAGAATAAAATACGCTCGCATAAATTTTTGAAAGACGCGAAAATCCTCTGCTGAGGATTTTCTCCTTTTGGCTCCGTCGAGCCAGCAGAGGTCTTTCAAAAATTAAGCTCACTCCGCCCAAAAATACAAAGTTCAAAGCAAAAACAAAAAGCCACGGCATGCCGTGGCTTTTATAATAAAATTTTTTCTCATGCTTTTTTTCCTTCATTCGAAATACAAAGAAGGTCGGTGGTGTACATATCAGTATAGTATAGTTTTGCCATACCAGACATGTGTCTATACAAAGCAACTCTTTTTTCTCGAGCTTCTATTGTATTATCGGAAATAAGTTTTGCATATTGATCATCAGCCTTACTTTGATCTATTTTTTCTTTCTTTGTAAGTCTCCTAACTATAATTTTTCCCATAAAAAGTTGTTTTTCTTTATTATACCATAAAAAATCTACCGGATACTCTATTTAAAAACGCTTTTTACAAAATTCCAAAACCCAGATTGCTTCGATTGATTTGCGCCACTACCGTCGGGATTGCTTGTTGTATCTTCACTCCCGGTAATCACCACCACATGCTCGCCCTCTTTCACCACAGGAAATTGTTCTCGCAGTGCGGATTCTTGTCCGTCTGCAGTATTGAGCACGGAAAGTTTTTCAGAAAGTTCTGTTTGTTTTTTTGAAAGCTCAGAAGCCTGTGCTTCGGCAACCTTGCGCGCCTTGGCCTCGTTGATACTTTTGCCAATCAACGACACCAGTCCATATCCAGTAAAAAAGACAGCAAACAAAACCACCAACGCAGTCGTTCGAGAAAAAAGGATTTCTTTAAATAGATTTTGTTTCTTTAGATAGGAAGCCATAATAGGCAGTTGATACTTTTTATGTACATGATACACTACACCTGTTCTATTGTATTACTATAACCTAGAACCTAGCAACTAGAACCTGTAATTTATATGCTATTTTCACGAAAACACCGCCGAAAAGTAAATATTGTCTGGGGTATCGTTTCAGTGCTTATCATTCTCTTGATGATTGCCCTCTACATGCCAGTTTTGTTTACAAAGTAGACAAAAGAACAAGGAACACAAGAACAACGAACAAAATCCTCATTTACGTCTGAGACGCAAATGAGGATTCGTTGTATGCATTTTTTTGCTCATTGTTCTTTTGTTTTTATGTTCAATGACTATTCCCCTCTCTGCATCATCTTCAGAAACACATCGTGTGGAATATTCACTTTTCCGGAATTGCGCATGCGTGCCTTTCCTTTTTTCTGTTTTTCCAAAAGTTTCTTTTTTCGAGACACGTCACCACCTCCCACCATTTTACTTCCATGCATGAGCACGTCCTTTCGAAATGCTTTGATCGTTTTTGACGAAAGAATTTTTCCGAGCGCCACACCTTGCACTTTCATTTCAAATTGTTGGCGAGGCAGCACCTTTTGCAATTTTTCTGTCGCTTCATCGGCTTCTTCTTGCGCACGACGACGAGCAATCACACGTGTAAACGCAGGTACCACTTCATCGGCAATCACAATATCTAGACGAGTCACTGACGCAGGGCGAAGTCCGGCAATAGTGTAAGTGATAGAAGCATAACCACTCGTAATACTTTTAAGTTCATCAAAAAATCCACGCATCATTTCGCGAAGAGGCATCATCACGGAAATAGAAGAACGTCCTTCACCGAATGATTCAGTTGTGCCGACTTCCCCTTCATGTTCATATAAAAACGGCATGAGTACTCCTATATATCGCTCTGGCGTAATGATATGCATGCTTGCCCATGGTTCTTCTACAGAAATAATCTGACTATCATCGGGAAACAAATGTGGAGAATAAATTGTTTCAACTCCGCCATTTCTTTTTGTCACCATGTATGTAATCGATGGTGTAGTCACAATAAGTTCGAGTCGATATTCACGACGCAAACGTTCGGTAATGATTTCAAGATGAAGCATTCCAAGAAAGCCGGCACGGAATCCGCGACCGAGTGCACCAGAAGATTCTTCTTCAAACGTAAAGGCTGAGTCCGAAAGTTTTAAACGACTAAGTGCCATTTTGAGTGTTGGAAAATCGTCCTGACTTTCAGGATAAATAGATGCCCATACCACTGGTCGTGGATTTGCATATCCAGGAAGTGGTGGCAACGGATTTTTTTCAGTAGTGATAGTGTCTCCCACAGAAGCGATACCTGGTTGTTTGACGCCAGTCACAATGTAGCCAATCTCTCCAGCATTCAACGAATCACGTGCTTCTTCTCCCGGAGTAAAAATGCCCACTTCAAGTGCAATGAATTTTTCTTTCGCAATCGAAAAAAGCAGTCGATCATTTTTTCTCACGCTTCCTTCAAAAATACGAACGTACACAATAACTCCGCGATGATCGTCATATTTAAAATCAAACACAAGTGCTTTGAGTCCTGGTTCCTTTGCCATGGCTGGTGGAGGAATGCGTTCGATCACGGCCTGCAAAAGTTCGGCAACACCTTCACCTGTTTTTCCGGAAACAGAAAGAATCATATCGGGATCGATATCGAGCAACGTCGCAATTTCCAATTTTACTTCTTCTGGTCGAGCAAGCGGAGAATCGATTTTTGAAACAGCTGGCACAATAATGAGCCCTTCTGCACGCGCTGCTTCGAGTGTGGTGAGTGTTTGTGCTTGCACGCCCTGTGTGGAGTCTACAAGCAAAATAGAACCTTCTACGGCCTTCAGAGCTCTTGAGACCTCGTAAGAAAAATCTATGTGCCCTGGCGTGTCTATCAGATTGAGTTGATACTTTCCACTTTCGACTTTTGACTTTTGACTCCCGTCAGAATGGTATTCCATTCTGACGGGTTGCATTTTGATCGTAATACCACGTTCACGTTCGAGTTCCATGTTGTCGAGCACTTGGTCACGCATTTTACGTGCCTCGATCGTGCCCGTAACCTCAAGCATTCTATCGGCAAGCGTAGACTTGCCGTGGTCGATATGCGCGATAATACTAAAGTTTCGAATATGCTTTAAATCCATAAGATACTGCCATCCTAGCAGAAAATGCTTGTTTTATAAAGCATTATTTTCGCTTGCATTTTTAATAATTAGTTGTATAATACGAATCGAGAACTAATATTGGTTCCCTAACAATTTAATACTGTATGCGTCATGAAAAAAGATGATGTGAGCAAAGGACTCGGTCAGTGGCTTGAGTTCGCCAAAAAATTTGAAAAAGCTGGTGGCATGTATATGCACCTACAAAAAGTGATTGATTCAAAAAACAATGAACTGGCAATGAAAATTATCAGATTCATTGAACAAACTGAAAAAATTATGCACTTAATCCCAACCCATGAAACCCCTTTTTGTGAAAATGGTTCCAAAATAGTGAGCCATAATCACTTTGGAGATGTAATTTTTCATCCGGAAGATTTTGATACTTATGTAACAAGAGTGCAGAATGAAAATAAGTTTTCCTATGGTATCGACTTGATGGAAGCATTAAAAGATGAACCAACTGCAAACGCGACATTTTTGGATTATCTTCTGGCTTATCCCCACTTAATACAAGATTGCTGGTTTAGTGAACCCTCAGGAGTAGTATCTAAACTTGTATATATAATATTTTGGGGAACCATATATGAAGATAACGCAGGTAAATACGTAAGATGGTTGTCAAAAGAAAATGGCAAAATTACAACCGGTACAAAAACAATTTCAAAAATGAATGGGGGTGATACATTCAGTTGGAATAATCGTGCATTAGTTTATGTGAATAAAATGTAATTTCATAATCGCTTAAGAACGAAAGATCTCTTTAAAACAGAGGTCTTTTTTATTTCAAACTAAAACCAAAAACCAGAAAGCTGTGTTCTTATTTTTCTGGTTCTACAAAATCCACTTTCCAGAATTTTTTGCGAGCAGCATTCAATATTTCAAACAATGATTCACTCTTCAAAAGATAGAGCAAAATAAGACCAGCAAGTGTTCCCAAAATACAGGCGATGCCTCCCTGCATAAGCACTCCAAAAAATGTATTCATACTAAACACATAGGAAAGTGCATTGAGCGAGGCGTATGCAGTAATTCCAACCGCAAATGACGCTGCGACTGCTTCAAACAATGTGCGAGGCAAGCTACCGACTGATGTGAGATATTGTCGTCGCAAATCCACCCAATGGAGCCATGCGTTGAGCAATGTACCGATTGAGTATGCGAGTGGAAGCATGAGTACGGCAGTCTGTGGTATGTCTGGTACACGAAGTAGCGACTCAATGAAGTAGCGGAACATTGGAACAGTTTCAAATGCATGGAGAAGAAAATATGCGAGTGCCACAATGACGATAGAACAAAAAGCATTGATGATGAGCGGGGTCTTTGTATTGTGTGCTGCATAAAATGCGCGCACCGAAACGAGAATCATATTTTGTGCAATGAGGCCGAGTGTAAACAATGCAAATGCTGCTGCGGTAAGCTTGGTATCATTCCAAGAAAATGCGCCGGAGCCGAGTGTCACGCGTACAATCTGCGCACGTACCACAATAAAAAGTGCGGAAAGTGGTAGCGACCAAAAAATAATTTGTCGCAATGCAGAAATAATACTCTTCTGCCATTTATCCATGTCCCCTCGTGCAAATGCTTCTGATAGAAGTGGAAACGATGCAACGGCATACGATATTCCAATGATACCGACCGGCGTGGTTTCAAGGTTGTACGAAAAGTTGAAAATAGAAATTGACCCAGAAGAAAGTTTGGATGCCATCGCAAGAATCACGATAAGTGCAATGCTATTCATCGAAAGACCAAGTGTGCGTGGAAGTGAAAGCGAGACAACTTGGCGAAGCGTTGCATGTTCAAGACGAGCTGCAAGCTTCGGAGTAAATCCAGCTTTGACTATTGTAGGAATTTGGATGAGCAAATGCATCAATGCTCCAAGTGCCACACCGATCGCAAGACCATACACGCCGTATTTCGGATACAAAAAGAGAATACCGAATACAATTCCCAGATTGTAAAAAATGGGAGACAAAGAAAACACAACAAACTTGCGCATGAGCTGAGTGACAGTTCCAATCATGTTGGAGAGACCCATAAAAATCGGAGAGAGCAACATAATGCGACTCACACCCACAAGCTCGTGCAATTGCAGAGTAGAAAATCCTGGCGCAATATACTGAGCCAAGCGTGGCATCATAAAATATACGGCTATCGAAACGAGTGTGAGCAAAAGAAAAAATCCGGAGAGCACGTCGTTGAAAAATTTCCGCGCAGAATCCTTGCCGTTGCTATTCATGTGATCAATCAAAAACGGCATGAGTACTGTAATGGAAGCAAGTGAGGCAATGGAGAGATAAATAAAATCCGGAATACGAAATGCAGAATAATACACATCAAGCAATGGTCCAGGGCCAATAGTATGTGCGAGCATTCGATCACGCCAGAGACCAATGAGCTGAGAAATCAATGAAAAAACACCAAGAAGAATGGCTGCTTGATGCATACCACCTTCGTCTTCTCTTCGGTTTATTAATCTGAGTAATTTACGTATCATTTTTTGGGTTGTGTCATCCTGAACTTGATTCAGGATCCAGGTTTGAATTAAATTAGACTGGATTCCCGGTCGGAGCCGGGAATGACAAATTCATTACAGCACAAAATTAATTAATTTCTCTGGTACATAAATCACCCGCTTTGGTTCTACTCCCTGCAAAAATGTTTGCACCTTTTCTGATTGACGTGCCATGTCCTCAATATCCTTTTGCGTAGCGGTTCGAGCAACAGTAAGATGTTCGCGTGGTTTACCGTTTACCGAAACAACTATTGTCATAGTATCTGAAACAAGTTTTGCGGGATCAAACATTGGCCAACCAGAAAGATGAATGCTTGAAACTTGTATCTCATTTCTTGTATCTTGTATCTGAAGATTTGAGTTTCGAGATTCAAGATTCGAGATTTCGTGCCAGAGTTCTTCAGAAACATATGGCGCAAACGGTGCAAGCAATTGCAAAAACTTTTTGAAATCAGCTATCGAGATGGTTTCCCCTTTTTCCATTTCATTCAAACAAATCATCATTGCAGACACTGCCGTGTTGAAACCAAAGCTTGCAATATCTTCACTTACTTTTTTGATAGCAAAATGAATTGCACGCTCTGCATCAGCGCTTGTAGTTTTTGATTTTGTTTCGAGGACACGCGCCCCCATTTTCCAAACACGTTCAATAAAACGTCGTGGACCGATAATACTATCGGTCTGCCATGGCAAACTCGAATCAAATGGTCCAATAAACATTTCATACAAACGAAGCGTGTCTGCTCCATACGTTTTTACAATATCGTCAGGATTGATTACATTTCCCCATCGCTTTGACATTTTGCGTCCATCGGAAGCCAAAATCATTCCTTGATTTCGAAGCATTTGAAATGGTTCTGGTGTTGGAACAAATCCCATATCAAAAAGAAATTGATGCCAAAAACGCGAATAGAGCAAGTGTCCGGTAGAATGTTCCGCTCCACCCACATACACATCTACTCCTCCCTGATTCTTTTTGTCGAACCAATAATCGAGTTCATTTTTATCGGCAAAAGCTTTTTTATTTTTTGGATCGGCATAGCGCAAGAAATACCAAGAACTTCCCGCCCAACCCGGCATTGTATTTGTCTCGTATCCAGCTTTTACCCATGAAGCAACTCCGGCAAGTGGGCTCTCTCCGGTGCCAGTCGGCTCATAACTTTTTACATTCGGTAGTTCGAGTGGTAATTTTTTCTCTGCGACTTCGTGAATAATTCCATCCTTGGTAAAAAGTGGAATCGGCTCGCCCCAATATCGCTGACGTGCAAAAATAGCATCGCGAAGTTTAAACTTCGTAACAATTCTTCCTCCGACGGATTGAGTGATTTTTTCTCGAGCTTCTTCTGATGACAGTCCGTCAAATTTTCCAGAATTCATTAATAAACCATCGTTTAAAACTGGAGACACTACACACAACTGTGCCCATAAATATTTTTGATGCTCAGGAACTTTTTTAGCTAATTCTTCTGCTGTACCCCAATAAAGTGTAGCTAACTTTTTTTCTTCTTCTGAAACTAATATTTGCCCATCAAGTGAATCAATTTCATATAAATATGCATATGAAATAGATAACCGATTTTGATTTTTATGCGAAGCACAATATTTGGCATCTGATACCCATGGCATTTCTTTTACAAAACAAGCATTCACTAAACCAGTTTCTTCCTTAATTTCTTTAAGACAAGCCTCTTCGCGAGTCTCTCCTTCTTCTTGTCCGCCCATTACCACAGTAGTAATACCTTCAAGAGTTCCATGCCAGCGCAATAATGCGTATAAACCTGTTTGTTTGTTTTTTAAAAAAATATAAACAGTATTACGAACAACTTCACTAAGTCCGAATCGTGGTGGATTTATAGGATCAATAAACACAGGCTTAACAACCTGCTTCATCGGCAAATTATATTTCTTCGCAAATGCAAAATCTCGTTCGTCGTGCGCAGGTACGGCCATTACTGCTCCCGTGCCATATTGTGGCAACACATAATCTGCTACCCATACTGGCACCTCTTCGCCGTTTGCCGGATTGATTGCGCGAATGCCTTTCAGCTCAACACCACTCTTTTCCTTGTCGGTAGATGCACGAATAATGTCGTCTTTCTTTTTTGCTTCTGCAAGGTATTGTTCAACTTCAGTCAGATTTGAGATTTGAGATTTGAGATTTGAGATTAATGGATGTTCTGGCGCGAGCACAACATACGTCACACCAAATAGAGTATCCGCTCGTGTCGTAAATACCTTGATTGTACCGACTTTCGACTTTACACTTTCAACTTTAAACTCGATTTCTGCTCCTTCACTTTTTCCGATCCAATTTTTTTGAATTTCTTTGATGTGGCTTGGCCAGTCGAGATTGTCGAGACCAGAAATAAGTCGATCCGCATATGCAGTAATACGCATAAACCATTGGCGCATTGTTTTCTTTTCTACAGGATATCCGCCACGTTCTGATACTGGACCATTTGGACCATCAACGATTTCGTCGTTGGCGAGCACCGTGCCGAGTTCAGGACACCAATTCACCTCTGAATATCCTTCATATGCGAGGCGATACTGCATGAGTGTATTTTGCTTTTCCATCTCGCTCATCAGCAGCCACTCCTTTGCAGAAAACAATTGAGTATTTGATGAACACGCAGAAATACCGACGTTGCCACGCTTTTCAAATAGTGCAACAAGTTCGGCTATTGGTCGTGCAGAATTTTTCTCAGTATCAAACCAGGATTCATATATTTTTTCAAAAATCCATTGTGTCCATTTGTAATACTCTGGATCAGTTGTATTTATTTTTCGTGACCAGTCATATGAGAGACCAAGGATAGAAAGCTGGTGCTCAAATGTTTTTACATTTTGTTCTACAGCTTTGCGCGGATGAATATTGTTTTGGATTGCGTATTGTTCTGCAGGCAGACCAAAAGCGTCATAACCCATTGGATGCAATACATTGTATCCCTCCATACGCATTTTTCGCGCAATCACATCACTACCAATATACCCGCGAGGATGACCTACATGAAGACCTGCACCAGATGGATACGGAAACATATCAAGTACATAAAAAGGTTTTTTACCTTTCGCTTTTTTAGAGGATGCAGTTGCGTAGGTTTTTTTTGTATCCCATTCCTTCTGCCATTTTTTTTCTATTTTCGTATGATCGTAATTATTCATAGTTTATAGTGCTTAGTCTTTAGTCTCTAGTTTAGTAATAAATACTCTGAGCATTTTACTAACTTCTGTAAGCAATTTTCCTTCTTCTTCGATATTAATCGAATACAGCTCTTTACACAACAGCAACTGTGTCTCAAGTTCAGCGGTTGAACCAAATGCTATATGTAAAAATTGTTTAAAATCTTTTGGTGTTCTTCGGTAAAACCCCTCTGCAATGTTTGAAGGAATAGAAACTGATGACCTCTGCATCTGAGATTTCAATCCATACATTTCGGTAGATGGTATTTTTTCAGTTATTTTATATATCTGCCTAACAAGCTGGAAGCTTTTTTGCCAAACAATCAAGTCTTTAAATGAGTTTATTTTTGTTTGTTCTGGCATTTCTAAAGACTGTAGACTAAAGACTAACGACTAGTTTAATTTTGGAATTTTTTAACCGCGAGCCAGATGAGTGCACCGAGAGCAACTCCAAGAATAAGTACTTTTACAAAATTGTCTGCGTCACTCCAGTAGCGCATTGATGCAATGATCAAGGAAAGTACCCCACCCCAAGAAAATGCAGGCGAAAGTATTGCATTGGTAAACAGAGCAGAAAGTCCGAGTGAAATTACGCCGAGTATCACAAGAATAATAAATACTGTGCGGCTATAATTTTTTGTAGCTGTATTGAATTCCATTTGCTTCGTGTAATTTGGATCACAATACCCAACAGCTGGTGCACTTTTCATTCCAGGAGTTGGAATATTTTCGTAGCGAGTATCTGGATCGGTCCACTGACCACCCACTTTCAAACAATCATCTTTTGTAGTGATCGGCTCAACTACCTGTGTTGGTTTTATAAAATCTTCGTAGGCAGGTGCTTTATATACGAGAGAGATCGCATAATTGAAAAACAAATTGAGAACAACAACGATTGCAATAATCATCGCCCATTTAGTAAATTTTGAACCTTTTGTTGTTTGAGTATCCATGAACCCATAGTATAATAAAAAGGCTTAATTTTCAATCGTAAGGGCACGCTTATGCAAAACTCAAAATTTCTATGATAGCTCGAAAAAATCGCAACCCTCGACTCACAAACGAATCACTTCTTGAATATGTTTCCATGCGAGCAACGCGTTCAATCGGCTCCACTGGTTCTCTCGTATTTCACACGGCGATGTTTATTGTTTCGTTTCTTTTGTATTTTTTTGGAGTGCCGTTCAATACCATTTTGCTCGTGCTTACCACAATAGTTTCGCTCGAAGCAATCTATCTTTCAATATTTATTCAAATGAGCGTCAATCGCCAGGCAAAACAACTTGAGGAAGTGTCAGAAGACGTGGAGGAAATCCAGGAAGATGTGGAAGAAATCCAGGAAGACATTGATGAAATTCAGGAAGATGTCGACGAGATTCAAGAAGATGTGGAAGACATCCAGGAGGACGATGAAAAAGAAACAAAAGAAGAAATTATTGAGCGTGAAGTGCTCGAACGCATCGAACATTCACTGAAGGCTTTGGGTGAAGAGATTAGCGAGATGAAGCGTCGAAATCAAAAGTAACCTTTATTCCCGGGTCATCCTGAACTTGTTTCAGGATCCAGGTTTGTACTGTATTTTGATTTATATAGATCCTGAAACAAGTTCAGGATGACCCAACCTTTGTTTATTCTCGAATTATAACAGGAGAATCTGAGGCAAGCGATACAATTTTGGATGGCTTGCCCCCTTTCGGGGGCGCCGGTATGAATACATTCTCGTTGCCTTTTTTCTTGCCTCCGGCGATATAAAAATCAACATTGTCACTAAAATATTTTTTTGCTTCACGAATTGTTGTGGCTGGCATCTCTCCTTGCGGATTTGCAGATGGAGCTACGAGTGGACCCGTCTGTAGTAAAAATTCACGCAGTTTTTTATTTTTCGGTATTCGAAATGCGATTGATTTTGTATCGCGATGTAAATATGCAAATTTATTTGCATAACATGGCAATATCACAGAAACCGGTCCAGGCCAAACAGAATCAAGATAATTCTTCTGCGTTGAATTTAATGTGATACCAAATTTGGCAAGATCAGAAATTTGCGAGAGAAGAACAATAAACGGTTTGTTTTCATCTCGTTCTTTAATTTGATGTATTCGCTCAACAGCTTTTTTTGAAAAGGCACTACCAACTACCCCATATAAAGTATCGGTGGGCAGTATACCAATGCCGTTGTTTTTCAATATTGAAATCACTTGTTTATTTTCCACGCAGGCATAGTAACAAAAAAATACCCGCAACACAAAATGTGTCGCGGGTAAAATTATTTCTTCTCTTCGGAAAGAATCGTTTCAAATAGAGTTTCTCGATGAACAAATACTTGAACAACAAGTGTATTATCACCTTCATCTCGCATTTTTATACTTGCCTGCGGGTAAAATTTACCTTCATCTGACCAATATCCTCCTGGAACCCATCCTTCTTCGACATATTGGTATGACTTTCTCAAAACGATAGAATCAATCCAATATTTTTCCTTCTCTAGTACAAAATCAAGTGGAGTATCAAAATATCCATCAATTTCCTCATTTGCAATTATAGTAACTGATGAATCTTTATTCATCCGCAAAAAGTTTCCTAAGCTATCTTGCATATTTCTAGGATTCAACAACCACTGAAAATAATTTCTCACTTGTTGAAAATTTTGACTACTTTCATACACAAAAAATATACGAGCACTAGAGTCGGTACTCCATATTTGTGCTGTTGTTTGTTGTTGAAAAAACACAACAAGGACAAAAATCATATAAATTATCTTTTTCAATAGATCAAATTTTAAGGTACACAATAGTTTTATCACTCGCACATTACCACATATATTTATTTATGTATAGGATTCTAGATTTTAAACTCAATCACGTCTCCGTCTTTAACTACCCCAGAAGGAAAGTGATTACACTTCCTATGGGGCGAGAAATGCTTATTTTGATTTTTTCTCCTCAATTAGGTTAAATTTTAAATTCGATTACATCTCCATCTTTCACTATATATTCCTTCCCTTCCGTGCGAACTTTGCCTTTTGCGCGAGCTTCGCCAAATGAGCCTGAGTCGATGAGATCTTTCCAATTGATAATCTCGGCACGAATAAATTTATCTTTGAAATCGGTATGAATAGCCATACCAGCTACTGGCGCCGTACTTCCCTTGTGTATTGTCCACGCACGCGTTTCTTTTTCGCCAGTCGTAAAATATGTTTCGAGTCCAAGCAGTTTGTACGCTTGCGTAATAAGATTGTTGATTCCGTTTTCTCCTCCACCCATTTCTACGCGAAACATTTCTTTTTCCTCACCTTCAAAATCTTTCAGCTCATCTTCAATCTTTGCATCAAGCACGACATACTGTGCTCCAGTCGAAAGAATATAGTCGGTCAATTCTTTGAATAACTCTGGATGTGATTCATCGAGGTTTTTTGTACCAGCACGTTTGTTGAGCCCATACAAAATAGGTTTGATAGTGAGGAGATTGAGCTGCTGCATTTTTGGTAATTCCTTCTCGTCAAAATCTACCGTATTTGCCATTTTTTCCGCCTCAAGTGCCGGGATCAATTTGTTGAGCGCAGCTTCTTCAATGATTGCTTCTTTATCTCCTCGCTTTGCTTCGCGAGATACATTTCCCAAACGCTTTGTTGCTGTTTCAAGATCGGCGAGAATAAGCTCAAGATTGATTACACGAATATCGCGGAGTGGATCAATATCGCCATAGACATGCATTACCTCACCTCCTTTTTCAGATTTGAGCGGAAAGATACGTACGATTTCGAGAATTGCATCGGTCTCACGAATATTTGCGAGAAATTTATTTCCCAATCCTTCACCTTTTGCAGCTCCGGCAACAAGGCCGGCAATATCGACAAATTCAATCGCTGCAGGAATTGTTTTTTGTGTATGAGAAAATTCAGAGAGTTTTTGCAGTCGTTCATCAGGCACGCCAACAATACCGACCGATGGATCGATAGTACAAAATGGATAGTTTTCGGCAGGTACACCCTTTTTCGTAAGTGCGTTGAAAAGCGTCGACTTGCCGACGTTTGGTAGCCCCACAATTCCAATAGAAAGTGACATTCTTCGATACTAGCAAAAATATGGGTATTTTCAAACTATGAATAGATATTTATATCCATTCGTACTTTTTGATAAACCACATTTTCAAAAGTTGCGTAATGATGAAATACAAAATAATGCCGATAAACAAGAGACCAAAATAGAGTGGTGGCAGTGCAGTCAATTTCAATGCGTCACGAAGCGGAGAAAACGGAAGATAGATTCCAATCGCAATTATTGAGAGTGTGGAGAGCGCCACTGGCCAGCTTGAACGACTCTGGAAAAATGGAATTTTCGCCGTGCGAATAATATGCACGATGAGTGTTTGTGTGAGAAGTGATTCGACAAACCAGCCAGTATGAAAGAGTGCCTCATTGTTCCAAGCATGAAATACGTAGAGCATTACAAAAAATGTTGCGTAGTCAAAAAGCGAACTGATTGGACCAAAAAACAAAATGAATCGCTTAATATTTTTGAAATCCCAATTCTTTGGTTTCAACAAACGCTCCTCGTCCACCGTATCCGTTGGAATGGTTGTTTGCGAAAAATCGTAGAGCATATTGTTTGCCAAAATTTGCACTGGCAACATCGGCAGAAATGGCAGGAAAATACTTCCACCTACAACACTGAACATATTACCGAAGTTTGAACTCGCAGCCATCTTGATATATTTGATAATGTTTTCAAATATCGCTCTACCCTCTTTGATTCCATCTTTCAAAACAAGCAAACTCTTTTCGAGCAAAATAATATCGGAAGATTCTTTAGCAATATCAGCTGCCGTGTCCACAGAAATACCTACGTCGGCAGCAATGAGCGAAAGCGAATCATTGATACCATCACCTAAAAATCCAACAACGTGATTGTTGGTGCACAATATTTTAATGATGCGTTCTTTGTTGTACGGAGAGAGTTTAGCAAAGAGTGAAATATCTTTTGCCTTTGTGTACAACTCTTCATCACTCAAACTTTCTATTTCCTTACCAAGCAAAATCGTATCGACTTGCAAACCCACTTCCTCACAAACCTTACGTGCAACAAGATCATTGTCACCTGTCAAAATTTTTATTGTCACGCCAAGCTTTTGCAAATCCTGGATCGCTTGTTTTGCCGATTGTTTTGGTGGATCGAAAAATGCGAGAAATCCCACGAGCGTGAGACCTTGTTCATCACTCTCAGAAAAGCTTTTTTGATTTGGGTCGGTATCCTTGTATGCAATAGCCACCACACGATACCCTTCTTTGTTTAAGTTTTGCTGTATCTTGAATTTTACGTCTGCACCCAGAGTATCGAGCGACACGACACTGCCGTCAATCAATGCATTTGTACATACAGAAAAAATCTCTTCTGCTGCGCCCTTACATACAAGCTGATTTTTTTGCGTTGCCGAATTTGTCACAATGACCGACATGCGTCTGCGATTGAAATCAAATGGAATTTCATCTATCTTTGCGTACTGTTTGATATCTCTCTGCTCTTTTTCTCCTGCGTGCGCAAACACTGCCGCATCAATAATATCTTTTATACCAGTTTGAAAAGAACTATTGATATATCCATACATGAGCGTATCCTCGCTTTCCTTTCCATACACATCCAAATGTTTTTCGAGCACTACTCTACCTTCAGTGAGTGTTCCCGTCTTGTCCGTACACAAAATATCCATGACACCAAAATTTTCAATAGCATCGAGATGTTTTACAATAACTTTTTTCTTTGCCATTGCGAGCGCTCCCTTATACAGATTGACCGATACAATTGTCGAAACCATTTCTGGTGCCATACCCACAGCTACAGCCAACGCAAAAAGGAAGGCCTCGAACCAATTGCCTTTAAAAAATCCGTTGAGCAAAAAAACTGCTGGCACCATCACCACCATAAATTTGATGATGAGCAACACAAATTGTTTAAGTTGTTTGTCAAAATCAGAAACATGACCACTCACACTCATGTCTTCGGCAATACTTCCAAGATACGTATCTTTTCCCGTGCGCAACACAACGGCAGTGGCAATACCACTCTGAACACTCGTTCCGGAAAAACAAATCGTATTAAATTCAATCAAACTTTTCTGATCGATATCAGGATCGGTAACATGTTTTTCGGCTGGTAACGATTCGCCCGTGAGCATTGCCTGATTGATATACAAATCTTTTGAAGAAATAAGTCGAACATCGCCAGGAATAATACTTCCTGAATTCAAAGAAACAATATCGCCTGGCACAACATTTTTTGAAAAGATTTCTTGCTGTGTATTGTCGCGCAAAACTGTCGTTTTTGTTCGAATGATAGATTTGAGTTTGTCTACGGCAAGTGCGGCCTTGGTTTCTTGGTAGAAATTGAGACTCACACTGAGTGTCACCATGAGAATGATGATGCCGAAGGCTTTCGTATCGCCTACGATAAATGAAATGATTGCCAATACAATGAGCAATAGATTGATGGGGCTTTTTATAATTCCAAATAGTTTTACGAGATGATTGGTTTTTTTCTCATCAGAAATATCATTGGGACCATGTTTTTTCAATCGCATCGCAGCGTCAGTAGACGAAAGTCCACATGTTTGTGAATGGAGTTCACCCAGGGCAAAACTCGGATCATTTTTAGCAAACAAATACACTGCATCGAACAGCACTTTTTGCGTGTCCGAAAGTGGATGGTCGGCGTTCTTCTTATTTTGCGCAATGCGTTTAAGCGTATTCATATAAGTAAATACAGTATAACAAAAATGACCAGAGTTTCCTCTGGTCATTTTTGTTACTGCTTTAGGCCCATCATGAGTTCCATGAGTGGAGCGAGTTCTTCGCGATGTTTTGTGATTTCGGCCTTGTATTTTGTCATGACGGCCATCATTGCGTACTGCTCAGGCATTCCCTCTTTCTTTTTTGCCTCCATTTCCTTTTGAATATTTTCAAAAAGAGTTTTGACTTCTTTGTTGTCCTGAAGCACCTTCAATTTTTCAGCAAATGCTGGATCAGCAGCAATCTTGTCTGCAATAAGCTCGGCCTGGTCGCTTGATACTCCTTTTGCCTGTAATGTCTTCTTGATTAAAAATGATTTGATTCCCATGGGAACCAATATAACACAAGAACAATAAATCACAAGAACAAGAAATCAATGAATATAAAAACATTAGAACAAAAAAGATATCACTCAACAATTCTTACCTAGTAGGTGAATTTGCTAATTCACGATCGTATAAATTGTTGAGTGGAAACACAGACAGAAAAATGTTTGGTATACTTATTGGTACATGAACAGTAATTCAAACAATATATTGGTGCCAAAACGAATTTTAATCGTTGGTGGTGGTTTTGGTGGCGTACGCACCGCACTTGATCTGGCAAAAAAGAATCTTCCAAATACAAAAATCACTCTTGTTTCGGATTCTCATCATTTTGTTTATACACCTACACTCTACAAACTCGCTACTGGCGCACCCCCCATGGAAACATGTATTCCGCTCGGCGATATTTTTGAACACACCGATGTCGAGCTTCTCGTAGATACAATAGTGAGTGGTTCGACTGCAGACAAAGTGCTCGTTGGAAAATCGGGATCAAAATATCAGTACGATTTTCTTGTACTCGCACTCGGCGCAGAAACAACGTACTACAATATTCCTGGAATTGCTGAAAATTCGTTCACTCTCAAAAATGTTGAGACAACACTTCGACTGAAACGCCACCTGCACACACTTTTCAAAACTGCCCGTGGACTTTCCAAAGGTGCACTCATCTCTCAATTCCAATTTGTGGTTGTCGGTGGTGGTCCGGCGGGAGTTGAACTCGCAAGCGTCATCCGTGAGTACGCACGCAAACTTGCAACCTATCACGGTGTAGCAAAAAAATATGTCACAGTAGATATTTTACAAGCGACACCACGCCTACTTCCCACAATGAACGAAGAGGTGTCGCGCCGCGTCACCCAAAAGCTCAACATACTCGGCATCAACATTATTCTCGGCAAACCGGTGACCAGCGAGGATGCAAGCGGAGTATATTTGAAGGACATTAAACTCAATGCTAAAACAATTGTTTGGACGGCTGGTGTTCGCGCGAGCCATGCC
Organism: Candidatus Nomurabacteria bacterium; assembly: GCA_023267275.1. Classification (GTDB taxonomy): domain Bacteria; phylum Patescibacteriota; class Minisyncoccia; order Phycocordibacterales; family UBA9973; genus CAITQP01. The sequence continues at coordinate 39,686 of JAHFNO010000007.1, read as the reverse complement.
TATGGAACAATAATTGGGCTCTCTCTTGATAAAGGCGGAAGAATTTTAGTCGACGAACACCTACAAGCAATCAATACACAAAATGTATTCGCTATTGGCGACAGTGCTAGCACCCCGCATGCCGGCACTGCACAAACTGCAAATTACGACGGTGCATATGTTCCTCATATTATTGAATCAATAATTACTCACACAACAATGATGGAATATCAGCCACGAGAAACTCCCTATGTTGTTCCCCTTGGCAAACACTGGGCGGTGCTCACCTACAAAGACATCGTGCTTTCTGGTCGCATTATTCGATGGCTTCGTGAACTCATTGATTTACGATTTTTCCTTTCGATTCTGCCAGCACAAAAAGCATTTACCATTTGGCGAAACGGTGGGAAAATTTGTGAGTCCTGCCCCGATTGCGAAAAAAAAGAAAATTATTGTAATTAAAAAACTGAACTTATTTTTTCAGTTTTTTAATACTCTTTGCGATTACGGCGAAATCTTTTTTGAGTGTTTCGCGCATACCGCCATTGTAGAGCGCAGCTGCAGGATGATAGAGTGGCAAAAAATATTCTGTTGCAATTCCTGGCAATTTTTTCTGAATGAGTTTGCCGTGTGCATCTCCAATAATAAGTTCAGGAAAGAAATTGTGCATTGCATGTCGTCCAAGAAACACAATGAGTTTGGGTTCGATGAGATTCAATTCTTCGACAAGCCACTTCGCACAAGATTCTTTTTCTGATGGCTTTGGATCGCGGTTGTTTGGCGGACGATATTTTACAATGTTTGTAATATACACATCTTCTCGTTTCAACTTGATCGACTGAAGCATTTCAGCCAAAAACTTCCCTGCTGCACCAACAAACGGCTTCCCTGTTTTATCTTCAGATTTTCCAGGAGCCTCGCCGATAAATACAATGTCCGCATTGGGATTTCCATCACCAAAGACCGGCTGAGTCGCAGAAGTCTTTAGTTCACAGGTATTCTTTAGAGACCAGCGCTTATTTAGATCGCTGAGCTTTTCAGTCTTCGTCATGGCGCGCATTATACATCCTCCTCGTCAATAATTCGAATCTTGTCAGCGATTGCCTTTGTTTCTGAATCTTCATCATCTTCTCCATTGCCAGAGCTCTTTTTTCCAGAAAAAGTACCTGAAGTTTTCAGTGCAACAATCGCACCAATGATGATGCCAACGAGCGCAATGATGTAGGGAAAAATTGAATTTTTTTGTTGTGCGATTTCTGGAGAATTCTCTACCGCTTGTAATGCATTCGCACCAAGATTATTTTGTGAGACAGTATCGTTTACTACCGTTGGTATTTCTTCTGTAACACTCGGTGTATATTGTTCGACAACAGAGGCAACGCCTCCGCTACTTTTTACTTGTGCGCTGCTATCTGTAATTTCTGCATTTTCATAATTCGAAGATGCAATACCGGTCGGAAGCAATAGTGAAATCGATGGATTAAGTGAAAAATCAAATTGAGTGACTTTTTTCGAAAGATGCATCGTTTTACCGGGAAGAATAATGGTGTCCGTTGGTATGGTAAATGAAGTACTTGTTCCGGCTTCAGTTGTTGCAACGAGATTCCATTTTGAAATATCAACCTCGCTTGTTCCAGTATTCGAAATTGTAACTACGCCAAGTGCTTGATTTACAGAAACACGCACAGGTGAATCAACAATATCGATGGTAGTTCGCGTTCCAATATCAGAACTATGTACAAAATTATTTTCTTTATATTGAAACGAGACAATATATGTCCCTGGAAATTCATACAGATGTGTAACTGGTTCCGCCGAAGTAGTATTGAGATCCGTTCCATCACCAAAAGAATAATGGAAAAGACCATATCCGCGATTTTCACCAGAGAGTCCTATGACCCGGACAGAAATTGGTACTTCGATTCCTGTCAGTGAATTGTCAGGTACGGAAAGTTGCACTTGCATGTGCGGAGGAGGTGGAATTTTGGGTGGAAGTGATGTAATAGAAGTATCTGGTGCAGGTAAACCACCAGATGAACCAGTATTCACCGTGGTGTCTGTTGTGTTTGATGAGCTTGCCACCGTTGCCGTTCCTGGTGTGGGCGTCGCTGCAATCCAAGTACCATCGGACTTTTTCTGTAGTGACTTTCCATCACCATTTGCACCCTGACTGGAATTGTAGGTCACCGAATCTATGGAAACACACGGTGTCGTAGTGCAATCAAAAATAGAAAGTGTTCCACTCGTATTGTTGAGCGAAGGAACTACGGTATCGACAAGCAACGCGCTGCTAATGGTAGGATTTGCCGCTACAAAATTTGTTGGTTTATCTACCAAAAGCAAATACGCTCCCGCGGGAAAAGCAGGAGGACTCACAAACGTATGATTTGAAGAACTCACGCCATCGTTGTATCGATATTTTGTGAGATCAATAGCACTATCTGAATTATTATGTATTTCAATCCACTCGCGATCGGTATCAGAATCTTGCGCGTCATACATTATTTCTGTAATCGAAATCGCACTACTTGCATGTACAAGTGTGGTATGAAAAAGAACGAATATGAGAATAAAAATCGGTGTATACAAAAACGTGTTTCCATTTTTATATCTCATACAGAAGCGTGATTACTCGTTTAACACTTTTCGTAATACTTCCTCAGGAACTTCTTTGATTTTTTTGGGTTTTGCTTCTTTTACTGTTTCCTTTTTTTCTTCAGTTTCTTCCTCTTTTTTTTCTTCGGTTTTCTTGTTTTCCTGTTCTTGTATTTTTATGTTCTCTGGTTTCTGTGCTGGTTTTGCAACACTATTTCTTGCAGCAGCAATCGCAGCGGCGAGCGAAGAAACGTTTTGATCTGAAGCAGTCTTTGTCTGCATCTTTATACCATTTGCGCTTGGTTCAGTTTTCTTCAAAGAAGCAAGTGAAATGGTTTTTTTCTCTTCAGTTTTGGGAGCGACTGGTGCTGGTGGAGTAGCTGGCTTTTTTTCTTCAATCATATTCAATGCATCGCCAAGTGCCTGTTTCAAAATATTCTGCAAACCTTCGTGGTCGGGTCCTTTTTTCTCTCGTGGTTCATGGATCGCTTTATCGACGACTGGTGGAGTTTTTACTGAAGCAATCACTGGAGCAACTGGAGCAGGTCGAACAAATCGTGCCGGACGTGATGTTGGTCTATTTTCTACAGGTTTTTGTGCTTGCGGTGCAACAGGTTGTGTCGCTGGTGCAGGCATTGTTTTCATTGGAGCACTCGATTGAAGCGGAGTAGTTTGCATACGTGGAGCCGAAGCTGGTGCCGGCATTGTCACTTCAGTTTTCTCCGGAGCAAATTCGATTCCAAGATTTGCGAGTGGGGCAAATGATTGCGGTTCAAGTGCCTTACTGCGAGTCCCCTTCAACGGCTTCAATTCTCCCGACTTAATTTTTGCAATACAATCTTTACAATAGATTGGTCGTCCTGGTTCTGGTTCAAATGGTACCGTCGTCTCCTTTCCACATGAAGAACAAATGGCCTTAAATTTTCCTTCACCTTCATTTGCTGATCCACTACTCACCATACCGCTCCACTCGTTGATTTCGCGTTCTACAATTTCGCGTGGGCGTGCGTAGAGCTTGCGTGATGACTCAATAATTTCTTCTGCCACATTGCTACTTGCTGGAGTTTTGAATGGTGGAAGTGTTTTTGCAGAAAATGGACGACTCGTAATGCCATCTACCATGAGCTTCAAATATATTTGATAGTTCGGCAAATTCACGAGATCTTGAATCATAAATTCTGGCTCAAATTCTTTTTCCAAAAATTCTGCATCGGCAGCACCCACGCGGAAAATAATCATCGTTCCCACGTTGCCGAACACGGCATCACGCACCGCCTCAGAATCTTTGGTGACAAGCTGAGCAATATATTGATGCGCCAGTGTAAGGTTGAGACGGTATTTTCGTGCCTCAGAAAGAATCGAAGCAAATGAATCGGTCACGAAGTTTTGGAATTCGTCCACATACAAAAAGAAATCTTTACGCTCATCTTCCGGAATACGCACACGTTCCATCGCCGCAAGCTGAATCTTGGTGATGAGCATTCCACCCAAAAGCGCAGAATTGTCTTCACCGATACGTCCCTTTGAAACGTTGACCAAGAAAATTTTTCCACTGTTCATCATTTCAAAAAGATCAATCGTGGATTTTGATTGACCGACAACGTTGCGCACCATTGAGGCAGAGAGAAATTGCCCCACTTTGTTTTGAATTGGAGCGATTGCTTCATTACGATATTGATCACGCCACGCTTCGTACTCATGCACCCAAAACGCTTTGATCACTGGATCCTTCAAATTGTTTACCACGAGCTGACGATAATCTTTGTCCACGAGAAGTCGCGGAATTCCAAGCAGTGTCGAACCCGGTGTATCCGCCAACGCAAGAATCGCATTGTTCAAAATGTATTCCATACGAGCAGACCAAGCATTTGCCCAAATCTTTGTAAAGATTCCCATGAGTCCCGATGCCACAAGATGCTTATATTTTGGGTCATCAATTTGCAACACATTGAACCCAATATGAAAGTCGGTATCGGCAGGATTGAAATACACCACGTCTTTCACGCGATGCGCCGGAATAGTAGCAAGGATCGATTCAACGAGCTCGCCGTGCGGATCCACGACACACACACCTTCGCCATTCCAAATATTTTGCACAATCATGTTGCCGAGCATTGCAGATTTACCGGATCCAGATTTTCCGAGTATGTACATATGCTGACGACGGTCTCGGCGTTTGATGCCAAAAACCTGCTCCTGGTTTCGGAAATTTGTTTTCGCCAGGTACGTGATTTCTTTATTAAAAGCAACCCCATCGGGGAGAAAGTCCATATGGTATAAGTATACCCACACACTTACTTTTTAGCAAAAGGTAAGTGTGTGGGTATACGATATGGAGTATTCGGTATCTGGTATATATACAAAAGAAAAAACCTTACCGCTATGCAGCAGCAAGGTTTTTGTGTTGTTTTTCTTTTTCGTATTGTTCAGCAAGTGCTTCCAGATATTCTGCTTTCTTCTTTGACATAATTGCCTGCAAACTTAAACCAAATGGCTCAAGTATTTGAATTGCAGCAATAAGAAAAAAACTATAGTACTGCATAGACCAGGGAATTTCTGCTTTATACCGAGAAAGGTAATTTTGAATTTCAGTTTTTGCTCTTATTTTTGCTGCTTCGACAAGAATCTGTCTTTCATCAATTCCAATATCGGAAAATGAAAGGGAACATTTTTGTAATTCATCCCTAGCAATATCGAGGTAAAAATCAAATCCTGTATCCTTCAATTTTTGAATGGCTGCCAGGGCAATTTTAGCCCTCAAATCTTTTTCTTTAAAGCCAAAATCTTCATACGAAACTTCCAGGTGGCATACTTTTTTCGCAGAATCGAAATGTTGATCAATAAGCATAAGACCAAATATCTCTGCTAGATTATCATGGACGTTTTCAAGAATGTCTTTTATTGATGTTGTAATATACATCAACTCGTGAACATGAATCATAATCTCCCTTCGGGCAATTTCAGTGCAAACATTAGTAAACGCAAGCTTGGGATTTTTTTCTCCTTTATATGCCAGACAAGGATCCTTGCCTTTCTTCAAACGCCAAATCCCATGAAGAAAAGTATAGATTTTTTGAATAACCGGATGGTCCGAATTATTTAAACTATTTAGTATTCCGAGTGATCTTTTTGTTACAGGATAATCTCCAAGAACAAATTTGCGACAGTATACTTTATTGTTAAAGTAAAAATGTATGTGTATTAGATTATTCATTTTCATACGGCAAGTTTTCTTCACATTACCATATAAAAATTGCTACGTCTATACATCTACTCTGAACGAGAAAACTGTGCTCGAGAAGCTTCGATAATTTTTTCCTTATTGCTTGCACTCGGTGCAGGAAGCACTTTAAGCGTTTCGGCGGAAAATGGATCGTTCGATTCCCCGTCGATTATTGTCTTGATATAAAATTCACCGATTCCTAGATTGATTAAATCCTTCACATCAAATACTGGTGCAAACTCTGGCTTGAGTAACGTAGCGTCTTCACCACCCACACGAAAGACGATCAGTGTTCCAGCATTACCGAGCACTGCATGTTCAATCTTTTTTGAGAGCTGGCTCACATACTGATTTGCAAGAGTAAGATTGATACCGTACTTTCTTGAAGCAGCAAGAAAACCCTCGAAAGAATCTGTAATAATTTTTTGAAATTCATCAAGATACAAATAAAAATCAGCGAGAGCTTCTTTACCTCGACGAGCGCGATGCATTCCAGCCTCTTTTATCTTGGTCAAAATAATAGAGCCAAGGAAACTCGCATTTTCTTCACCGATCTGTTCTTGCGCAAGATTTACAAGCACGATCTTTTTTTGATCCATCATTTCATCAAAATTGATTTTGTTATCATGCTGACTGAACATTGCACGCAGTCCGGCATTGGAAAAAAACTGAGAGAGTTTATTGATGATTGGAATAACGGCATCAGTATTGAATTTTTCAGACCATTCAGCAAATTCATTCTTCCAAAAACGCTTCACCATTTCGTCACTACTTTGTTCAAGTACTTTTTCTCGATAGGAGGCATCGGTAAGCATCAATACAATTCCTTGTAGAGTTGCTTCAGGATAATCGAGAAGAGCAAGCAATGTAAATCGAAGTACGTGCTCGAGACGAGGTGTCCAATTGGAACCAAACTGTAATTGAAGCAATTCAATAAAATTCTGGGTAAATTGATGTTTGAACTCAGGATCTACTTTATAGATAGGATTAAAAACCACCGGTGATTCAGTATCTGATGGATCAATCAAACACACATCATTGATTCGCTTCTCTGGAATAAAATCGAGTAAATCGTTGATAAGCTCTCCATGTGGATCGATAACACACACGCCGTGACCATATGCAATATCCTGGCGGATAAAAAGCTCAAGGAGTTTTGTTTTACCTACACCAGACTTCCCAAGAATATATAAATGACGTTTTCGATCTGCGCGTTTAATGCCAAAAATAAATTTTTTCTCTTCGAGTGCTGCGACGTAATTAGTGCGTCCAATAAATGAGACTTCGGCCTGATTTACATTTCCATATACTGGAAGGTCTGATGGCGGTGGCGCATATTTAATGATTTGAATTTTATTTGCGCGAGACATTACGAAATAAGTATACCCGCACACCCTCTTTTTCCCAAATACAAGAGCGCGACTTTTAGTCGCGCTCTTGTATTGCATATTAGCTAGACCCTAGAACCTAGCCCCTATACCCTGCAGAAAATTTTGTAATCAAAATTTTCTGCTAGTACCCCATAGCAGAGGCAATACGTTCGAGTGCCACAATAAATGCTGCACGACGAAGATCGGTTTTTACTGCCACTGATTTTTCATAAATTGCAAGCGCTTCACGATTGAGCAATTCTTTGAGTTTTGCATTTACATCCATTTCACTCCAATGTTCCCCTTTTAAATTTTGCTCCCATTCAAATGTCGAAACAGTCACACCACCAGAGTTTGCAAGAATGTCTGGCACGACGGGAATATTTTTCTTGTACAAAATTTCATCAGCCTCAGGTGTGATTGGACCATTGGCAAGCTCAAGAATAAACTTGGCCTTAATTTTGTCTGCATTGTCAGCTGTAATTTGATTTTCGAGTGCGGCAGGAATAAGCACATCACATGGAAGTTCAAGAAGTTCGGCATTTGTCACTATGCGTGATCCAGGGAATCCTGCGAGTGTGCCATTTGTCTTTTTCCATTCTTCAAGCGCTTTAATATCAAGTCCATCGTCTTTTACAATTCCACCTTTTGAATCACTCATGGCTATTACCTTGTAGCCATTTGCCACAAAAATTTCTCCGGCGTTTCCACCCACATTTCCAAATCCTTGAATGACCACGCTCGCACCCGGAGCAACATTGAATTTTTCACGAAGCACATCGAAGACATAAAATCCTCCGAGTCCTGTTGCCGCACCACGACCTTCTGAACCTCCCTTGTCGAGTGGTTTACCGGTAAATGTTGCGAGTGTTTTTTCACCGGAGATAGTCATGAATTCATCATTCATCCATGCCATGATTTCTGGAGTCGTGTTTACATCTGGAGCTGGGACATCTTTTTTCGGTCCAAGAATATCTGCCATACCGCGCGCCCAACCACGTGAAAGTTTTTCGAGTTCATTTTTTGAAAGTATTTTTGGGTCAACAGTGATACCACCTTTTCCTCCACCCATCGGAATATTTGCCACGGCACATTTGAGTGCCATCCAAAATGCGAGCGCTTTCACTTCGTTGATATCAGTATTATGATGGTAGCGAATACCACCTTTGTATGGACCACGAGCATTGTTGTGCTCTACACGATATCCTTCAAACACCTCAAGTGTGCCATTGTCCATCATCACAGGAATAGAAATACGCACTTCACGATTTGGCGTGGAGATCTGCTTCATAAAGGCTTCAGGAAAAGGCTGAACTGCGGTAGCACGCTTCAACTGCATCATTGCATTCTCGAATGGATTGGACATGAGAAAAATTAGGAATTAAGAATTAGGAATTAAGAATAACCTCTTAAAAACCAAAACTAATTACACATAAAATTAATTATTTATAATAACGGACCTATATTATACACCTCAACTACCCCTACTCAAGAGTACGAGTTGATATCTGGTGTTGGTGCTAAAACGGCAACCTATTTGTATTCATATTAACAATCCGCGTCAGCTGACGCGGATTGTTAATAAAGCCTGAGGAAAACCTAAGTGATTAAATATTTGAATTATTCGCGTTCTTCAGTATCGATAAATCCACCTGCTTGTAGATTCCACATAGCAGAATAGAGACTGTTTGGATTTTCCAAAAGTTTTGTGTGTGTTCCTTCCTCGGCAATTACGCCGTTTTCCAACACGATAATGCGATCCATTTTTTGAATAGTGGAGAGTCGGTGTGCAATGACAATCGTCGTCTTCCCCTTCATCAATTCATCGAACGCTCCTTGAATGAGATTTTCAGAATGCGAATCAAGCGAGCTGGTTGCTTCATCAAGCAAAAGTATCGGTGCGTTTTTGAGAATCGCACGCGCAATAGCTACACGCTGGCGTTCACCGCCCGAGAGTTTTACACCACGCTCACCAACATATGTATCATATCCATACGGAAGTGCTTCAATAAATTCATGAGCATTTGCACGCTTCGCAGCTTCCATTACTTCCTCGAGTGTTACATCAGGATTACCATATGCAATATTTTCACGAATTGTACGATGGAAAAGTAGTGGTTCTTGTGGCACATAAGAAATCACTGAATGCAGATCATTTTGCGTAACTACACGCACATCCTGACCATCAATGGTGATCGAGCCCTCGGTTACATCAGAAAAACGCAACAATAATTTTGTAATCGTTGATTTTCCAGCACCGGAATGCCCCACAATACCAATTTTCTCTCCTGGTTCAATAACTAGATTCAAATTAGCAAAAATCTCACGGCCTTCGTTGTATGAGAATGACATCGAATCAAACACAATACGACCTTCTTTCATTTTGAGCGGCTCAGGATGTATTGGATCCTGCACAACGACTGGCATTTCAAAAATATCAACAACTTCTTGCATGTCGGCCGCGCGCTTCATAAATTGACCGAGTGAGTTTCCTAGATCCCATAGACGATCAAAGACACTTCCCATGTACGACTGTACAAGCACCACAGTACCTGCAGAAATTTTTCCCGCAATCCAGAAATATACAAGAGTAAACAACACACAACATTGCACGATAAAGTTCAAAAATCCTTGAAGACTGTCAATGCGATTTGCAAAGTACCAAGCCTTTTCACTTTTTGCTTTTGCTTCTGTCGTAAGATCCTGAAACGAACTGTACTCAATTGGACCAGCCGAATATGTTTTTACGGCAATATTGTTTCCAAACACATCGGCGAGACGACCAGAAATACGCGAATCAGCTTCTGCTTCTTCGAGGTCATATTTAATCTTCTTGCGAACAAAGAATCCAACAATCGATATAAAAAAGAGAACCCAAAGTGAGAATACGAAACAAATAAATTTTGACTGAATAAACAACACGACAAAAATAGTGATAAAAGTTACTGTGGTGTAATAGAAGTTGTAGATAAAAATATCAAACATCTTTTCAAACGAACCGACAAAACGGTTTGATTTTGTAACCAAACTTCCCGCAAACATATTCGAAAAGAACACATTCGATTGTCCTTGAATTTTTTGAAACGCAAAATCACGCAATTCTTTGATTACGTTAAATTCAAATCGGAGATGGAGATATTTACTGATTCGGCCAAACGCAAAAGCAAAGAAATACAGAAAAAAGAGAATAAAAATAGTGTGATAGAGCTGTGCTGAAACAAGACTGCGATCAATACCATGGAAAGCAATAAGATCGATAATTTTCTTAAGAAAAAGCGGTCGAATAGTATCAACAACGATACGAAAAAGAAATAGAACAAGAATACCCAAAAAAGCGGCCTTATGTTTCCGCATTGAGGGCCACACATATTTCATTATTTTTCGAAACGAGAACATCACACTACTCTACCAGAAAAAGGGGGTTTTAGAAATATATAGCACGAACGACGGCCGTCGTAGGTGCTATATATTTTTGCTCTTTTGCTTAACAATCTACGTCAGCTGACGTGAATTGTTAAGCACTTACTATTTTTCGAGACTTTATAAAGAAATACCCAACTATGGCGAGCATTACGGCTGGAGAAACCCATTCGGGTACTTCGTGACCAAAAGCCCCGAGCAACATAATGATGGAAAGTGCGCCTATTGCGTACATTGCTCCGTTTTTGAGAAATTTATATTTCTTGATATTTTCAATATTTTTGACAGTGAGCTCACGTAAAACAAACGCGCCGATACCATTTCCAATAAGAATATATGGAACAGAGAGTGTAAACGCGAACGCGCCGAGAATACCATCAATTGAAAATGAGGCATCGATAATTTCGAGATACAAAATTTTTGAAAGATCAGAACGTCCACTATCACCTTTTTTCAATTTTTCTTCGGCGCGTTCTGCGTTCTCTTTGAAACCGTGCATAATGAAAAATGCGGTTGAGCCAATGACGGCGCCAAATGCCATAATCGGATTTGTTTTAAGTCCATACCAGACAACGACAGAAAGAAGGACTGCCGATACTCCATAAAACCAAACGCCTTGCTTCAAAAAGAATTTTTCGTGACGAAGACCAAGCGCCTTCGGTTCGAGAAAGAGCCAATGCAAAAAAAGAAATACGAGAAATATTCCACCGCCAGCAAGGAGGAGTGGTGCAGATTGTGCAATCGATTGTGCGATTGCTGGATCGTTTGAAAATGTTGCGGTGAATGCACCAACGGGGCCGAGCGCAGGATTTGTCGCCCAAACAATGAGCCAAGGCAAAAGACCGCGCACCGCAAACACTGCAAAAAGGAATCCCCAGAGCATAAACCAACGACGTCCGCGTGGACTCATCGTATCGAGAATTTCGGCATTGATAACGGCATTGTCGATAGAAGAAACAATTTCAAAGACGGCGAGTCCGAGAATAATAAGAATAGCGTTGAGGATATGCATTTGAATAGTATACACATTTTCAAGTGGAGGAGAAATATAAAAGAGCTGGCATTATAAGCCAGCTCTTGTATTAACATACTATTTACCCTCTTTAATAAGTGCCTTTATTTTTTCTATTACAAGAACATAAGGCAAGTTACCATAATTGGTGTCTAGCCTGATGCCATCGTTTGAAATGTACTGGGCGATTACTTGTATTGGACTTATTCCCTTCCCTGAAAAATTCTCACTCGGTGATGCCCGATGAAAAATTTTAAAATCATCATCAACCTTAAAGGTTTCAATGAAACATTTTTCCTTCACCAAAAGTGACAAATTTAATGAATGCAATCCGATTTTAGCCCAATATGGCTAATTAATTTTCCGGCAGCCGAGTTAATACAATAAATTGCATCAGCATCCCAAAAGGAACACTTCTTTTTAAATCTTGTATAGGATTGCTCAATATCTACTAAGGCCATCGGATTTGTAAGATCAATTAAGGCAAAGTGACCATCCACTTTTAAAAGATCGTATACTGTAAGTAGTATTGTTGGCCACTTATTTAGAGATATTTCATGAAGAGCATTGTTTAAAATGATTAAATCAAATTTTGCATTTTTGTATTTTTCTTTAAGAGATAATAAATCTGCCTCGCAAACAAGATTAAATTTATGAGGAATATATTTAATGCACTTAGGGTATTTAGAAACGAATTTTTTGTGGGCTTTTATTATTTCTGGGGAGAATTTATAATCTATTGCTACATATTTTACATTTTCAGCAAATTCTCTTCCGAATTTTGTACAATTAGTATCCGAACATTTTGAACCTTCGTGAAAATTTAATAGTCTTCTTAAAAATGAAATGTCACCAGCTGCAAGATCAAGTATATTATACTGTTTTTTATTTAATCTATTATCAGCACTGTTCATTTGTGATATTTATTTTACTAAGAAAAAACACCACCTTGAAATATAAAGGAGGTGTTTTTCAGATGATTATAAGTTGAAAATTAAGAAGCTTTTATTTTATTTATCGTTTCCCTGATAAAAATAATAACAAGTGATTCCTTTGTTTGTTCCGGTAAATCTGAGAAATGGTTACTGTGGTTCAAACATTTTAATGAAATTTGAAATTTTAATTTTTTCCCAAACCCAATTCCTTTTTCCATTTGCTCTAAAACCTGTTTCATTGTTAATTTTCCTCCAGTAGTATTAAGATAAACATTACAGGGCTTATCCATCTCAATCCATTTAATGAACATTTCAATAATAATATCGCGATCTTCGCACATAAGTAGTGGTTTTTTAGATTAATTAATAGACTACTTAATTTCCCATTCTATTTTCTTATTAATACCGCAGATTTCTCATTGATTCAATGTCAAATTGTATTTTATGTTTTACACTACGATTGCTATTCTCAATCATTGATTTGTATTAATTCTTGATTTTACATTTAATAATTGATCTTTAAGCTACCTATGAGGTAGGTAGCTACTTATGGTGAAAACAGGACTCAATAAGTCTTTATCAAATATACTCGCATATTTTTTAGGAATAAAAGACTGCATACATGAAAAACCAGTTGCATTCAGATTTTCATGTTGACATGCCTAATGAATATAGAAACCTAAAATTTTGTTGATGGGATAGAAAATTAAGTAGTCTATTAATATAGATCGAAATTGTAAAAGAGCTACTTTCGGGTTAATACTAAAACAATTAACGAATTAAGTCAAGGTCATGTTATTTGATTTTATACTTTTTGCGCTGAAAGCTTTTGAATTAGCCCCATCAATCATTAGCTTTAAATACATTGAATATTGTGGCAAGTTGACAAAATCATCCTGAGTGAATATAGGTAGGGAAAATATCTACTTATAGATATGGTCTACAATACAACTTTGGTTGAATTTATTAGTTGATGTCACTGCTGTCCCATTAGAGCTTTTTGACTTATAGAGTATTTTATCGGCGGTCCTTTGTTATTAGAAAGAATGATGGCAGACTGTGGATTTCTTCTTTTAACCACAAGGAAATAATTCGAATAGTAATTGATGTCTGGAAAAGAAAATATTCCTGGGAGGAAATAAATGTGGGAAAATATCACAACCAAATGGACTGCTACGTACAATTCTACTCGTTGAATTAGCAACCCCAAGATATTGTTGTATTCGCCGTGTAAAGAAAGAAGCAATGAAAAATTTGACTGGCCCATATTTGCTATTTTTATGGAACCTAGTCAATACAAAAGATCAATACTTGCCTAAAAGCAATACATGTGTATAATCTTACATAAGTAGTTTCGGTTCCTTTTTAACCTGAACTTCCACATCTTCATAGGGTGCTGAAACCTTTTGGAGATGGACCCGTCTTTTGGCGGGTTTTTATTATTTCAATTTGATTACTTTGAGAATATCAATAATTTAGCCACTTATTTAAGACATTTCGGACACTGGAAAATTGATATAAGATGGAACAGAGACATTCTCTTTTCTTTGAGAAAAAGGTAAAAATGCCCACTAAACTCTTGGTGCATTTTAATTCTCAATTGAGAGTAAATGCTGAGGCTACTAAAGGAGGTGATAGTTATTTGTATATTTCAAAATATTTGGAAGAAATATTTGAAGGTGAGTTCAAAAGGAATAATCCAGACTTATACGAAGAATGTACTAGTATCGGCATTACCCTCCATCATAAGGCAATTTCCCGAGCAATAGGTAGATCAGCTGATGGTGCAACTTTCCAACTTTTAGACTTCATCTGCCATGTATGCAAGAAGAATAAAACGCTTATTGATGAACTCTTGCAATTCGATTATGATGAAAGTGCAATCAAAAAAGATAAAAACCTAGTTAAATATGAAGTTATATTGCCTGCATATGCCATTCAACAGTTAGCAGACCACGAAAAAGCTAAAATTATACCCCCGGACAATTCGGACACTGCAATTTTCATTAAGCAAGACACTAAATTATTGGACAAAGATTCTGTCCCAGATAATAAATTCCAGACAATATTGGAAAATCAAGCTGCAGCACAACCGATTAACATGCCTAATCCTATAGTGTTAGTGGAAGATATCTATGAAAAACCCGATGAAAAAAAGAATAAGAAAAATAATAATCGAAGTAATCTATTCTATCTATTCATCAATATAATTAAGCGAAATAAAAAATCAATTGTCGCAGTTGCCGCACTGTTGATATCGTTATTTATTTCTAATAAATAAATCGATGAACGGAATATCGAACGATACAATGAGGATTAAATACAGAAGAAAGCATGGGAAAGAAGCCTGTTTTCACAAACGGAAACACGATCAAATAACGTGAACAAAAAAGGAAACATTTTATCTATGTAGGGCTGTCCTTGATTATCCTTGAATAATCTTCATTTATTTTTTTAAATCGTTTACCTAGAGTTCTTGCTGATTCCCTTCGTAAATCAAAACAAAGTTCATCTACCATAACCCGGTAAAGAACAGCAAGCTTCACAAGGTTCTGAATACTTGGCATTCTGATATTGCGCTCCCATTGTGAAAGCCTTGTGGCACTTACACCTGCAAGTTCTGCCGCTTCACGCAGAGAATATCCCATGCAAGTACGGTGTTTCTTTAACCGATATCCAATTGACTCATGAACAAAAGCCATACATATACGATACCAATCAGAGCAGACTGTTGTCAGGATAGGAAAAACACCCACTTATGGATATTTATGGGGATAACTGAACATTTTTCCATTCGCTTGACAAAAAATATCCGGTGAGTAGAGTGGAAAATATGACTACCACAAAGAAAAGAAAATCTGTCAAGGGATATAATCTCAAGAAGGAGCTGAAAGGAGTAGATAGGCTGTTTGCTGATATTAAGAAGGATAAGACACTGCCAACCTTAGGAGAGCACGTCATGCTCTGCATTGTGCTTGGTACATCTGAGCATGTTAATTTAAAAGGCATGTATCCGAAATTGCACAAAAAACTGAGCAGCTGGTTGTTTGCATATAATTCCAAAATCTTGGAATTGAGGAAATAGTCTTGATTATAATAATCACCGGCAGTATTGATCTATTGCCCAGTTTATCCATTTTGAATAAGCATGTCATTTAATGGATGCTTCGTTATCTGCCCTCTTAAATGCTGTACACTTGCTGAAAGATAAATTGTAGTTGTCTTTATGTCGCTGTGCCCCATCATTCTTGAAAGGCTGTATATGTCGCAACCACCCTCAAGCATGAGTGTTGCAAATGTGTGTCTTAGTTTATGAACACTGAATGTAATTCCCGATGCTTCACTCATTTGCGCTACCAACCTTTTTAAACCATCGTTTGAGTATCCCCGATTAAGAGTCAAAGAAGCAAAGAACTCAGGGCAGGTCTTGTTAAGCCGCTTTCTTTCATCAGTATACCTTTTTAAGCTCTGCGCCAGGGTGTAGCTAATAGGAACAATACGATCCTTGTTTCCTTTGCCTTGCCGAACAAAGAGTGTCAGATTTTCAATATCCACATCAGCAAACTTTAGATTCAGAAGTTCCTGCTTACGAAGGCCAGCAAAAATAAAAGTTGCGAATATGGCGTGGTTCCGAGATCGCAAGAACTTGTTATTATACGGATAGTTATATACAACCTCAAGAAGCCGAAGAGCAGACTGCTTTGTCAGCCGTACTGGGAGCTTCTTTTCAAGCTTCGGTACTTCTATATCAACAATGGGATTCTTTTCCATGTACCCCTGCTTCACACACCAGCGAAAGAATACCAGCAAGGATACGTGGTACACAATGAAAGTGTTCACTGACCATTTTCGTTCAGTTCTGCCGTAGTAAAATAACCCTCTGACCTTTTCATCGGTAATTTGGTTCAGTTCTGTAACTTCAGTGAACTTACAGAAACAACCAATGACATACCTGTATCTTCGTATTGTTGCTTTAGATTGCCCGCGAATTGAAACACAATAATCACAAAAGTTCTCACACAGAATAGAGATGTCCATGGAGCATTATATACCGCGCAATGTATTTTCCTTGAAGTCAACGACCTGTTTAGTGCAAGAGGTGGTCTAGCAAAACAGCCATTTTCCTAAAATACCTTTATTTAGCAACGTTTTGTGGACCGTACAGGACTCGAACCTGCCACCCCCTCATTGCAAATGAGGTGCTCTACCAGATGAGCTAACGGCCCTAAACTTCGTCGGGCGAACATTCCAAAGGAATGTTTTACCTTATATAACAACACGAGTATTCTAGCCGAATAATCGTATTTTTGCAATATCTTATAAGGGAACACTTATGCAAAGCTAAAAACGTTATTTCCCCATCGCTTTTGAAATCAAACTTGCCGCGAGTTCTTTGAACGAGGAACCAACATCGGCGAGTGCCTTGTGTAAATCCGCACCTTCATGGAGCGATGGAATAGTCTCAATATTTCGCACATAAATATGTCCTCGTGGAGTAATCGTCGCTTCCACGCGAGAATAGTGTCCGAGATTCATGTTCTTGTGAATTTCTTTTGCGAGTTTCTGAAGTGGTTCACTTTCTTTTTTGGTCAAATGCGTGCGATGGTTGTCTTTTTCAGTCGGAAGAAATGCGTAGATTGGCTCGCCACGAAAATCGGTCGTAGTAGAAATACTGACATCTTTTCCAAGCACCATTTCTTCCACGAGCACCGGCATCTGCAATTCAAACATTTGAGAAAGTACGGTAACAAGTTCATCGCGTGTGTTTGCGCGAATACCGCCATCCCCTGCACCTTTTGAAATTGGCTCAACAATCCATGGTGGAGAAAGTTTTGTTGAAACTGTACGCACGGTTTCGGCGACGGTCTCGTCCCGATCTTCATTTCCCCAATCTTCAATATATATTCCGCGCGGCACCTTTACCTGCAAATTTGTCAGAAGTTCACGCAAGAGTTTTTTGTCCATTGTCACCATTGAGGTAAATGGATCACTGCCGATATATGGAATGCCGAGATTTTGTAACACTTGCTGTATCTTTCCATCTTCTCCGTAAAATCCGTGGAGTGCATTCCAAACCATGTCGATACGACTCGCAAGCATTTCTTCGGTAACAGGAAGTCCATTCAAGTGCCATACTCCTTCGCGGTCGATATAGATATCAACAGTCTGATACAAATCTTTTGGGAGATTTTGCAAAACAAACCCGCCAGTGGCGAGCGATTTTTCATATTGATGGCCAGTACCTCCGCGAATAACTCCAACACGTATCATATGTACAAGTATAAAGCGTAAAGCTCAAAGTTCAAAGCAAAAAAGTTAGAAAAAAAGCACTCAACATTTTAAACGGTCGTGAATTAGCAAATTCACCTACTGGGTTTAAAATGTTGAGTGCTACTTGAGAAAGTTCTTGTTGCGTTTGTTTTTATGCAATTTGATTGAAAAGCGGTGTGCCTCGCTGTTGCCGAGTAGGATTTCCTTTTTCATTTTTTTCGCCATGACTTCATCTCCCAAAATATCTTTTGGTTTGTGTCGTTCGTCTTTTACTACTGACACCACAGGAATTTCGAGTTGGTATCGCTTCAAGACTTGTTTTGCCACGCGCAGTTGCGCTTCACCACCGTCCGCTACCACGAGGTCTGGCATTCCCCATTCAACATGACGAAAACGCCGAGAGAGCATTTCTTCAAGTGCGCCGGTATCATTGGCATCAGTAAATCCTTTGATATTGAATGAACGATATTCTTTGTTATTGATTTCGCCATCCTCAAGCACAGTCATCACACCCACCATGTTTTTTCCACTCATGTGTGCGACGTCATATGCTTCAATACGGAAGCCTGGTTTTTGGTGTTTGGTGTTTGGTGCTAGGTCATTCTTAAGCAAAGCTATGTCATTGATATGCTCAAGCGCAAAAATCTGATTGCGCAGGCGCGCCGCTTCTTCAAAGCGGCACGCCTTGGCCGCGAGCTTCATTTCCCCATTCAAATTTTTTACAATATCTTTTTTCTTTCCTTCAAAAAAAAGTTTGATGTTTTTTAAATTTCTCTTGTACACATCCATAGCCCTTGTCATTCCGGCCTCCGAGCCGGAATCCATTCGTATTTTTCGTGGATCCCGGATCAAGTCCGGGATGACACCGACGCCCGAACCCAAATCAGGAGTTAAACCTAATTGACGATAAAATTCATAATTGTCGCGCTTGGCTGAACTCGCATCCACAAACGGAAAAATCTTGCGCACAATCTTGAGCGCTTCTTTGAGCTGTAGTCCGCTTGTAAAAGGACCGAAGATAGCTGAATGGTTTTTGGTGTTTGGTGTTTGGTGTTTGGAAAATAAATCCTTGCCTCGTATAACCAATACTTTCGGGAGGTCATCCTTAGTTATCACAACATAGTTCCAACTCTTATCGTCTTTTTCTTTTGTATTGTAGTACGGCTGATGTTGCTTGATAAGATTGGCTTCAAGAATGAGCGCTTCGAGTACAGAGTCTGTCTCTTGCCACTTCACAGTGTCAGCCTTAAACACCATATCCACGATGAGTGGACCACGAGTTGCAATTAAATCCTTGGCAAAATAGCTCTTCGTACGATCACGGAGCGAAGTAGCTTTGCCAATATACAAAATATCCTTCCCTTTTCGGAAGAAATATACACCGGGTACATCTGGCAATTTGGCTTTAGCTAATTCTTGACTTTTCACGGATATACTATATGGTAAAAACAAACAAAATTCAATCTCATAAAAATACTTGAAGCATTAACACTCGGTGCACAACTTTCATATTTCTATGGATCTAATATTGAAATATCAGAAGCCATAAATACTACAATTGCAAAAGAGCTCACCAATGAGCAGTATGAAAGATTTTGCGATATTGCAGCAAAACCTGATATCCAAAGGAAAGAAGTGTCTCACAAAATAATTTTTAAGAAAGAATATCTTAAAAATCCAGTAAATGATGAAGACATAGCTCGCGACAAGGAAATTCAAAAGCACTATGCTTTAGATAAATTACTTGAATGCATCGCTGAAGCTATCGGTTAAAAGCAACAAATGTGCAAACGGGAAAGGTATGACCTTTCCCGTTTTTAATTAAATACTATTTCCTCTTCAGCACTTTTTTTAAATAATATCCCGTGTGTGATTTTGCATTATTCGCCACTTCTTCTGGGGTTCCTTTTGCCACAACCTTTCCACCCTT
Organism: Candidatus Nomurabacteria bacterium; assembly: GCA_023267275.1. Lineage (GTDB taxonomy): Bacteria > Patescibacteriota > Minisyncoccia > Phycocordibacterales > UBA9973 > CAITQP01. The sequence continues at coordinate 19,951 of JAHFNO010000007.1, read as the reverse complement.
GTCTCCCCCTTCTGGACCGAAGTCGATGAGGTAGTCGGCGCATTTTATGAGATCAAGATTGTGTTCAATCACCACCACACTGTTGCCGCGATTTACAAGCTTCTGCAACACATCAATAAGATTTGCCACATCATCATAATGCAATCCCACTGTCGGTTCGTCGAGAAGATACATCGCTTTTTGAATAAACGGCCGGTAAAGTTCTGATGCGATTTTTACGCGCTGCGCCTCTCCGCCGGAAAGCGTTGTCGCGTTCTGTCCGATTTTTATATACGAAAGTCCCACATCCACAAGTGTTTGCAGTCGATCTGAGATAGCTGGAATATCGCGAAAAAATTCGTTTGCTTCTTCCACGGTCATTTCAAGCACATCATATACGCTCTTCTTTTTGTATTTTACTTTCAGTGTTTCTTTGTCGAAACGCTTTCCGTCACAAACATCACAAATAACGTACACTGTCGGTAAGAAATGCATCTCCACAGCAATCACGCCGCGACCTTCACAGGCTTCACAGCGTCCACCTTTTACGTTGAAAGAAAAACGATTTGCTTTCCATCCACGAAGTCGTGCTTCTTCAGTCTCGGCAAACATATCGCGAATATGACTCCATGCACCAGTGTAGGTAGCAATGTTACTACGTGGCGTGCGTCCAATAGGACTCTGGTCGATAAGAATTGCACGAGTGAGATATTCACGACCGAGGAATTTTGCACAGTTATAAATTTTGTTTGTACGATATTTTTTATCAAATTGAGCCGAAAGATTTGCCGCGAGCACATCATCGACAAAGCTCGACTTCCCTGCACCAGAAACTCCTGTCACACAGACGAGACGCCCGAGCGGAATATCGACGTTGATGTTGTCGATATTGTGTATCTTTGCGCCCACAATTTGCAACATGCCTTTGTCGGAATCGCGACGCTTTTCTGGAATGGCAATTTTTGCTTCACCACGCAAATATGCGAGTGTGCGAGATCCAGATGGATTTGTTTTTGCGGTGAGCAATTTTTCAAGCCAACCGGATTCAATAATATTTCCACCATGCACGCCAGCAGCCGGACCGATATCTACAATATAGTCAGAAGCATAAATAGTATCTTCATCGTGTTCAACCACAATAATCGTATTTCCCAAATCACGAAGTTCAAGCAGTGTCGCAATGAGCTTGTCATTGTCGCGTTGATGCAGACCAATCGTTGGCTCGTCGAGTACATACATGGCACCGACGAGTCGCGAACCGAGCTGTGAAGCAAGACGAATGCGTTGCGATTCTCCGCCAGAGAGCGTGTTCGCACGGCGATCAAGACCAAGATAATCCAAACCAACGTTGAGCATAAATTGCAATCGATCTGAAATTTCTTTCAAGATTCCTGCGCCGATTTCTTTTTCTTTTGGCGTAAGTTTGATTGTCGCCATGAAGTCTACGGCTTCACGGACAGTCATCTTGGTAAAATCAACAACATTTTTTCCGTGTTCTTTTCCGCCAAGAAAAATATTGAGTGCTTCTTCACGCAAACGCGCACCGTGACAGGTATCACATGGTTCATCACCAAAGAAATGTTTTGTTCCAAGACCATTACATGCAGCACACGCGCCGTACGGAGAGTTGAAAGAAAAGAGTCGTGGTTCTACTTCTGGAAACACATAGCCGTCTTCGGGACAGATAAGTTTTGCGGAGAGCAGTGCGTCTTCTTCCGGAGTGACAATGCGAATGAGTCCATCGCTTTCAAGAATCGCTCGCTCGATAGCTTCAGCAAGACGCATTTCCATATCGGCTGGACGATCGGCAAATTCATGTACGGCAAAACTATCGATCATAATATCGATTTCATGCTTGGCTGTTTTTGAGAGCTCAATACGATCGCGCAGATTGTGCACTTTGCCATCGATGCGCGCTTTTTCATATCCTTTTGAAAGCATATCGTAGAGCAACTGATAGTATTCACCTTTTCGTCCACGCACCATTGGCGCATAGATTTCGATTGGCGCATCGTTCCATTCAACACCCATCACAGCACGTTTTCCTCCCCTCCTGCCCGAGGAGGGGTGACTCGTACTCGAGGCGGGGTGGTGGGAGGAATTTTTGAGAACTTCTTTTACTTTCTTCAAAACGAAATCAGAAATTTCTTGATTAGAAAGTTTTTTTACTTCAAGACCAGAGATTGGAGAAAACGGTCGTCCGATACGCGCATACAACACACGAAGATAGTCGTAGATTTCAGTGATCGTCGCAACCGTTGAGCGCGGATTGTTTGAGCGAGATTTTTGGTCGATAGAGATTGCCGGAGAGAGCCCAGTGATTTCTTCTACATCTGGCTTTGGCATCTGCTGGAGGAATTGTCGTGCATATGAAGAAAGTGATTCCACATAGCGACGCTGACCCTCGGCAAAAATAGTATCGAATGCGAGAGACGATTTTCCTGATCCGGACATTCCAGTGATTGCGACCATTTTGTCGCGAGGCATTTCCACATCTACATTTTTGAGATTGTGGGTCTTTGCACCCTTCACACGAATCCAGTTTTGATTGTTTTCTTTTTCGCATTTCATAAAATTTTTGAATGTCATCCTGAACTTGTTTCAGGATCTAGTATTATGGATCCTGAAACAAGTTCAGGATGACCCGACCCTCACGCAAACTTCACCCGCCAAGACTCCTAGGGGGTGTGTATCGCTATTTAACTAGGCATACTATAGCATAAAATTTAAATTTGACAAAATACTAATTTGTATATAAAATAAAGAAAAGAAATTTATTATGAAAAATATAGAAAACAGCTTGTCTAGTTTTTTAACATGGAAAGAATTTTGTACGATAATCCATACCGATAAACCATTAGAACTTTTCAAGAAAAGCGATATACGTATCAAGTATGGAGAACAATTACATTTAGAAATCCTATTTTCTGACTATTCAACAAAATCTGGATTTGTTTGGTTAAATAAATATTCAGACAGTGATTCACTATATATAGAATTACAGTGGTCTGAAAATAGTATAAACGTAACAAAAGATTCCCCACCAAACGAAATGCGCTTTGGAGTTCACCCTAATAAAATTTTAGGGGCACAAATAAGAGAACTCTGGAACTGTTATCCTTAAACATAAAAAGTACGCCCAATTTTTTGGAAACGGCTTTTTTTATTTTGTCATTCTCTCCCGCAGTACGACTATCTCATCGCGCAAAATAGCTGCGGTCTCAAAGTCGAGTTCTTTTACTGCGTGATTCATTTCTTTTTCCTTTATCTTAATTATTTTTTCATACACTGCCTTATCGCGATCTTCATCTGAAAGCGTTGAGAGTTTACTCTTCCCTACTTTTCCAGCCTTAACACCCTTTTTAAAGAGTTCAATATCAAGATCAAGCTCGCTGTTTACAGCTTTTGCATGACGCGACTCCATCTGCTCCGTAATATCTTTGATTTGTTTCAAGATAGTTTTTGGAGTAATGCCGTGCTTTTTGTTATATTCGAGCTGGATAGTGCGGCGACGATTTGTTTCGCCGATTGCTCGCTCCATACTTCCGGTGAGTTTATCGGCATAAAGAATAACTCGTCCTTCCGAGTTGCGGGCTGCACGACCGATTGTCTGGATGAGTGATGTCTCAGAACGCAAAAATCCTTCCTTGTCCGCATCAAGAATTCCAATGAGTGCTACTTCCGGAAGATCGAGACCTTCGCGGAGTAAGTTGACCCCCACGATGACATCGAACTCTCCCCTACGGAACTGCGTAAGAATCTGAATACGTTCGATGGTTTTAATATCGCTATGCAAATATTCGGCTTTGATTTTTTTGTCTTTCAAATACACAGAAAGATCCTCGGCCATTTTTTTTGTGAGCGTAGTCGCGATCACGCGAAAACCACGCGCAATTGTTTTTTCTGTTTCAGCGATGAAGTCCTGAATCTGCCCGGGATAACTCGTGGTGTTAGGTGTTTGGTGTTTGGTGTTAGATTCTAAAATCGGACGCAAAATTATTTCTGGATCGATGAGTCCTGTTGGACGAATGATCTGTTCAACTATTTTTTCGCTTTCCTTGCGTTCATACTCTGATGGAGTTGCCGTAGTGTAAATCACTTGCCCAACTCGCTCTTCAAATTCTGGATATTTCAACGGACGGTTGTCAGCGGCAGATGGCAACCGAAAACCGAATTCAATAAGTGTTTTCTTTCGAGATTGATCACCAGCAAACATACCGCCGAGTTGTGGCACAGTGACGTGCGATTCATCAATAACTGTCAAAAAGTCTGGTGTACCATCGGCCTTGTGCGGAAAATAGGAAAGCAATGTTTCTGGCGCTTCACCCGGTTTCTTTCCTGAAAGATGCCGAGAGTAGTTTTCAATACCGTTACAATACCCAATCTCTTTAATCATGGCGAGATCGTATGTGGTACGGCGTTTCAAACGTTGTGCTTCAAGAAGTTTTCCTTCTTTTTCAAATTTTGCGAGTTGTGTTTTGAGTTCAGCTTGAATCGATTTAATGGCTTTTGCTTTCTGACTCTCGTTTGTCATAAAGTGCTTTGCTGGAAAAAGAAAAATATCTTGCACTTCTTCAAGAATTTTTGATGATACGGGATCTACAACTGCAATGCGAGAGATTGTGTCGCCTTCAAAAAATATCTGATACATGTATGTCTCCGATACTGGCACGACATCAACACGATTTCCGACCGCGCGAAACTGCGCACTACCCACATCGGCATTGGTACGTTCAAAATGATTGCCGATAAGCTTGCGCATCAATTCTATTTTTTGAATTTTTGTTCCGACAGAAATTTGCAGATTTTGTTCCTTGTAATCTTCTGGTGAACCCAAACCGTAAATACATGAGACCGACGCAACAATAATCACATCACGGCGAATGAGCAGTGCCTGTGTCGAAGCATGACGAAGACGATCGATTTCTTCGTTGATCGATGCATCTTTTTCAATATAGGTATCGCTCGTCGGCAAATATGCTTCTGGTTGATAGAAGTCGTAATAAGAAACAAAGTAATGCACGGCAGCATCGGGAAAAAACTCTCGATATTCTTGTGCGAGTTGAGCGGCGAGTGTTTTGTTGTGGGCAATCACGAGTGTGGGCTTGTTGTGCTCGGCAATAACGTTTGCCATGGTGAATGTCTTTCCAGAGCCAGTCACGCCCAAGAGGGTTTGCTTACGCAAACCCTGATCAAGACCTTCTACCAAGCCTTTGATAGCATTCGGCTGATCGCCGGCTGGCTTATATTCAGATTGTAATTTAAATACTTTCTTTTCCATACATTTCATCCTTTATTTCTTTAAGCTTCTGTATGGTAACAGGATCAGTAATCTTTTGAAATCGTTGAAATGTTTTTCCTTCTTTTTCTACTATTCCCAAAAACATATGAGCTGGGCGAACCCAAAATCGCTTCCCTGCTTTATAGACAAGTGAAGTATTGTAAAGTGGACGATAAATAACCATTTCGTCTTTAAAAAACTCGGTTGGGTCTTCGGTTTTTCCTGTACCGGATGTGACGGTTTCTGTATTGAAAGCGGTACCAATCATTTCGTACGCACAATCATTCACTCCTTTATTTGGGTCGTGTCGAAAATGATAATAAAATCCTTTTTCTATTTCCATAAAAATGTACGTTATCTTTTTTAAATAAAGTACTGCAGATATTATTCTGCAGTACTAGCTGCTTTATGAGAAGTGTCATACACCTCTACCATAGCACCTTTTTCTCGAACAGTAATTTTTTTAGCAGTAAAGATAAAAAAATTATTGTTCTCTTTTACAACACCCTCCACAAAAGCGTACCTATCAGCTTTTTGCCATACTGATGGACGCAGTACGATTGTTACCGACGATCCAACAATAGCTTCGTGATGTTTAGAATCATTGTCGAGTTTAATTGCAATATCAGGAAGCGAATTGCAATCAACTGAAAATTCTCTTGAAACAACATTGTGTTCCGTGCCCAGCACGCCACTCGTAGCTGTTTTTAAAATGTCAGCTACATGCGGAGGTAGGGTTTTTGCTCCGTTTTTCATACACACAAATTTAAGGTGACTTTATTACCTCTATTGTCCTCTATACAAAAAATATGTCAATCCGGTAGTGAGCCTTGCTGGTGCACTATGAAGTGCGTGGCGAAGCCACACCAGCAAGATCTACTACCGGATCAACAGCAATTATTTCCTGTGATAGTGACTCAAAAAATCTGCCTTGTATTCAGCAAATGTGCCATCGATAATAGTCTCGCGCATTTTATCTACGAGATGAATGATGAAGTAAAGATTGTGCACAGATGAGAGAATTCCAGCGAGCATTTCTTTTGCTCGAAAAAGATAGGCAATATATGCGCGTGTGTAATGTTTGCACGTATAGCATCCACAATCGGCTTCAATAGGAGAAAAATCATTGCGATATTCTGCGTTGAGCAAATTCATTCTTCCCTCTTTTGTATAGAGCGATGCACCACTGCGCGCGTTGCGTGTTGGCGCAACGCAATCAAAAAGATCTACACCATTTTCTACACCCATAAACAAATCTTCTGGTTCACCAATACCAAGCAAGTGACGTGGTTTGTCTTCCGGCAATTCTTCGTTGACCCAGCGCACTGCCGAATGCAAATCGTCTTTGTCAAAACTACCGCCGATTCCATATCCATCGAATGTTTCGCCATCAAGCGTTTTCATATTTGCAATCTCTTGTGCAGATTTTCGGCGCAATTCTTCATCGCGACCACCCTGCACAATTCCAAACAAAGCTTGAGGAAGTTTTTCCCCTCCTGCCTGAGGAGGGGTGGACGGTACTCCGGATGGGGTGGTGGGAGCAGTTTTGCGTGAATGATGATAATCGAGACTGCGCTTTGCCCATGCATGTGTGCGACCAAGCGCTTCTTCTTGATAGCGACGATCTTCTGTGGGTGAAGTACATTCGTCGAATGCAAAAATAATATCAGCACCAAGATTGTGTTGAATCTCAATGGATTTTTCTGGGGTGAAATAATGGAGCGATCCATCGATGTGCGAACGGAAAGAAACACCGCCTGCACCGATCGTCGCAAGACGTGCTACGCCTTCGTCGGCGCTTGAGCGTTCTGGAATCTGGAGAGAAGGATCGGCGGGATGCAAAATTTTTGAAATACCTTTTCCATATGCAGCACCGAGAGAAAATACTTGAAACCCTCCAGAGTCGGTAACAGTCGGACGATCCCAGTGCATCATTTTGTGTAGTCCACCAGCATCTCGTACAAGCTCGTCGCCAGGTTGTAAATACAAGTGATATGTATTGGCGAGCACCACTTGCGCGCCGACGTCTTTGAGCATTTCGGGAGTCATACCTTTGACTGTAGCTTTTGTTCCCACCGGCACAAATGCTGGAGTGAGAATTTTTCCATGCGGTGTCTCAAGTACACCCGCTCGTCCAAGCGCGTTTGGAATCTTTTTTTCGATGGTAAATTTGATTGGTTTCATTTTAAGGGTGTCATCCTGAATTTATTTCAGGATCTATTTTAGTTAGATTCAAATACAAACCTGGATCCTGAAACTAGTTCAGGATGACACAATACACAATACGCAGTTTCAAATCCAAAAGCACTATAGCAAAATAAGGAGTTTTTGTGCTATTGACATTATTAATAAAAGGGTGTATAATTAAAAAAATCAAAAATGAACACAAGCACATTTAAAGACGTCTTCAGCGGATTAAATCCTGCGGAACAATATTCATTAGTGAAAGATCTAATGGACATCATACAAAATAATCCTAACTTCTATGAAAAAAGGAGTGGATATGTTTGCACAGACAGCCTTGATGAACAAAAACATGCTCAAGACAAAATGGCGTTCGTCAATAAAGTAAAAAGTGTAGGTGGAATAATAGACAGCCATACATCTGAAAATGATCCCGTAAGCCAAACAACACTCTATCGTTTCCGTATTCCAAAGGAAACGGAATTCGAATAAAATAGCTTGTTAATAATCAGTTATAAGCCATCTCAAAAGGATGGCTTTTTTTATTTCAATAAGCAAAGAACTCGTGTAACTTTATAGACTTTATAAACTTTTAACTTTCGACTAGTTCTTCTTCACTTCTACAAAATTGAGTTCGTTCATATTTACTGGAGCAGAAAGGAGAAGTGTTTGAAATGGATCACGTGGATCTGATGTGACTTTTTGATATTGTGCAATAACATGTGCATTTAATTCTTTTGTAACTGCGACAATATCATTTGCAATCGGTAAATCATGCGGAACTGTTGCAGAAAAATTGCCACTACCTTGTCCTACAAGTGTCACATCGATATTTGATGGAGAGAGGCGCGCTTCTGTTTTTTCTCCAGAAGTTGAAAAAAGTTTTACCAACGCAGAATTTGGATACACATCAGTAATTGTACCGATTGGAGTTTCGCCGTTTGTGTAAACACTCTGCCCCACTGCAAATCCTACTTTGCTCCCCCCATCAATAATAATAGTGTCATACATTGAGTGTGGTGGTTTTTCCAAAACAACAGCGAGTGTAAATGTATTGTGTTCAGATCTTCCGAGCGTCGCTTTCAAATCGGCATTCTCCGAAGAAAGCTCGCTTTGCATCGCATTTTGCGAAGCAAGCGCAGAAATTTTATTTTTCAAATCAGTATTTTCTGCTTCGAGTGAAGACTTGAAACGAATAGCCGTGCCGATAGAGCCAAACCATGTTCCCACAGCTCCAGTGCTACGAGCAATCGCCATACCAACTCCATGAATACTAGAACGAACGGCGTTGCGAGTAACGGGAATACTAAAAACCAGTGCAAGAACAATTACTGCGCCAGATATGCGCATCGTTCTGGCTTTGCTATGTGATGGAGAAAATTGACGATTATGCATATGAATTAGTCTTTAGTCTACAGTCTTTAGTCTCTAGTAATAAATACAAAGTCTTATTATTTGCATACACTCTATAGACTAAAGACTAGAGTCTATAGACTTGATTTTCTACCTCAGTGGCAAATTATGTGTAGCGCTGACGAGCTGTTCACGGAATTCATCTATTGAATCGAGAACAACACCGGCTCCACGCGCCACGGCAGTGAGTGGGTCCTCGGCAACGTAGATAGGAAATTTCAAAACTCCTTCAAGTAAGTGGTCGAGGCCAACGAGCATTGCCCCACCGCCAGTGAGCACAATTCCACGGTGCATTACGTCGGAGAGAATTTCTGGTGGCGTTGTTTCGAGTACTTCTTTTATTCCATCAACAAGATCATTAATTGCAGGAGCGATTGCTTCGCGAATATCTGAATCGGTAATAATAACTTCACGTGGAAGTCCGGTGACCAAATCACGTCCGCGAACTTGTGCCTCCATAAAACTACCTTCGAGTACTGAACCAATAGCAATCTTTACATTTTCTGCTGTTTTTTCTCCGATGAGCAATTTAAATTCATCGCGCAAATAAGAAATGATATCTGAGTTCAAACGATCGCCAGCTACTTTAGAATTTTTTGAACACACGATTCCACCAAGAGAGATGATGGCGATGTCTGTCGTTCCCCCACCAATATCAATAATCATTGATCCCACTGGTTCCTTTACTGGCAAACGAATACCGATAGCTGCAGCCATTGGTTCTTCAATAATGAATACTTCACGTGCACCAGCAGATTTTGCCGCATCATATACGGCGCGAATTTCCACATTCGTAATTCCAGATGGCACACCTACGACAACACGCGGTCGAAAAAATTTCTTTGAAATTTTTTCGGCTTTCGCAATAAGATATGAAAGCATTTCTTCCGTCACTTCAAAATCTGAAATCACACCATCAATAATTGGGCGCACGGCTTTGATATGCCCTGGTGTGCGACCAAGCATATTTTTTGCTTCCATTCCTACTGCCACAATGCGTCCTGTTTTTTGGTTGACCGCCACAACAGACGGCTCGTTGATGACGATGCCGTGCCCTTTCAAATACACAAGCGTATTTGCAGTACCAAGGTCAATACCAATATCGTTTGAAAATGTGTTGTAGATTTTGTCGAACATGAAAAATTAGATAATTAGGCGCTAGGCTTTAGGAAATTCAAAATACTAATATGCCTTCGCAAAAAGCACACGACGATTTGAAGGCTTTCCTGATTTAATACAAATACCTACTTCTTCTTGAGAATCAAACGGAATACAACGAATCGTAGCACCGGTCGCCTCTTTTATTTCAGCTTCAGTTTCTTTTGTTCCATCCCAATGTGCGAGAACCAAATTGCCTCCCTCGATTGCTTCGGTAAAATCGTTCCATGTATCAACTGACTTCGTTTTACTCGTACGAAGATTGAGTGCACGCTCGTACATTGATTTCTGAATTATTTCAAGCAACTGCGAAACTCGATCAGCAAAATCAGAAAGTGCTACCGTTTCTTTTTCTCCTGTGTCGCGACGAACAAGTACAGCCTGGTTGTTTGCCATGTCCTTTGGTCCAAACTCTACGCGAACAGGCACACCTTTGCGTTCCCATTCATAAAACTTTTCACCAGGACGTGTATTTCGGTCATCGATTTTTGTAGTAATGCCGAGCGCTAAAACAGCTGAATTCATTTCCTGAATTTTTTCCAACACTTTTCCATCATCTTCTTTTCCGGTAAGGATTGGCACAAGTACAGCCTGAATTGATGCCATCTTTGGTGGAAGTACAAGACCTTTGTCATCACTGTGTGTCATCACAAGTCCGCCGATAGTACGAGTCGAAAGACCCCAGCTTGTTTGCCAGCCGTATTTCTGTTCGTTGTTTTCGTCTAAAAATTGGATGTTGAATACTTTTGAAAAGTGATCTCCCAGATTGTGTGATGTTGCAAACTGCAATGCTTTTCCATCTTGCATCATCGCTTCGCACGTATATGTGCGAAGTGCTCCAGCAAATTTTTCTGAATCTGACTTTTGTCCAGGAATCACTGGAATCGCCATATATTTTTCTGCGAATTCTCGATACACCTCAAGCATCATACGAGCGCGCGCATCTGCATCAGCTTCATCTTTGTGCACAGTGTGTCCTTCTTGCCAAAGAAATTCTGTTGTACGCAAAAAGAGACGTGGGCGCATTTCCCAGCGCACAACGTTTGCCCATTGGTTTATCAAAAGTGGCAGATCACGATACGAATGAATCCAACCAGAAAATACTTCGTACATGATTGTTTCTGAAGTTGGTCGAACAATGAGTGGTTCCTCAAGTTGTTTTCCGCCAGCATGAGTCACAACTGCAACTTCAGGAGCAAATCCTTCAATATGATCGGCTTCACGCTTCAAGAGACTTTCAGGAATGAGCATAGGAAAATATGCATTCTCCACTCCACTTTCTTTAAATTTTGCGTTGAGTACATTTTGTACTTTTTCCCAAAGAGCATAGCCATACGGCTTGATAACCATCGTACCTTTTGCTGGACCATGTTCGGCAAGACCTGCAACGCGAATAATATCGAGATACCAAGCTGAATAATCTTCGGCACGAGGAGTAATTTGAAACGACTGTTCTTCGGTTTTTTGAGTATTTTGAGACATATATATTAGTTACTTATGAGTCGATAGTACCTTACAAACGCTCTTTTTACAAATAAAAAGGATGGCTCATTTCGGCCATCCTTAAACTTCTATTTTGTAGAAACTATTAACTAATATAGTTCAACGTTTTTCATTTTTTGAAAAAGAACCACGATACCTATATCGGCTGACCAAATATGATCAAGATCTACATCTTTTACATAGGTGCGGAACTTCTTCCCCGCTTTTGCCCAATAATACACATGTAAAAATTTCAAACTTGTATTTTCCTTGTATAAAACAAAAGTAGTTCTTCCTTTATGGATAAACAATTTTTTTGCATCTTGAATCAAAGAAATTGCCTCCATATATGAAGAGAAAAATATATCATCGGCGGTAGTACTAATAATCATGTCAATAATTTGTCTAACCGTCATATCTCCGTCAACAATACACTTGCCTAATGTAATCGAGTGATCCAAATTGCCAACTATGCAATCAGGAAAAAAATGAAGAAGCGGAGGCATAAGCTTCTTTTTGCTAAGCCTGTGTGTACATGAAAACTTCATAGCGATTTGTTTTTATACAATATAAGCAAATAACCAGCTATGTCAATAATATTCCGAGTTTATTCTCTTTACGATTTCACTAACGACCGCGAGTTAAATCGTAAGAAAACCAAGCAATTCCATCAAACACCCATTACTTTTTAAGTTTCGGCCGAAACTTCAAAAGTAATGGGTGTTCTATAATAAAAAAGCAATCCACTTCTGAATTGCTTTTGAAATACTTATGCTAAGCACGTATAATTTTACATTACCTTACCTTCTTCTATCTTGACAAAATAGGTGTCCCTACTCTCAAGTACAGGAACCTCATCTTCACTTAAACGTTCTATGTGTAAAGAGCACCTTACATCCAGATTTTCCTCATTAGTGTTGATTAGCTCTTCTTCATACGAAGCTATTCGAACTTTCATAAAACCTAAAATAGGATCCTTTATAACTAAGCTCTTACCGTTGACAATAATATTGGCTGAATCCTCAAGGTTAATGAGTAAAGCATACAATAATGAAATTGAAATTTCTGACAACCCATCTCTCTCAACGGGCTTTTGAGTAAATTTGTACTCTATGTCGTTTTCAACGACAACAAAACTATTTATCATGATTTTGATTTTATAGAACTGACCTGTTCTCTGATGGAATGATAGCATTATAATTGATTTTTGTCAATATATCCAAAAACCCTTATTTCTGTTACTATGCTTGGGCATCCCGTGGGGAGAGGAAAGCTAATTAGGAATGAGGAATTGAGAATTAGGAATGAAATGCATTCTATTTTTAATTCCTAATTAATAATTCTTAATTGGGCTCAAGAATTCTTCCCTGTAAATTGGCTGAAATGCCTAAAAACGGTTTGTACCGAGCCTTCGCTCGGAATTACAATTAACTGGGCTGCTAGCACCTAAAACCTAGCACCTAGAACCTAGTTTATTTATGGAAGACACAAAGTCATCTCCGCTCGTAAAAGAGCTATTTGCAGTTGGCGCACACTTCGGGTATTCCCGAACACGCCGTCACCCTTCAGCAGCAAAATTCCTTTTTGCTACAAAAAACAAGGTTGATATTATCGATATCGAGAAAACAGAAGCAGAGCTCATGAAAGCAGCAGAGTTTATGAACAAGCTCGGACAAAAGGGCAAAACTGTTGTTTTTGTTGGTTCAAAACCAGAAGCAAAAGTAGCAGTTCAGCTCGCAGCAGAAGGTCTTGGTCAGCCATTCGTAACAACTCGTTGGGTTGGAGGAATGCTTACAAACTTCTCTGAAATCAAAAAGCGTATCAATCGTCTTGAGGAACTCCGCGCAGCAAAAATCTCTGGAGATCTCCAAAAGAAATATACAAAGAAAGAACAGCTTCTTATCGCCCGCGAAGTCGCAAAGATGGAAGATCTTTTTGCTGGAATCGTTTCTTTGAAAGGTATTCCTGATGCCCTCCTTATCGTAGACCCAAAGAAAGAAGTTTCTGCAGTACTTGAAGCACAGCGCCTCGGAGTGCCAATCATCGCTCTCGGAAGTACAGACTGTGATATCACCGTATCTGACTACCCTATCATTGCAAACGACGCATCACGTGCATCAATCGAATACATTGTGAAGTTCCTTGCAGACGCATACAAGCAGAATTAAAGCGCGAAGAATTTTTAATTTCAAATTTTTAATTTTGTAAATAATAATTAATATCTGAATGTTATAAATAGTAATTCATTTTAGTATTTGGATATTGTTTAAAAATTAAAAATGGAAAAATTATAAAATTATCTAGTGCTTTGTATTTCTTATTTAAAAGAAAAATTATATAATTAAAAAATTATGGCAACAATCACCACAGAACAAGTAAAAGAATTGCGAGACGCTACTGGCGTTTCAGTTATGCAGTGTAAAAAAGCTCTTGAAGAGGCAGATGGCGATAAAGAAAAAGCGCTTCTCATCTTGAAAAAGAAATCAACTGAAATCGCAGCTAAAAAATCTGATCGTGAAGCTACTGCAGGTGCTGTAGCAAAAGCACAGAAAGATGGCATGGGTCTCTTGCTTGTTCTCCGCTGTGAGACAGACTTCGTTGCAAAAAACAGCGACTTCACTACTCTCGCTGACACTCTCGCAACTATGGCGCTCGAAAAAGGAAAAGAGGAAGCTGAAAAAGCTGCCCCAGACCTTATCGGTTCTGCTATTCAAAAACTCGGTGAGAACATTCAGCTTGGAGAGATTGCAACAGTCTCTGCTCCAATCGTAGGCTCATATGTACACGATGGTCGCGTAGGCGTTCTTGTAGGCCTCTCTGGTGGTACTGAAGCGCTCGCAAAGGATATTGCAATGCATATCGCAGCAATGAATCCTGAATACAAAACTCGCGCAGATGTACCAGCTGACGCATCAGAAAAAGTAAAAGCGCTCTTCGCTGAAGAAGTTGCAAACTCAGACAAGCCAGCTGAAATCAAAGAAAAAATGCTTGCTGGAAAAATCGACACATTCTTCAAAGAGCGTACACTTCTTGATCAATCTTTTATTAAGAATCCAGACATCACGGTAGAAACTCTTTTGAAACAAGGAGGTGCTAGTCTTGTTGAGTTTGTGCGCGTAGCGACAGCATAGTTCTTACACAATTTTATAATTTTTCCATTTTTAATTTTTAAACAATATCCAAATGAATTAATATTAAAATATTCAGATATTAATGTATTATTTATAAAATTAAAAATTTGAAATTAAAAATTATTATTTAAATCCATGCTCTCCACCATCATCATTTTTTTTATCGCCCTCGTCGTTGCGTTTGCAATGATTACCCGCAAAATCTGGCAAATCCGAAAAGGACAGATCGTTGCGGGTTCGTATGAGGAAGCCGAATGGACTGATCTCTCAATTGAATCGGTGCGAGCTCGACTTATTGAATTGCTCAAGTTTAGTATTCATCACTTTGTACTTTTCTTACTCAAAGTATGGATCATTACAACAAACTGGGTAAAGCGAACAGATAAAAATATCAAAGACCGTCTCATGCATGTGATCCACAAAAATGGTCACCTCCCCGTAAAAGGCAAACCATCTGGTTTCCTCAAACAGATTCGGGAACATAAGGGTGAATTATAAGAGTTCTGTTTAAGATATAAAAAGGTGCAATATTTTTAAAATATGCTAGTATATTGAAACCGAAACAAAGCCGGCATAGCTCAGTTGGTAGAGCGCAACTTTTGTAAAGTTGATGTCACGGGTTCGAATCCTGTTGCCGGCTCATATAAAAAGCCACCGAAAGGTGGTCTTTTTTATTGATCCGGCAAAGCAAGCAAACTTCTTTGCTTGCGTCAGGATTCGAAAGATTTTTCATTATTGAGAGTATATACTCACAACTCGAAATTGAAAAATACCTGACTACGTGGTAGCCGAGTCCTGTTGCCGGCTCAAAAAACGGAGACCAACAAGTAGTACTACTTGTTGGTCTCCGTTTACAATTGTACAATGTACAGGTGAGACGCATAAGACACTGTAAAAATTGCACAATACTACTTGTCACGCATCAATACGTGTATTGTTCAAATAAATGCCAACGCGAACTACAATATAAAAAATATATTACTGAATGGAAACAAGGAAAACAATCAGGTAATGTTGGAATCAGTACTGGCAATATTGCTGGGCCACTGAAAAGATATTTACGAGAAAAATTTAAAGATAAATGCTCTGATTGCGGATGGAATAAGCATCATCCAAAATCTGGTAAAGTTCCGCTCGAAATTGACCATATAGATGGTAATTCACGAAATAACCTTGAAAAAAATTTGCGTCTTCTCTGCCCTAATTGTCACTCTCTAACTGAATTTTATAAAAATTTTAATGCTGGAAAAGGCAGGAGTTGGCGAACTGAGAAATATATCAAAAATAAGTAATCAGAATTTCACCTTAAAAAACCAGCAAGGTCCGACCTTGCTGGTTTTTTTAAAATACTAATTTCTATCAATAACAAGTTCAATATCTGTAAGTGCAACGAGTTTATGATACTCATTCGGAGCACAATAAAATTTGATTTACCGCAATCATAAATAACTCCCCTGTCGTCCGACTTAATTATTGTAATTTCTTCCAAATTCATATATTTTATTGATTTGTTGTGCTTGTACTTTTTACAGGAGCTGGATTCTTCAAGGTATCCTTGAGTTTTGGGATGAGCTTTTCGATATCTTCCACACTATGGAATCCTGTGTAGATATTGCCATCTGATACAAGCGCTGGAAGCTTTGTATCCTGCACGTTGTAGACCTTGATGAGCGTTTCCACCGCGGAGAGGTTGAGACCGTAGTCGAACGAGTACACGCGGAGTGCTGGATACTTTTCGCGCAAATCGGTGAGTACATATCCTTGCTTCACACACTCACTACAATTCTCGCTTGTTGTATAGAAGTACAGAATAAATACTGATTTCTGACCGCAGCGCTTGGTGATGGCTTTCATCAAGAGATAATCTTTGATTTCAAGCAATGAATACTGTTTTTCAAGCTGAGTAAGCTCATCAGATTTTCCACTACTACTTTCAAGATAGCTGATCTTTTTTGAAAGTTCGTTGAGCTGATCAGAAAGTACAGAATTTGAAACCTGGCTACAATCGAGTTCGCCGAGCAAAGAATACTGGGTTTCAGCGGACAAGAGATCAGTGGAAATGTTGTTTTGAATCGTATTCAATTCTGTAAGCTTTTTGTTGGTAAGCGTACTACTAACGTAAAAAACCGTCGCAAACAATCCGAGCGTAATAAGAAATACGACGAGATATTTTGAAATGCTATTTTTGTTTGTGTTTGTATTCTGCATATTAGGGCTAAGGGATTAGTGATAAGGGAACAGTTTTTATTTTAATTATTGTTTTAATGTTTTCATGTTTATTGTTTTAGTGATTTTTTATCTCCACGATGTCTCGCGCCGTGTAATCGTATTGAACAATGCCGTAATAATCCAAACTGGCGCAATAATACTATAGATAATAATGTACCACACCATGGCAAATGATGGACGAAACTTCCCTGTTGCCATCTTTGAGCCAATCAGCAAAGAAATGAAAACAAAAATGTACAGTATAATTGAAATAAATACGAGCGCATGCGTACTCACAAAAAACAAATCGAGGGATACATGCGAGTTGAGTGTGGTTGCCTTTACCCCCACGGCTTGAATTTGTAAAAAAGTATTCACAATCACCTTACCCCATGAATAGAGCATGTAAATAAATAGATAGGTCGCAGCAAAAATCGAAACGATTCCCGCAGGTACTGTAAAGAGAGCGAATGTGCCATATTTTTTACGGAACAACAAACGACGATAATCAATTGTGTTATTGATAAAGCCGTAAATCCAGCGAAGGCGTTGACGATAGAGTTTGTAAATTGTCGGAGGGGTTTTGGTATTTACCACTGCGTCGTGACATTGTTCAATACGGTAACCATGCTCATGCATACGGTAAGCAATTTCCATATCTTCTGTTTTGTGTGCTAGGCGATACAATCCAAGATTTTTAAACACAGCGATGCGGTAGATAGAAAATGGTCCAGGGGTCACATGAATTCCATTCATCAAACCAAGCATTTTTTTGATGTAGACTGAAAGCTGATACTCAATCATTTGTGCCCATTCAATGTGTCGCTTTGGATTGTTGACGATAATAGAAGGAGAAACTGCCATCACTTCAGGATCATCAAAATACGGAATCATACGTTTGAGTGCGCTTGAAGTGACAAATGAATCAGCATCAAGACAACCGATAAATTCAGTCGTTGCATGCGTGATTCCAAGATTCATTGCGGTGTGTTTTCCGCCGTTTTCTTTTTGAAAAATTTGAATGCCTGGGATGTTGGCAAACTCTTGCAAGACCTTCCACGTATTGTCGGTAGATCCGTCATCCACGAGCATAATGTGTAGTTTGTCTTTTGGATAATCGAGTGCAAGCAAAGAATCAACGGTGCCTTTTACGGTATCTTGTTCGTTCCAGCATGGCACAATAACGGTAACACTTGGGTAGACACGGTCTGGTCGATCATCGAGTCGAGTTACGATTTCATCCTTTCGTTCGATAAACGTGTATAGAAAAAAAATCTCCACGTAGACCGCGCAGAAAGTAAGTGCATAGAAAATGACATTAAAAATAGGCTCCATACAAGGGTGGTTTTTGCTGTTTGGTTTTTGGTGTTAGGCAAATGCAAACACAAATACTAGCCCAATTTACCACAAAAAGAGGCATTTGAAAACCCCGATTTTGCTACGCAAAATCGGGGTTTTCGAGAGATACAAGAAATGAGTCCTCGAGACTACATTGCTCCGCCTGCCTTGCACTTCTCACACTTACAACCCATAAGCATCATAACTGTTGCAACACCAACAAGGATGTATACAATCGCTTCTGCCATTGGCCAACTACCAAGAACAAGGTTTACTACGTCCCAGTTGCTCTTCATGAGCATTCCGATACCAACAAGACCCCAGTTGAGTCCGCCAATAATAACCAACGCACCAGCAAGCTTATGCATTCCACAACCTTTCATCATACATTTAAATTAGCACCCTAATTAATAATGATGCACATAAAAATACCTTTCGCTCTTATTATATCAATATTCTAGACCATGCAACAGAGGAAACGGCAAATCTGGGGATACTGAAAGAATTGCTTTTTGCTGTTTGGTTTTTGCTTTGAGTTTTATACAAAAAAAACAGCGTCAATAATTATTGACGCTGTTTGAATATTTCGATTCTTCCTTATGGAAGAACCTGTTCTTTTTCTTTTCGGCCATCCGCATAAAGAACTTCACGGACAGCAACATTTTTTTTAAAGATATAAACTGTCTTTACGGCAGTCTGGGGATCTTTATCATTCGGCAAAAATCGCGTAACGATAATTGCCTCATTCGTGGCCCGGATTTCATTGGCGCCGGAAACATGTTGCTCTCCATTGCTTATTTGGCCCTCCGCAACTAAGTGGCCAACCGCACCAGAAGGATCTGTCCATGAATCAATGGTAGCCTTTTGGAAAGGCTGGCCGGCTGTATCAATCGATTCATACCTGACAACTAATCCTTTTCCGCCATTGTCATACTGGTTGTCGGTATACGTTATAACGATCCCGATTTTTTTGGCGGTCACATCAATATTACCCACCGTTTTGAATCCGGTCTGGGCGTAAGCGATTTGCCCGAAAGCAACAGTAGCGCAAAGCGCGATGATCATTTTTCTCATGCTTCTTGTTTTTTTATTTGGTGAATTTTTACAGAAATTACATTTCTTTTACTTTATCGATAAGATTTTGAACAATACTTTCGTACTGGGTTCCTTTTACATTTTTGAGAATGATAAGAAGGATTCCAAAAATCGTATCAATTTGGCCGTTTTTCAATTCAGCCATTCCACGATCGTAATCCAGAAACAGTCTTTCAACAAAGAAGCTGTTTAGCAATTTGTCTCCGGATTTCATCCGTTGCACAAATGCTTCAATGGCGCTTATTGTTTCTTCATCTTTCTGCACCTTAATACGCCGCTTGGCAGACTGGGTAAGTTGTCTCGCGGTATAAATAAATGAAAACCCTAAAGACAAAAATCCTACAGTTGCCCACATGGCATTAGAATATTGCTCCCGGTTTTTTATAAATAGCATGGAACTAGCCACACATATTGCTCCAGCAGTGGCAACTAAGCCAATTAGCTTGAGCCATCTGTAATCGGTCGAAATTTTTTGTGTCTGGTTTAACATTTTTTTTGTTTTAAAGGTGAATTAAACTCTCAAGAAATTTTTAAGAATATAATTCACCCCAAAACAATATGTACCGAATTTCCGTTTTGTATTGCATCAAAGTATTCTGTATTGTATGAAAGCAAAAAAAAATTTCTCGAATACAGAAGGAAGACAGAAATCAAATTTACATATTAAAAAAGCGTGGATGTA
>JAHFNO010000026.1:418-15539 GCA_023267275.1 Candidatus Nomurabacteria bacterium | reverse complement strand
TACTCCGAGAGAAAAACTGAAGTGGAAGACACCAAATGAAGTGATGAGAGAGAAGAAACTATTTAGAAAAAGAAAAAACCGCTAGTGCGGTCTGTTGCGTTGAGGGGTGGAATGTCGCTTTAAATATTTTTCTTTATTATACATTTATTTTTAAACTTGTCAAAAGCTCCATATTTCTCGACATACATCTATTTCTCTGGTATTCTGAGCTTATCGAACTTTAATATATTAGTTTGCTGTTCGTGTAGTGAAATCTCGTTTGACTCTTAAACCATTATGAACCTCGGACATTTTCAGTTTACAGTTCCCCATATTTCCGTCATTTTGATTCGAAATTCTCGAGTGTTTTTCTAGACGGCCGGCTGGTCGCACATGTCTACATTTATCATATTAGTGATTACCGGAGGAGCACTTGTCCTCGGCATCGCATGCGGATATTATCTCCGCAAAATTACTGCGCTTGGACAGCGTCGCTCGATTGAAATTGATATCAAGCAGATGCTCGTCGGCGCAAAAGAAGAAGCACAGCGCATCACTGACGAAGCCAAGAAAAAAGTCGAAGAGACTGAATCCGACCTTCGCCTGTTGGAGCGTCAAAAGAACGAGGACTTCAAACGTACTGAAGACCGTTTGATCAAAAAAGAAAGCTTGCTCGATGCTCGTCAAACCGAAATCGACAAGGAGACAGAAATTCAGAAAGGTAAAATCGAAGAAATAAAGAAAATCAAAGAACGTGCAGACGCACTTCTCGCAGAACGTGTTACCACCCTTGAAAAAGTAGCTGGTCTTTCACGCGACGATGCGAAAAATGAGCTCGTTCGTGAAATCGAAAAAGAAAACGAGGAAGACCTCATGATTCGCATGCAGAAACTCGAGCAAAATGCCGAGGATCGCCTCAATCGCCGTGCAAAAGAAATTCTTGCTACCTCTATTCAGCGCCTTGCCTCAAGTACTGCTTCTGAAATGATGACTACAAACGTAGCTATCCCTTCAGACGACATCAAGGGCAAAATTATTGGAAAAGAAGGACGCAACATTCGTGCATTCGAACGTGCAGCTGGTGTTGAGCTCATTGTGGATGAAACTCCTGGAGTCATCATTATTTCTGCATTTGATCCTGTACGTCGACAAATCGCCCGCGTCGCTCTTGAGAATCTCATTCTCGATGGACGCATTCAGCCAGCCAAGATTGAAGAAATGGTTGAAAAAGCAAAAGAAGATATCAATAAAATCATCAAAGAAAAAGGCGAGCAAGCAGTATATGAATGTGGAATATTTAATTTCGATCCACGTATCATTGCTATTCTCGGTCGTCTCTACTTCCGCACAAGTTACGGACAAAATGTATTGCAACATTCTGTTGAGATGACACACATCGCAGGAATGATTGCTGAAGAACTCGGTGCCGACGTTGCCATTGCAAAACAAGGAGCACTCGTTCACGACATCGGAAAAGCTCTCGACCACGAAGTACAAGGAACACACATCGATATCGGTATTCGCATCTTGCAGAAATTTGGTGCCGATCCTCGTGTGATTCAAGCAATGAAGTCTCACCATGACGATTGTCCGCATGAAACTATTGAAGCGGTCATCGTGCAGACTGCCGACAACATTTCTGGTGGACGCCCAGGTGCACGTCGTGACTCTGTCGAGAACTACATCAAGCGTTTGCAAGAAATGGAAGCACTCGTAAATGCATTTCCAAATATTGAAAAGTCATACGCACTCTCTGCTGGCCGTGAAATTCGCATCTTCGTTACTCCTGAAAAAGTAAACGATGTCGAAGCAAAAGAAATGGCTCGCGAAATTGCAAAGAAAATCGAAGCCGAACTCAAATATCCAGGCGAAATCAAAGTCACCATGATACGCGAGACACGAATTACGGAGTACGCCCGGTAGTAGATCTTTAATTTATTATGTTCTACGTCTATTGCCTAAGAAATGAAAAGACAGAAAATTTATACTTTGGTTATACCAATAACTTAAGAGAAAGAATTGTAGAACATAATAAAGGCCAAAACACCTCAACAAAAAGATATATCCCGTGGAAAATTATTTACTACGAAGCTTGCCTGTCAGAATCGGACGCACGTAGACGAGAAAAATATTTAAAAACAACAATTGGAAGAAGAATGTTTAAAAAGAGACTGAAAGATTACTTCGCGTCCGAATAAAACTTGCTTGGCCTTTCAATTAAAGTCTCACTACCGGGTATGCACGTTAGTTTAGTATTGTGTCATCCTGAATTTATTTCAGGATCCAGTATCTGTAAAAGCCACCCTCACGGGTGGCTTTTACATTAAAAAACCGGACGTTTGTCCGGTTTTATTACTATTCTATTTCGCCCATCATTCCTCTTCCTCAGCCTTGGTAATTTTTCCTTTTGAGTGCCTACTCTCACCATACCTATTACGCCCATACTCAATTCCGCTTAACATTTTATCAGTATCCATATCAACAGCGAGACGAATCACATGGCGAAAGAATATTTTATAACTATTCTCCGTCCTAATCCGATCAGCTCCCAATTTTTCCTTCAAAATTGCACGTACTCTTGTTTCTAATGGGGTCGAAACTTTTTCCTTAATCTCTTGCTTGATTGCTTCATAAATTTCAGGCCAGATTTTCTTCACTTCTTCATTTGGAAATTGTAATTCGATTTTCATATATGTCATTTTTAACGTTACTCAAAAACCCAAATAGGATCTTAAGTAACGTTAAAAACTTTTTGTAAAAGAACTTTTCATTTAGAGAACACAAATGATTATTTCTGTTCTCTATAAGAAGGGTGAGTTTCCTCACCCAGTATTCATTTTTTTCACCCTTGGTACGGATTCCAATTCTGCCTCTTTTCTGAGGAAATCAAAGACGTTCTGGTAGTTCATTTTGCACAAAAGTGGGTAATAGCACTCTCCAAAATCTCCAATTGAAACAGGTATACCAATTTGTAATCCTCTTTCACGACACCATAATTCTGCCAAGCTGAATTCACCTGAACTATTTGCATACAAATCAATCTCAACTGTCAAATCCTTCTTTAAAAGAAATTTTAGACTAGGATGTTCTTGTTGTTTGCCATACACCCAGTCAGGGTACAAAAGTAAAAGATTGCACTCTTTATCTCTTGGAGAAAAGGAGTTTCCTTTCACAATACATACCTGAAGTACTCCACGAGGAAAACTTAAATCCTTGAATGCCTGCGCCCATTCAATAATTCGTTCTTTATTTTCTTTCTCTGAATAAATTGTAATGCTCGTGATTATTTTTGGTTTTGGTGTAGTTTCCATATATATTTTTTTAAAGAACAACTGTTTCGTCCTTCTGGACTCATCAGGCGAAGCAATCACTTCGCTACAGAATGTATTGATTCAATTCTCTGCCAAACCACGAATTTACATTCACGATCTGGATAAAGAGGAAAAGTATGTATTGAAACAGATACTTTCCCTTAATAATTTTACCCGCAAAATGTCCGAGCGCGACTACATTCTGGTAATTTTTGTATGATGTTGTACCAAACAAAAAACCTAACTTTTCTACCGTCTGCGTACTCAACAACTCCGCCTACTGCCTTTTCCAATGAATTTGCTCTTTCTATATCTGCATTTTCATCAAAGGCAATATTATTTGTTCCTTCAGGAATATGCCACCAGGAGGCGCTTCTTATTTCCTGAAGAATATTTTCTGCTTTCGGAAACACCTCATTTTCAAATCCCAAAAAAAGATCGTGTGGTTTACAATTTATATTGTCAAAAACCACAAAAAAATTGAATTTATCCATAGTAGTTTTATATTAAAAAAATGTGAAAGAATTTTTTCTCTACCGAACAACGAATTTTTTCGCGGTCCGGATAAAGAGGAGAAGCAATATGCCGAAGCAGTTGCTTCTCCCGGATATTTTTCTCTTTGTTGCCAAAGAAGGCATTTGCTTGCGATACAAATGTTTATCCTGCCAGTTTTTGGTCAGAGACGTGCCTTTATACGCACGATGCCGAGAAGTTCCAATAGGAACAACGGACTCTGAATCTTGGAACTGTCGACGCCTCGACAGTATTGGTCCAAGCTTTCTCTACTCACACTTTTCCTCTTGAAAAGTGCTTAATCCTTCCCTTATTGACCCATTATGAGTATCTTATGTTTTTAGAACATATACCTCCCATAAAAGAAAATAAAAGGAAAGAAAACGTAGATTACCTACACGTCGGATGGTCGCCGACACGGTTTTTTATAAAGAACAATTTCATTTTCAAAACACAAACAAATGTTTCTGTTTTGAAAAATCTGGGCAATTTACATTACCCGAATATTTTTTTGGTTTTTTATAGCAAGAAACCGGCGATGTACGCCCAAAAAACTCGCACCAGCAGATATTACCTACTATCATTCGGCTCACTTTATTTGGATTTTTCCGTTACTGAGCGATATATTTGAACAACAAGAAGTTGCCGGAAAATAATTCGCTAGTTCGTCATTTTGCACAGACGATCTCTTGGCTTTCTCATAGAACAATATATTTCGAGTATATTATGACCCACATTTATATTTCTGTCATATATGTCGTCATAATCACAATATTTGACAATATATTTATATAATATAAGATATAAGTGTTGTCGAAAAACTCGACAAAAATATGAAAAACGAGAAATTATTAGGAATATTGAAAGAAATTGGACTTTCTGAAGAAGAAGCCCAAGTCTATCTTTCTGCGCTTTCGCTTGGCCAAACGACCATTTTAAAGCTATCAAAAGCAACAAATATCAAGCGAACTACTGTTTACGGAATTGTTGATACTCTAAAAGAAAAGGGTCTTATGCGAATTGAGTTAAAAGGATTAAAGCAACTCTATGTTGCCGAAAATCCGGAACGACTGGAAATCATGCTCGAACGCCGAAAAGATGATTTCTCAAAAATTCTCCCCAAATTCCAAGCACTCTACAATCTAAAAGGTGCTGAAAGTGTTATCAAATACTATACGGGCATCAAAACCATGCAAGATATCTATCGAGATACATTGAAAGAGATTCGTCCGCGAGAAGACTACCTTGTCATTACGAATCAGGAAAAATGGTACAATCTCGATCCGAAATTCGCGCTCAATTATATTGAAGAACGTGCGAAGCTTCCCATAAAAACTCGGTTGCTTTTTCAGGATTCGGAAATTGCGCGCGAACACAAGAAACTCGAACGCAACTTTAATGAAGAAATAAAAATATTGCCTTCTGGTGAACCTCTTAATGTAGACACTATTCTTTTGCCAGACAAAATGATTACATTCGAGCTTACACCGCCATATATGACTGTTGTTATTGAAAACAGAAGCATTGTTTCACTTCATAAAGAAATGTTTGAGATTATTTGGAGATCCATCAATCAATAGATTAAGATACAAAATATAAATTGTGGCAAATTTATTGCAAAATAAGGGTTTTTTGGCGCATGCGTCAAAAAACCCTTATTTCTATTGCATATTTTTTTGTGCAGTCTATAATGCACTTAGTTTTAAGCTTTGCTTAGAACTCTAGAGTTATCAGCAAGGTCGAATTAGTTTCTCATTATGTTTCTTTTTTGTGTACACGAAAAAGAAACCATATTGCTATGAACAAAGCAGCTATAGTAGAACTCGTTCACGGAAAAATTGGTGGAACGAAAGTACAAGCTGAAGAAGTCGTAGACGGCATCATGGATGCAATCGTTTCAACTCTCAAAAAGGGTGGCGAAGTATCTATTGCCGGACTCGGAATCTTTTCAGTGAAGCAGCGTGCAGCTCGTATGGCTCGCAATCCAAAAACTGGAGAGCAAGTCAAAGTAGCAGCAATGAAAGTGCCTAAGTTCCGCGCAGCAAAGGCATTGAAAGATGCAGTTAAATAATTTTTACATTATTTAATTCTCATACAACATTCAAAAAAGCCCCGTTGCCTATCAGCAGGGCTTTTTTGTTTGGGTAATTATCGTTCTTCGGCTCGTTTCCAAATAAATTCAAACAACATATTCATCATATCGTGAACCATTTTATCTTCGATAATGATTGCAATTGGATTTTGTTCATCAAACTTCACGATTGAAACTTTATTATTATCAAACATCGTCATCTCGGCAGAAAATGGAAATAGATCCTCGGGAATAAAACGAAGTTCAGGCCAAATACTCTTTTTGACTCCGCTGTGCGTATCTTTTTGAAACTGGCGACCATACTCATTTGATGCAGTCACCCCTCGAGCAGTAATTCCAATTCTTTCTTTTTCTTTTTTGTAATACGTAAATATTTTCTCAGGCAAGAATTTTTTAATATATTGTACATTCACAAATGCCGTCATCTTATACGGCTTCTCTACTTGTACATGTCGCAAATATGCTTCAATTACCTGTTCCTTACCCTTATAAAAAGAAACTTTTGGATTTTCAGAACTCGCAAAGAGTGTTTCGAGCTCAGGCAACATTTTTACCGCCATCTCTTGAGCGTTCTGTGCTCGCTCAACCTGGTACTCGGTGTAGCGCTCCAGCTTATGGAGCGATTCTGGTTGATAGAATATCTTTTTTCCATGCTCTACTTCATTTGCCAGACCCTTTACAGACAAACTGGTGAGTATTTTATACACAGTACTACGATTAAGCTTTGTTTCAGTCGATATTTTTGAAGGATATCCCCCGCGAGAGATGAGCAAATACACATATACCTGCGCCTCCTTCGCAGAGAGTCCGAGCTTTTGCACTTTGTCGATGATTTTTTGGTCCATTTTTGTTACTTCGTACGAACAAAATATATAATTTTTAAAATAAGCCTTATTTATTAAGGATTTTAATAACATGAGTATTATAACAATAAATAACTATTTTGTAAAACTCGTATACTGGGGACAAATAAAAAGCAAATATTGTATTCACTTACTTTAAAAAGATAAAAATGACAGACATCGTAAAAATTTTCGAAGAATGCGCCAAAGCATTCCCTAGCGAGGTGCTCACCTTCTTGAGAGAAAACGAGAGCGAGGCAAAAGAAGTTTTCCGTAACGTATTAGAAATGACGGAAAAATCCATAAAACAAGTCAAGCGGATTGAAGAAATACAACAGTTAAAAAACCTTGAGATGCAAATGACAGCCACAGAATCATGGCGAAATTTTTTAGGAAAAAGGCCTGGTAGCCTGGAAAAAATTGGAGAAGGATTTGTAGCAATAATCAAAAGACTGCAAACGAAATACTCTGTACGTATTGATACTGAAAGAATATTTGGATTGCTTGATTCAATCAATATGGAAAATCCAAACAATGGTAATCCGATTGATGATTTGATTATTTTCAATGAAAAACCTCGTCAATTAGGATTTGTTCGATCTCCCACTAAAGTTCGTCTGACAGAGAAGGCAAAAGACAGAAGGCTGCTTTGTTTAAATGAAGCACTGTTTATAATAACAGAGCAGCTTCTTGAGCTAGAAAATCACTTGAAAAAAGGTACTCCATCCTATGACCCATCCGTTTGTGTGTATTTCTCGATTCCGTTCCGGGAGAAAATCCCAGGTCAGAAATACGAAAATTGCGCAATCGAATTACGGGTATTGTATTCAATTAAGAAAATTGACCTCAACTTAACTTATTATACAGATCAATACAAACACAATCTTGATGATAATATTGTTCTTGCTTATGGTAAAGATTCTCCTGAAACCAAATTGTTGGAAAAATTATTTGGGAGTTCAGTACTAGAGGTAACTAACGCTAAATATTTTGAGGATATTTTTACAAAGAAGGAATCCGAATAAATAGAGTATTAAAGCCCTGCCTACCAGCAGGGCTTTTTTGTTTGCAGTGTGCAGAGGGAGTCGGCTTCGACTAAAACTTTTTATAAAAAGCATAGTTTCGGGATAGGAGAGTCGGTCACGAGTTACTAAGTCTGCTCGGATGGTTACATCCTGTGCGGACTAAGTACTCTCGACCCCGCCTCGGCAGCAGTCCTGCGGACTGGCTACGCGCCTGCGGCTTTCGACCCTCGTGAGTCGCCCGCGACTAAACTTTCGCCGTCGCTCAAGTTTGTCTGGGCACCGGCGCGCGGTTTTGCGTACTCGCAAAACTTGCTTGCGCCGTTCGACTCTCCTATCCCGCGTAAGCCAAAAGAGTCAGACACATGGTCTGGCTCTTTTGTTTACAGTGCGCAGGGAGTCGACTACTACGTAGCCAGGTACTTTTCTCGTTTTGTAAACAAAACATAGAAAAGTCTTTCGACTCTCCTATCGCGAGCCAAGCAGTTGGCTCGCTTCCCCACAAAAAAAAGAAAAACCACCCCGACAGGTGGTTTTTCTTTTTTGTGCACTCTAGTAGAGGAAGTTCGAACAGCAATAGAAAGGAATAACGATACAGAGCTTCATATTCCTCTTTTACAACAAATCGATAATAGTAACGGTGGACCGTAGATCATAGTAGGTTATCCCCAAAAATATTC
The DNA here is from genome assembly GCA_023267275.1 of Candidatus Nomurabacteria bacterium. GTDB lineage: Bacteria > Patescibacteriota > Minisyncoccia > Phycocordibacterales > UBA9973 > CAITQP01. The sequence goes on along the minus strand of JAHFNO010000026.1, from coordinate 7,100 downwards.
ATCAGTGAATATTTCTCTCTCCTTATGTCCTTTATCACTATTGCCTACCATTATCTATATGACCAAAACATACATTCGCAACAATTTAAGAGAACACCGCAAGCGCCTCGGCCTTACTCAACGCCAAGTAGCAGATTACCTCGGCTTTGAGAGCAGTGACCGCATCTCCCGCTGGGAGAAAGGTTTGACCTATCCGCACATTATTAACCTTGGGAATCTTTGCAAACTATTCATAGTTCCTGCGGTCGATCTTTACCCCGATCTTTTCGATATTGCACAAACGCCCGGCCAACATGACGGAAAAATATCCGAATCCGATGACGTTGATATGAATCGTACTCTTTCAGAGTCATCGGTTGAGACATGCTCCTAACCACCGCTATGAGTTTTACTGCTTGGTCGTAGGCATCTTCCTTGCTGATCTCTTTATTATAACGCTTTCTGTATACCTCTTGGAATTGACCGATTTGTTCGTCAGTAAGCATGGTAAATGGCGTGAAATAATAATTCACGAATGACATACCATGTTTACCAATACTGATTATAGTAATATAAAAATCACTCCTTAGTCTGGGATCAAACAAGAACCCAACGTACACAAGCCTCTACCTCGGCATGATCAACAACTGCATTCTGAAATGTTCCAACATTTAATTGATTTACAAAATTCGCCCAGACTTGCTCACTCTTCCCAGGCAAGCCAATATGATCTTCTATTGCACCTTTTTTCCAAATCCAAATATTGTGAGGTAACAATTTTGCGTGTAGGGCATTAAGGTTAGGCTGAATTTGGGGCTCGGCTGCCAGTAGCCTTATTGCTTGAGCAGCAGACATCGCACTTAGTGGATTTACAGGCCAACCATCTCCACTCAGAACAATTCCGTTCGGTGCGGCGATGCGTGCCATTTGTTGATGGCACGCAGCCAAATCAGGATCGTTCGCCTGCAAATATCCTTCCCTAACACCATACTTAAATACGTAGTCTAGATCGACAATAGTTTTATTCGGCAAATCCATCGTGGTAAGTACCAGCATAGATTTTCGTGAACTTGCAACGCCACCTTGTTGCACCAGAGCACATTTATGCAGCCCTAAAGACTTGCCCGTAACTTTTTCAATTATTTTAGGCAGAACTCGTTGTTCTGTCTGTCCTTCTGTTAGAATAACACGCTCTGAAAAAAGAATATTGCTTGAATTACTTAATGAAAACAACAGACGTAGCTGGCTGGGTGCATCCTGCTCTACCTGCGGAATTGCAGATTTTAATGTAGTCCGTTTATACGTGCCTCGGACAGTGCTTTTCCGTATTAAAATGGCATTCCCAACGTCCTCGTGGGTTGTCATCATTGCAGTATGCGTTGAGAAAATTACCTGATACCCTTGTGTAGAAAGAGTTTTCAGTGCATCTCTTATTACTTCGATTGCCTGAGGATGCAGATACAGTTCCGGTTCGTCAATTAACAACAATGTAGTTGTAAGATGCACCTGACGAGCTCTTTTTAGTTCTGCCAGATGCCTTACCAAGGCCATCTGAATTGAACGTTGTGCACCATGCCCAAGTGCTGAAACATCCCGGCCGCCAGGAAGTCTCTGCTCATATACTTTAATTGTTCCCTTGTTAAATACCTCTTTTAATTCAGGTGTAGGAACATGCAATTTGATATTTATGTCTGGAAAAAACACATCGATCTTTTGATTTACGTCTGCGTCAAACTGAGTGAGTTCCGGTGCACGATTTACTCCCTCGGAATCAAGTAAGTCTCTTAATCCATCAAGTACACCCCTGACCTGAGCACCGTACTGTTGCTCTATCGGTTCAATGATTTCAGCAAGCAACTTGCCAATAGTTGTGGTAGCCTTTGATTTGCTTACATCCTCTTCCGCGTTTTCCATAGCGCCAATCTGAATAGGCTCTGGAAACAAAGCATTGATTGCATTATCAATGCCAGCAGGGTTTGCTGTCCATGGGTCTGCTGGTGCTACAGCAGTAGTATTAAAAACGAAAAGTCTGATACTCGCGGCGGTATCTCCAGGTGCATTTTGAACCCGCTTAATTCTCAAAGAGTCACCGTCTAAATATGGTTGGATGCTTGCTCGGTGGGCCGCAGTGAGATTTTGTAATAGATTGTTATCTATCCCTTCTATTTTGCCCTCAACGACCACCGGGCTGCCGACTTGATTAAAGGAGTCATTTTGTAGGCTACCCTTACGCAATAACCACTTTATAGCGTTAAGAATGTTTGATTTACCGGCATTGTTATAGCCAATTAGCGGAGTATAGTCGGATAGCTCGAAAGTTTCAGAAATAATTGATTTGTAGTTCTGAATATTTATCTCGGAAAGTCGGTGTGCCATAGTTTAAATTATGCCACAATGTATATATTTATGTAATCATGCACCTCATTTTTATGGCTTTTTGTTATTTCTAACAAATTGTGCGGGATAGGAGAGTCGAACTCCTCACCACAGTTTGGAAAACTGTTGTTTTACCGATAAACTAATCCCGCAAAAAGCACTAGAAAAATTAACTATGTAACTCCCCTATTGCTACTAGCGATTGCGAAGAGAAACTTCTTTCTTCGAAACCTTCTTCGCATGCTTCTTCATTGCCATCTTTTTCTTTTTATTCATACAACAATATTACCAAATAATTTTTTATAAAATAGTACCCTCTTTCACTTCGTGACCACAGAAGCATCCCATGCTTCTGGTTGAAAACTTTGTCGGGGTGCAGGGAATCGAACCCTGCCCTCTTGTTCCCAAAACAAGTATACTACCGATATACTACACCCCGACAAAATTTTCAACCCCACACAAGCACACTACCGATATACTACACCCCGATTTCTTAAATACCGAACTACTATAGCAGTATATGGACATAAAGACAATTCCGAAACTTTCTGTTATAGTTCCAACAACTAAAACTCTCTGACATGATACTGATGACAATCGACGCATCCGGAGTAATACACGATGGTATTCTTCTTTCTTATTGGATGAACGAAAAAAATGAGCAACTAGCCGGAATTGCGTTTCGGAAGCAAAACGCCGACATCGAAGACAGGTCAAGGTATTTACTATTAGATCCTGTAAATCCACCTGAAATTATTGAAGGAAGAGTACACAGAGCTGTAATGAAAGGCAATAAGTATCTTTGTTCTTGTCCGAATATATTTAATGATCAAATATATCTCGTTCTTATTGAACAATACTCAATCAGTGGTCCGAGAAAAAAATTTTCCGTGGTCTGCTGGGCGGGAGGACGTACGCTTATCGTTATACGTAAAGGCAGCCGTTTAAACCTCAAAATCGGCGCAAGAAATTTTTCAGCAACATTTTAGTTACAAAACATATATTCCATTCGGAGTGTATGTTTTTTTATATAATAATATGTTCCAATAATTCCACTTTTGCTTTTTGCAAATCAGATTGCAGATACACAGTAACAAGATCAAAGCGCCATTCCCCTATTTCTTTATGCTCCGCCAGATATGTCTGAATCGTCCTTTTTAAACGTTGTGTTTTTCGGAAATGCATGTTGTCTTCCGGTCGATAGCCATCACGAATATACGGAAGCAATTCCAGCGAGTCATTTGTTTTCGACTTTACTTCAACAAAATGGAAAATCTTCCCTTTTTGCGCCACAATATCAATCTCACCCCATTTTTTTGTGTAATTTCGCTCAACAATATTAAATCCTTTGTTTTTCAAGTATCGAACAGCAACATGTTCCCCTATTTCCCCGGTCTTCTGTGATTTTGAAGTAAAGACCTTGGGCATATATGTTATTCAAGTTCGTCGAGGATACCGCTCTTGATTGCATTGGCAAGCGCACTCTCCTCAGATTCCATGAGTTCTTTCAACTCAGGAAGATTCACCCATTGGTAGCTCAAATGCTCGCCTGAAAGCGTAACAGTGCCCTTTACGTGGATCCAATAGGTCAATCGGATGGTATGAGCACGTGGATTGATAATATCTTCGGCGCGTAGCAATTTTGGTGGGTACGTAAGGTCGATATCAAGACCGGTTTCTTCAAATATTTCCCGAGCAAGATTTTCCATGAGCGAAGTGCCGGCGGTAATTCTTCCCCCAGGAATGTCCCACTTCCCTGTATGCTCTGGTCGGCCTTCCGTATTTTTTTCAAGGATCAAGAATTGTCCTTTTTCATTCAAAGAAAATGCTTTAATTCCAACCTGAAGTTCCATTGTGTGTATATTTGTGAATATCTAATAAAAATCTAGACCTTTATTATACCCTTATTTTGCAACGTTTTTAGATTTAAGGACTATTGGAAACTGTCCTTTATACACATAGTACACACCTTTATCCACAGTTTTGGCTATATTTTCCAATAGATCTGGAGATATGTCTGAGAGTTTTTTTGTGCGGGTACCGGGAATCGAACCCGGACTTTATCGTTGGCAACGATATTTTCTACCACTAAAATATACCCGCATTAAGAGATACTTCATTCTTATATAACTCAATCCATCGTGAAAGTCTTCTCTTGTATTTTGTACCGACAAGTATAATTGTTCCGACCCCAAATTGCAACCTTTTTGTCTTGTGTCTTCCTTGAATAACCTGTGTTTTATAGAAGTTTTCTCGATTAATATTCAATTCACTCGACCACTTTAAATAACAAGATTCTTGATCTAGATCAGGATATAAAAGCATACTAAATTTGAATTTAGTACTATCTTTTTCAAGATAATTAATCATAAAATATTTAAAAATTTTGTGTAAACTAAAATCACAATTAACAAACTTGATACTCACTGTATCACTTTTATCTCCTTCACCAGCATACAACATTAACCCTGATGTAAATAATGGATCTTTTTTGTACATTTCAAACTCAATATTTGTTTTTTTATCAATTTCTGCGTACCAAGCAAGCAACCATTTCTTCCTGCCTTCATTTAGTAATTTAATACGATCTGTACTAATTTGAATGTTACGTTTGGTATTTTTTTGAACCCAATGCCGAGACCATTCTTCATTTCTAAACCAATCACACAGAGTACTTCGTGCGATTCCGAGTTCTTTTTGTATCTGTCGGTACGTTTTTCCTTGTTTTCTTAGTTCAAATGCCAAATTTTTGTCGGTTCTCATGTTTTTTAATTATACCACCGTGGTTCGATTTCTTTAATACAAAAATGTGTGTATAATTGTATTGATTAACAATTAATTTCTGCGCCCGTGGTGAAATGGATATCACAACGGTCTTCGAAACCGTTATTCCAGGTTCGAATCCTGGCGGGCGCACAGCACGTTTCTTATGAAACAAATACTAAACCCTATAACCTACTCCCTTATCCCTAGTTACGTTACACATGTAACGCAAACACTCGAAAATGCTGGTTTTGAGGCATTTATCGTGGGTGGCTGTGTTCGAGATCTTATTCTTGGTAAGAATCCAAAAGACTGGGATATCACCACAAACGCCACCCCGGAACAGATAATCCCCTTATTTGACAAGACCGTTTATGAAAACAAGTTTGGAACAGTCGCCGTAGTGATGGAAAACTGGCCAGATTCTGACGTTACACGTGAAAACGTTTCACATGAAACACTATCTGAGGTTACACATGTAACACATGAGCCTGCTAACACCAAACACCAAGAACCAAACACCTTTATCGTCGAAGTCACCCCGTACCGAGAAGAATCAGAATATTCCGACTCTCGCCATCCAGACCAAGTAAAATTCAGTAAAAACATAGAAGACGACCTCAAGCGCCGTGATTTCACCGTAAACGCTATGGCATATAGTGTTTCTAAGGAAAGTCTTATAGATTTATATAACGGACAAACTGATTTAAAGGACAAAGTATTAAGGACAGTAGGGGACGCAAATGAACGATTTTCTGAAGATGCACTCCGTATGCTTCGAGCAATTCGCTTTGCCGTAACACTTGGATTTACTATTTCACATGAAACGAGTGAGGCAATAATCAAGAATGCCGATCTACTCAAAAAGATATCCACAGAACGAATTCGTGATGAATTCGAAAAAATTATTCTCTCACCAGAGCCTGCAGTGGGGATAACCATGCTGCAAAAATTCGGCTTGCTTAAACACTTTATTCCAGAGCTTGAAGAGGGAATCGGCTGTGAACAGCTCGGTGAGCATATTTTTGATGTGTATCAGCATCTTCTCCATGCACTCCAACAAGCAGCTGACAAGAATTGGTCTCTTGAGGTTCGTCTTGCCGCACTCTTTCACGATATTGGAAAGCCAAAAACCCGTCGCTATGATGCAACCAAGGCTGGCGGAAAAGGGAAGTACACTTTCTATGGCCACGAGGTAGTCGGTGCACGTATGACACAAAAAATCATGGAACGCATGCGTTTTCCAAAGAAATTGACCGATCTTGTTGTTACGCTCGTTCGGCAGCACATGTTTTTCTCTGATACTGAGGCTATTACGCTCTCGGCTGTTCGTCGTGTCGTAGCAAAAGTGGGGAAGGACAATATTTGGACGCTCATGCAAATTCGCGAATGTGATCGCGTGGGCATGAAAAAGAAAGAAGCTCCGTACCGGCTCCGCAAATACCATGCAATGATCGAGGAAGTGCTTCGCGACCCAATTTCTGTAGGCCAGCTCGCCGTGGATGGCACAATACTCATGAATGAACTCGGCATGAAGCCAGGACCGCGCATGGGTTGGATTCTC
>JAHFNO010000026.1:0-408 GCA_023267275.1 Candidatus Nomurabacteria bacterium | reverse complement strand
AAGTACTCGATGATCCACAAAAAAATACCCGCGAGTATTTAGACGCTCGAGTAGGGGAGCTCGAAACACTTTCTGACCAGGAACTCCGCGCCCTTGGCGAGGAAGCAAAACGCCAAAAAGAAGCATTAGAAGAACAGGAGGTGGCATTACTTCATAAAAAACATGGTGTAAGTAAATAATTGATATTTTGGCGTTTTAAAACAAAAGAGGCTAAAACATTTGTTTACAAATGTTCGCCCGACAACAAGTAAACTTGTGGTTTAGGGAAGAGGAAGAAGTCGCCAAGCTTTACGCAAAACATGGAGTGAAAAAATGAATTACCCCGAGCTTACGCTCGGGGTATCTTGTTTAGTCAAACAGTTTAGCTGTTTGACCTGTATCTTGTTCACCTTGGTTTGCAATATATTT
>JAHFNO010000025.1 GCA_023267275.1 Candidatus Nomurabacteria bacterium | reverse complement strand
TTTTTTATTACGCCCGGGCTTCCAACCAATACCGCGACCGTAAGGTCGCGTGATGCAGCGAGTTCCTGTATCTTGTTCACCTCGTCATGATACGATGATGGAATGAACAAGCCACAGGAGTACAGAAGGGATGAACACTGCGTATATCTCACGGACTACCACATAGTCCTGCCGACCAAATACCGGAAGTCGGTAATTGATGATGAAATATGGAAGTACTTGTATGGGAAACTCACAGAAATCACACAGTACTACCCAAAGATATATTTCAAAGAGGCGAATCATGACAAAGATCATATTCATATCCTTGTCTCCATACCTCCCATGATGAGTGTAGGCTCGGTCATTCGCCTCATCAAAACGAATACAGCACGGAAGATTAAAGAGAGGTTTCCCATATTGAAAGGACACTACTGGGGTACCGACAGTCTTTGGTCGTCAGGATATTTTATTTCCACTGTTGGTATTACCACAGAGACCATCCGAAAATATATTGCAAACCAAGGTGAACAAGATACAGGTCAAACAGCTAAACTGTTTGACTAAACAAGATACCCCGAGCGTAAGCTCGGGGTAATTCATTTCACATATTCTTTTTTGAGTTCTTTCTCTGTTTCCTCATCGAGCGATTCGGTGACTATGATCATGAGCTCTGTGGTGAGTCCAAAATCTTTTTTCAAATTTTGAAAAAGAAATTCAAATGGGAAAGGGGAGATCCAGGCAGAATTTTTGAGAAGAATAAATCCAGCTTTTTTGAGGATGTAGCGGAGCGCTTCGCGCTCCGCTTTGCGGGATTCCGGCAAGTCGAGAAGTATAATGCGCCATTTGCCATCCCACGCTGGGTCTACCAGCGAACTTTCAACTTTAAACTTTAAGCTTGTAGCTTTCATACGCCCAGGTTTCGTTAGGCGTATGAATGGTCCCTGACCACCCTCCAAAAGCTCTACAAGGCCCGAATCCGCGAGATTTTTGATACTGCGAGTGATGGCATATTTATGACTATTTTTCCCCTCATTTACTAAGGAGGGGTGTCTGTAATCAGACGGGGTAGTTCCAAACATAGCCTGTATTTCAGGTATACAAACTGCCTTCTTTCCAGAGAGAGAATTGAGGATTTTCTTGGTAATACTTACATCTTTTTTCTTCATATTTGTTTATTTCTTCTGCAGAGGACCGTCCTCTGCAGAAGAAATTAGAGTAAGCCACTCTAAAATTTCATTCCAGATTACCTCGCCAGTTGGAAAATACTCCGGAAACTGATCTTTGGCAATTATTTTTTTATAACGATGACTATCATTAATATAGCTTGCCAGGCTTGAGTATTCGTATTTGGACAAAAAATCCTTAGCTTCATCGATATTTTTTATACCACTATTCTTCCATTCAGACTCTCCGGGTATTAATTTTATTGGATTAAGATGAATATAGGAAAAAAGATATTTCAAATAAACATCAGTCTCGGCATGTTCAGATTTAAATCTGCCCTGAAAAAGGTTTCCGGTACGTTTGTATTTAATATTGAAATACATTGAATAACCCGTCATCACTTTTCTCATAAAGATGGTCATTCCTCCTTCAAAAATCTCTTTTACGAGAAGGTGAATATGGTTCGGCATCAAACACCATGCACCTATAGCAACAAGTGGTTCACCTCGATTCATTTCAAATAATTCTGCAAAGGACCGTCCTCTGCGAAATTCCTCTCCTAGATTTATGGGGTTTCTAGTATTGCAGAAGTAAAGTAGTAATATAAAACGATGGTAATCATGAACATCAAGAAAAATCTCACGTTTATCGGTGCCGCGGTTGTATAGGTGGTAGAACTCGCCGATGGAAAATGTATGACTCCGTCGCATTTTGGAAAGTTGCAAAGGACCGTCCTTCACAATGTTAATAATACTGCAAAGGACCGTCCTTCACAATGTTAATAATACTGCAAAGGACGGTCCTTTGCAACTTAATGCACCAAATATACCATACCCTCCGTATAATTCAACATAGATTCAGTGGTCGCGAAATGCTTGTCAAAAATAATATGTGAGTATATAATCGTTTTGTATGAATGATCAAATTGTATTCGCAATTAAGACAGGAATTGAGAGCGGTGTTATTACTGCAGTTATACTTTGGTTTTTAAGACAAATTTTTATTCACGTTATTTCTCCACGCTTGGAACAATTTTTTTACAATGGTGTTTTACTTGATGGTACATGGAACGCAACTGTTGGAAAAAATGAACATAGATTAAAGAGAACATTAACTATAAATCTTAGGCAGAGAGGAAATAAATTGAATGGAACTTTTTATGCAAGAGCAGAAGATAATGCCCAGCATGGTGATAAAGAAAAACATGAATATTCTAATCAATATAAAATTGAAGGTACAATATCTGATAATTATGCTGTTCTTAAATATTGCACCTTGTCCCGGAATAGAACAGGTTTAGGTTCTCTTGTTTTAAAAATTACTCATGGTGGAACAAAATTAAAAGGTGGAATAGTATTTTTAGCCGAAGGTGACTCAGGTAATGTTGACACTCTCGACGATGTTGAATTTATTAGATCAATTTAATAAAAATTAGAAGTTAATTAATTAAAAATAAATGAATAAAGAATATACAGAAGAAGAAATAAAGATTAAATCAAAACTTGATAATGCAATGTTTGAAATTTATAAAGATGAAAAAGTTAAAATTTTTACTGATATAGAAAAAACCAGCGAAGGTTATAACTATAAGATTAATATTCAATAATAAAATTTATCAGTTAATTTATAAAAATCATATGTCAAAAATCATAGGAATCGACTTGGGTACAACAAACAGTGCAGTTGCCATCATTGAAGGTGGTGCGCCAAAAATTATTGAAAACGCAGAAGGTATGCGCACGACCCCTTCTATTATCGCGCTCGCAAAAAATGGCGATCGCATGGTGGGTATCACGGCAAAGCGCCAGAGTATCACCAATCCAAAAAATACTATTTACCAAATCAAGCGCTTCATCGGTCATGACTTCAACGATCCAGAGGTACAGAAAGATTTGAGTATGATTCCGTTTGAAATGCGTAAAGCTGAAAACGGTGGCGTGGAAGTAAAAATGGGCGACAAATGGTATCGACCAGAAGAACTCTCTGCGATGATTTTGCAAAAAATCAAAGCCGATGTAGAAGCTCGTCTTGGTGAACCAGTTACTGAAGCCGTAATTACTGTGCCAGCATATTTCAACGATGCTCAGCGTCAGGCCACAAAGGATGCAGGTAAAATCGCCGGTCTTGATGTGAAGCGTATCATCAATGAGCCTACTGCTGCCGCACTCGCATACGGATTTAATAAAAACAAAAATGAAAAGATTGCAGTCTTCGACTTCGGAGGTGGAACATTCGACGTTTCTGTCCTTGAAGTAGGTGACGATGTTATTGAAGTAAAATCTACTGACGGAGACTCTCACTTGGGAGGAAAAGATGTGGACCAAAAGATAATGAACTGGCTTGCAGAAGGATTCCAAAAAGAAAACGGAATCGATCTCCGCAAAGACCCACTCGCTCGTCAGCGTCTCGATGATGCTGCAGAAAAAGCAAAGATCGAACTCTCAACTGCAATCGAAACAGAAATCAATATTCCATTCGTAACTTCAGGTGAAGCTGGACCAATGCACTTGGTTCGCACAATGAAGCGCGCAGAACTCGAAGATCTTTGTCGTGAATTTATTGACCGCGCAATGGCTATCACAAAGCGTGCAGTGGAAGCCTCACCATTTAAAGTTTCTGAAATCAATGAAGTGATTCTTGTGGGAGGTCAGACTCGTATGCCAGCAATCATTGCAGAAGTTGAAAAATTCTTCGGCAAGAAGCCACATATGGGCGTAAACCCAGACGAAGTGGTAGCGCTCGGTGCTGCAGTGCAAGGTGGAGTGCTCAAGGGTGAAGTACGCGACGTGCTTCTTCTCGATGTGATTCCACTTTCTCTTGGAATCGAAACACTCGGAGGTGTATCAACAAAACTCATCGAAAAGAACACCACAATTCCAGCGCAGAAATCACAAGTATTCTCAACTGCTGCCGACAATCAAACATCTGTAGAGATTCATATCTCACAAGGTGAGCGACCAATGGCTGCCGATAACAAATCTCTCGGACGATTTATTCTCGACGGAATTCCACCGGCTCCGCGTGGCATGCCACAGGTTGAAGTTTCGTTTGATGTAGATGCCAACGGTATTCTCTCAGTAACTGCAAAAGACAAAGCATCTGGTAAATCACAAAGTATTCGTATTGAAGCATCATCAGGTCTTTCAAAAGAAGAAATCGAGAAGATGCAGAAAGATGCAGAATTGCATGCTGATGAAGATGCGAAGAAAAAAGAAACAGCTGATGTAAAAAATACCGCAGATATGATGATCTTTACTGCAGAAAAAGGACTCAAAGATGCAGGCGACAAAGTGCCTGCTGATGTGAAGAGTGGAGTTGAAGCAAAAATTGCCGAACTCAAAACTGCAAAAGAGGGAAGCGATATGGCTGCAATCAAGACTGCCACAGAAACACTCTCAAATGAAATGATGAAGATTGGCGAAGCAATGCAAAAAGCCGGAGCAGCACCTGAAGCTGGTACGACAGCAGAACCTCAGCCAGAAGAAATCAAAAATGATGAGAATGTGCAAGATGCAGAGACGAAATAAATAAAAAATAGTTTCGCACAAAAAATGACCCCTTTCAGGGTCATTTTTTGCTGTATTTTAATCTACCCAATATTATTGACATTTTGTCAACAAAGTGATATGATACCGATAGTTATTAATACGTTTTGTCGAAATATCCTTATATAGTATAGGTTAAATCAATTTATGAAAAAGTATTTTATCGTCGGTTTTCTCGCACTTGCGTTTGCAGTGATTCCAATAAAGTTTGCTCACGCTACGACTGCGCCTGTTATTATTACTAATACTGGATGGTCAGGTAATGGTCCTTGGAGTGGTTCTTTTTCTGGAACGCTTACCGACATGGGCGGAGATTCCATTGCAATGATTTCAATTCAATACGGTCCAACTACTGCGTATGGAATGGAAATCAATGCCGGTACAGTATCAAGCCCAGAAACTCGTGGAATTACAACACTCAATCTTTCTTGTGATACGGTGTATCACTTCAGAGCTATTGCACGAAATTCTCTTATGGAAGGCCATGGTTCAGATATGACGTTTACGACACCTCCATGTTCTACTGCAAAAATTACAACTGTTTCATCAAGCTCAATAACAAGTACAAGTGCTGTTCTTACTGGTAATTTTCTTTCTGCAACCACATCAGCGTCAGCTCCGATGGGCTATGGAAAATTCATATACAGTCCTGTTCCTGTTGCAGGTCATACTGATGGAACAAATGGATTGTTCTCTTCTGTTGTTCCCTTTACATCTGTCGGGAGTGATTATAGTGTTACTGTTTCAGACCTTATCTGTAATACCCCTTATCGTTTTAATGCTTATGGAATGAGTGCTACATCTGCTGATGATACCTTCGGTCCGGAAATGATTTTCACTACGCTTTCATGCGCTCCTGTAGTAACGACACTTCCTGCAACTTCCATAACATCAACAAGCGTAACAATCAATGGTAATTTAAACTCACTCGGTGGAGCTACTGCAGTGAACGTCGGTTTTGAATATGGTCTTACAACTGCCTATGGTTCTGGACTTTTAACAGGTGTTGTTCAATCAACGCCGGGTACTTTTCATTTTGATTTAAACTCATCCATTTTCACACCCGTTGCTTGCGGTACGGTTTATCACTACCACGTCTTTGCTAGTGGAATATATGGTTCTGGATTCGGGGATGATATGACATTTACTACACTTCCGTGCGCGCCAACAGTTACGACGCTTTCAGCAACATCAATAACTACTACAGATGCCGTTTTGAATGGAAGTTACATTGGGTTCGCCGGACCGACGTGGGCCAGCGGATTTAATTTTGGTACGACAACAAGTTATTCTAGTACTTCATCTGCAACTTTTTTATCAACCGATCCTGCTTCTTTCAGTACAACAGTAGGTAGTCTGAGTTGTGGTACAACATATCACTATCGCGCAACCGTCTGGCCTATGTCTGGAACTGTGAGTCCCGGATATGGATCTGATATGTCATTTACGACTCTTCCTTGTGCTACTGTCGCTACTATATCTGTCAGCTCGATAACATCTTCGGGTGCAACTTTTACGGGAAATCTTATTTCTCTTGGAGGATTTACGACTGTTCCGGTCGGTTTCCAAACAAGTGTTCTTGCAACATATGGTTCGCCGACTGTATCTTCTCTAAGTTTAACTGCACCAGGAACTTTCACACAAATCCAAACAGGATTGGTGTGTAATACTTTCTATCATTTTCGAGCGTTCGCTTGGAATATGTACGGTCCTACGGCAAACGGCGCAGATATGACATTTACAACACTTCCGTGCGCCCCGGTAACTCTTCCAGTCGTTGTTACAAACGCTACGTCAGGAATTACTGCAACAAACGTAAACTTTAATGGAAACATTACAAGTGGAACTGCAATCACAAGTCGCGGATTCAAATATGCAACTTCTCCGATGTATTATGATATTGCTGGTGGAACAGTAACTCAATCTTCCGGTCCATACGGTACTGGAACATTTACTGCGCCAATCAATGCCTCAGTTGAATTTTCTTGTGGCTATACATATTACTTCAAAGCATTTGCCACAAATTCTGCAGGAACTGCATATGGTGCTGATCAATCATTTACTACACTTCCGTGTGCTGCAACAACAGTAAAACGTGTTGCAACAAATGGAACAACAGGTGTAACTGCAACAACAGCAACACTTATTGGAAATTTGATTTCAATTCCAGGAACAACTGCGGTAACTGTTGGATTCCAGTATGGAAACACAACAACATATGGCACAACGGTTGCTGTTGGTTCTCGTACAAGTGGTGGAATTTATACAAAGCCACTCACTGGTCTCTTGCACAATCACCTCTATCACTTCCGTGCATACATCTCAAGTTCTACCGGTACGATTTATGGTAGTGATCAAACAGTTACAACACTTCCATAATAGGGAATGAGTATATACAAAAGCCCGGCGCGGTTACGCGCCGGGCTTTTGTTGTATTGACACTCGCGTGTGGTATAAATAAGAAAAACTATCCCTATGGAAGATACATTAAAAATTCAGGAGTTCTTGGAATATCAAGAACAGGCTCGAGTAGAGCGAAAAAATACATTGATCGTGATTGTAGGTATGGCATTTTTGTATTGGCATTATATTTCATCAAATGATTGCATGCACTATTTTTTCAACGCGACATTTATGTTGAGCTCAAAAATGGCACAGGCATTTTTTCTCGGAGTGGTATATGTTGGCGTGGGAACACACTTCACTTACAACCAAAAAATATTTGATACGCTGTTTTGGGTTGGTATCGGTTTTGTTTTTCTGTCGTTCTTTTCGATACTACAATCGTGGTTCGGTATGTATTGACAAGGTAATCGTTTGAGTGTAATCTAAAAGTAACACAGGTGTGTGTTCGTTAGTTAAAGAGCTCCTTCATATTCGGCTTTCACCTTTTAAGAAGGAGCTTTTATTTCCTTTTGCATTTAAGAAGATAGGGGTATAGGCTGGTCTGATCTCAGGTTGGCTCCATTTTATCGCTATCTAAAAAATAGCCAAGTTGTGAATTAAATGGGTTAGTAATGAGCACCGCCGGATTCCTCTGGTAGTGCTTTTTTTATTGACTAAAATAGGCTGCTATTGTAGTGTGTAGAAAACATATTTTATGCTAGAAGTGAATAGTTTGTTGCTAGAGGAAATCCAGAAAAAATACCCCGTAGGAATATATTCCAAGGAAGATTTCCTGGAGAGGGTAAAGCCTGGAATGCAATTTGAAACATTGTGTCACAATAGTGCCACAAAAATGGTATCTACAGGAAAAAATCTTTTTCTTAGGTCTATTTCAAAAGAAAAAAACACCTGTTCTGTCAATGACAGCACTGGTGAAATTTCCCAAAAAAACATCGATGATTTTTTTACACCACCCAACGCTATTTTCTTGAATGAAAAAGATATGAGAAAATATATGAAAGATGTAAATGAAAGCAAAGATTTGTTATGGACCACACCGTAATTATTAAAGTAATGATGTTATACACAACCGCTTGAAAAAGGCGGTTTTTTCTTGAATATATCAAAATCATAGTACAATACTATTTGAAATATGAATACGCACACAATATATGCATTTATAGATGCTTCAAATCTATGGCAAACACAGAAGGCGAAAGGTAAAATGTTTGATTATGAAAAACTCAAACTATTTTTGAAGCATCATTTTTCATCCCAAGAGATTAAGATTTTTTATTATACAGCATATCCGGCAGAGGGTACTCGTGATTTTAGTATTGATGGTAAGCATAAATTTTTTACGTATTTAAAAAAAGATTGGGTTTTATTGTTCGGAAGAAGGATATTTGGGGTAGAGAATTGAAACACAGAGATAAAAGGATGTAAAAAGAAGCGGCCCTCCGCGAGGAGGGCCGCCCTAGGATGTAATACCCTTTTGGTTAAAAGATGAACCAAAAGACTCAAAAAGTATATATCATTTATTATTAGAAATCAAGCAATAAACTTATGACTCAGGCTCAGGCGCTCGCCATCATGAAAACTGGTGTAAATGTGTATTTGACCGGTTCTGCCGGTAGTGGAAAGACACATACACTTCGACAATATATTTCTTGGCTCAATGAGCACGATATTCCCGTGGCTATTACTGCTTCTACTGGTATTGCTGCCACACATATGAATGGACAAACAATTCATGGCTGGGCGGGTATCGGAATTCGTGAAAGTTTGGGTGATTTTGAGATGGAGCAACTTGAACAAAAACAATATCTCTGGAAGCGATTTGAAAAAGCCCGTGTGCTCATCATCGACGAAGTCTCAATGCTCCATGCGCATCGACTCGATATGGTAGAGCGTGTGTGTCGTCGATTTAAACGAAACGATTTGCCATTTGGCGGATTGCAGGTCATCCTCTCTGGAGATTTTTTTCAATTGCCGCCTGTTACACGGCGAGTCGAAAGTGCAAAGTCGAAAGTCGAAAGTCAGGAGGCTGAAAATCAAACACAGGAACTTTTTGTGGATTATGATACGGGTGAAGCTAAAAGCAAAAACCAAACACCTGAAACCTATTTGAGTGATATGGTGATCCATTCGCGTGCGTGGCGCGTGATGAAGCCAGCAATCTGCTATCTCACCGAACAACACCGCCAAGAAGACGATACGTTTTTGGAAATTCTCAATGCGATGCGTGCAAACACTGTAGACGATACACACAAGGCACTCGTAAAAGGAAGAATGAATGCTGAAAATGTCGGCGCACTGCCGACAAAATTGTACACACACAATGTGGATGTGGATGCGATCAACTTTGCCGAACTCGCAAAATTGCCTGGCGATACAAAAGAATTTGTAATGTCAGGAAAGGGCAACGACATGATTATCGAAGCACTAAAAAAAGCATGTCTTGCACCGGAGACACTCTCACTCAAGCTGGGTGCCGAAGTGATGTTTATAAAAAACAATTATGAGCAGGGATATTGGAACGGCACGCGTGGAAAAATCGTTGGATTTGATTATCGCGGTGAGCCAATCGTAGAAATATATGCAAACAATAAACGACTCACGGTGTCGGCAATGGATTGGGAAGTAGAAGAAAATGGAAAAGTGAAGGCGAGTATTACCCAATATCCACTTCGTTTAGCGTGGGCTATCACGATACACAAAAGTCAGGGAATGAGTTTGGATAGTGCTGAGATCGATCTCTCAAAAACATTTGCGTATGGAATGGGCTACGTGGCTCTCTCACGTGTGCGTACGCTCGCAGGCATTCGACTCGTGGGTTATGCCGACAATGCGCTTGAAATGGATCCTGCCGTGCTTGCCCTCGATGAAAAGCTTAAGACAGACAGTGATGAGAACGAGGCATTGTTTAGTAAGCTGCCAAAAGCCGAACAAGAAAAGCTTGAGCATGATTTTATTTTGCGCATGGGAGGAAAGATATACATAAAAACACCAGAACAAAGAACACGAGAACAAAAGGAAAGAAAGTCTACCGCCACACCTGAGTGGCTCGAAAAAATGGAAAAAATTCGTGCGGAATATCCGAATGCTGGCAAACCATGGAAAGATGAAGAAGATTTGGTTCTCGTGCAACAATTCAACGAGGGGGCTCCACTTGTCGAAATCGCAAAATTGCTTGGAAGAAAGCCGGGCTCGATAAATCTGCGCTTGGTGAGTCATGGACTGGTAGAACCAGACGAAGATACAAAGGCATTTCTCGAACGTCAAAAAGCAGCAAAGGCAACAAAAGTTTCAAAACCCAAAAAGGCGAAGAAATAAAAATACAAGGCAAGACCTTGTATTTTTATGTGGTTATCCACTCCTAATACTTTTCAATTTATTTTAAAGGCATACACTATGCTCGTATGTGCCTAGCATACAAAAAGCCTTTAGGTTTTATATTTTTTCTCGTAGTATTTTTCTTTCCCGTATTGTATTCGCACGCCGATACTGTTGTTGATACAGATATTACAAGCAACACCACTTGGGACACTGCAGGTAGCCCCTATATTATTTCGAATACAATTCATGTGAATTCTGGTGCGACACTCACAATAAATCCTGGTGTTGTTGTGCAGTTTGATGATGGAAAAATATATGTAAGTGGAAGTGTGCTAGCAGATGGTGGAGCAGGAAGTACAATATTTTTTACTTCAGTATCTGACACCACCATCCCCGGAAGTAGTACTGACGAGAGTTATATAGGTCTTACACCAGCACCCGGCGATTACGCCGGTTTTGTATTTTATGGCGGTGCGAGTGCGACTTTTTCGAATGTAGAAATGCGCTACGCTGATACTGCGATTACAGATTATGGAGCGAATATTTCAATCGAAAATGCAAATTTTAATAATTCCAATATTGGTATTCTTGCCTATAACGGCACTTTCAATCTTGCAAACAATACCTTTTCACATAACACAATTCCACTACAAGTAAATTATCGTTGTGATTTTACGCATTCTGGAAATAGTTTTTCCGACAATATTTATGATGGTATTGGAATGATAGATAATTTTGTTGGAAATTATATCTATACAGCGGAGGAGTCACCGTATATTCTTTTTTCTACTCCGCAGGTTCTCGAAGGTGTAACAGTGACAGTATCACCGGGAGTTTCTTTTCAGTCTGACGAGATGTCAAATTATATTTCGGTGATTGGAGGCGTATTGAACGCAATAGGAACGCCAAGTAATAAAATCATATTTGACGGAGTACCATTACAGGTAGTTTTTGGCGGTACGCTCACTGTTCATAATGCTGATATAAAAAATATATCAGGTACAGCAGTATATGTTTGGAATAACGGTGTTGCGGATTTTGATGGAGTGACGATTGATTCAGTTTCAAGTGATGGAATCGATGTTTTTAGTGGAGGTAATTTACATTTACAAAATAGTACTATCAGTCATTTTGGTAGTGTCGGAATTGCGGCGTACGATATTGCAATTGCTACACTATTGAATAGTGTTATTGACACAGGCTTCGAAGGCATAAGCGCCTACAACAATGCTTCAATTGATGCAAATCATGTAACGATTGAACATTGCACAAACGCTGGAATCATATCTTTTGGGTGGGGAGATTATGCAAATTCACTTATCAAATTGCGTAACTCTACTATCAGCACCAATGATATTGGAATATATATTGTGAGTCACGCAGACGTAGATATTTCTGGAAACAGTATTAAAAATAATGCATATGGTGTATACAACGGCGAGGGTGTGACACTCGATTTTTCAAACAATTGGTGGGGTGACAGTTCGGGGCCACAAAACGACACAATCAATCCTGCTGGATTGGGAAATACAGTTTCTGATCAAGTTATTTTTGATCCGTGGGTTACGGAAGATAGTTCCGATCCACCTCCTTCACCACCACCTCCTCCTCCAGAACCAGTGCCAACAAGGAATCCGGTACTCATTGTTCCTGGAGTACTCGGCACGGAAATAAGTCAGCCAATTTTGGGTGGTGATCCGATTCGACTTTGGTTGGATTTGGTACACACGGCAGCTGATTTTCTTTTCGGAGATACATTTATGGATCCACTGCAATTCAATCCAGATCTAACTCCAACGGACACAAGTTTGTATTTGGATGGGGTGATGAGAAGTAAAACTGGATCGTTTGCCGGAATAAGTTTTCCATTATTTGATTACACTTCTGGTTTAATGGAAAGTTTAAATGCACAAGGTTATGTAGAAAACACAGATTTGTTTACATTTCCGTATGATTGGCGATATGGAGTAAGTGAAGATATTGTCACTCAATTGAAAGATAGAATCACGAGCATTCTCTCTGCTACTGGTAGCACTTCAGTTGATATTATTGCGCACAGCACCGGTGGACTTTTGGTAAAAAAATATGTGGTTGAAAATCCAGACAACAACCATATTGATAAAGCTGTTTTTGTTGGCGTGCCAAATACGGGAGCGCCAAAGGCAGTAAAAGCTCTTGTACAAGGGGATTCATTCGGTATTCCTTTTTTGAGTCAAACTGAAATGCAAAGAATTGCCCGCAATGTGCCCGTAGTATACGACCTTCTACCAAGTCAAACATACTACGATATAAAAGGAAGTTTTATAAAAATTGTAAATCAACATTTCTTCACATCGATAAGTCACTTATTGAATTTTGATCAATCAAATTCGTACCTGACAGTTGATCACAGTCTCAATGCATCAGCGCTCGTGAATGCACATGCGCTTCATACTCCAGATTTTGATAATTACGATATGAGAACAGCAGGGGTGGATTTGTATGCAATAGATGGATGTAAGACGGGAACAATTACACGCTTTGTTGAAGTTCGAGCAGACATGCCTTTTGGTGGAACACTAGTTAGTTACAATGCGCCAACGGAAAATACCGGTGATGGCACTGTACCGCTCGAAAGTGCTACAAATTTGCCAATAACTGCATCCCATAAATTTTACTCATTGAATGCAGATCACGCGCAGATGATGAGTCAGAGTGGTATTCGGCAACAAATTGTAAATATACTCACTGGAAGTCATCTTTCAACAGATGATAGTGCTGGTCATCATTTAATAACGCAAGATATTGGCCTATGTGAACTTGGTGGACATGCAATTTCTGTATATAGTCCGCTTTCTATTGACGTGGTAGATCAGAATGGCAATCATGCTGGACTTACGAGTGTTGGCAGTATCGAAAATACTATTCCAAACGCTGATTATGAAATCATGGGTGAACACAAATTTGTATACCTATCAAATGATGAAGGCAGAACGTATACTATTTCTATTCATGGCACCGGTTCAGGAACATTTACGCTTACCGATGCCACAATTGTTGACGGTTATGTGACTCAGACACAAGTGTTTAAAAATATTCCTGTTACTAGTGTGCTATCAGGCGCTGTTTTAAGTAGTGATAATTCAACATTGTCTCTAGATACAAATGGTGATGGGAATATTGATCAGGTATTGCATCCATCTTTTGTTCTTGACGCACTGCAGTCAGAAGATTTCAATCCTCAAGAAACAGATGCGCCAGATACAGGCAACGGGAATTCTGTATACCATTCAAATGGACATGCAGTTTCGAGTGTTTCCAATATACTTCCTCTGGCTGAGAATCTTCAACAGGAAGTAATATCTGAAGCAAACAATCAGCAAAACCAGGAACTTGCCGTTTCAGTCCTGCCAATATTAAAAAACCTTGAAATACAGCAACAAAGGGAATCGTTGAAACAAGATGGTGGAAAAACATCTATTCTCACGGCTTCTGCAGCCTCAAGTGGATTTCCTGTAAATAAGAAAATTGTTTTGACTGGTATTTTTGGTGTAGCTGGTCTGGTCTTGATTAGGAAAAAATTTGTTAGGTGATAGAATTGTTTTACTTATGATAAAAAGGTTTGCTCTTAACTTAATATTGATATGTGCAACTTTTGTCTTGCCTTGGTATTTTTTATATCAGAATCAAAAAGATATTCTTAAGATGAAATCTATTCAAGTTCCGATTCTCACTATAATTTTTCTTGGAGCCGGCGTACTTACAATTCTCAATCACAAATATCGCAAACAAGCTTTGGAGAACAAATGGATTTGGTTGGTTTTTGAGCTTATTGGAATTGCAGGCCTTTGTTATTCTGGATTTATTTTATGGCTTTTATACTCATTCCGTCATGGAATAGGATTTTAGCCTACATTGACAAAAAAGTGTTAAAAATATAATGTAAATGTAATTCCATAAGCGCTGGGATTCCAGTTTAGTATTACTACCAGTTTTTCTTTTCTTGGAGTCCCAGTTTTTGTTTTTTTATTGGTTTATACCTATATATCTCATCAGTTGTGTTTTTTTGTTCATACCATTTGCCGGCTCAAAGAGCCGGCATTTTTTTATGGAAACCAATAAAAAAACGGCCGATATTCTGGCCGTTCATTTTTTACCCATTTTTACCTTTTTTGTCTTGATTTTTTTCTTGAAAAGAATCAGATCTGGTGGTCTTTTGAAGGAGTCATTAATTATAGGCACCTCAACTTTCTTAAAAACAGGTATTGATGGTGTGATTTCTTTAGGCGTAATCTCAGTTTTTACTGATTGAATTTCTGCTTTGAATTTTTCCTCTTTTTTACACTGTGTCACAAAAAGTACATAAGAAAGAAGAATAAACAGTAGGGGGATAATAAAAGGAATTCGTTCCTTTTTATTGTTTTTCTTTTTCATAAAAGAATGATTTCCTTCAGTATATCTTTCGGTAAAATTTTGTCAAAAAAAGCAACCATTACTGGTTGCTTGTAAATTTTAGTTTCTTTTCTTCAAAATCATTCGTTACTACAAATTCATGTTTTTCCTCATATTCAGCATTGTCTGATCCAATTTCTGCAATCGAGTCAGTTTTTTCAAAATTAATAAGTTCTGAATATAGGGCTGTGTCTGAAGAAGATTGGTTTAGTTTCTTCCAGGCACTTGCTATCCACATATGTGAATGCCAGGGAGTCGCATTCTCAATATATACGGAATCATCGATAACTGATGGATCTGCAGAAGTGACTGGTTCCAAATACACAATCTGATCACCCATCTCGGTATATATACTCGTTTTTACTAATACCTGATTTTTATTGGACATTTCAAGCCCGATAACTTTTCCGGTTTTTTGAATGCTCACAATATCGTGTGAGTCCATTTCCCAGCCATCGCATCCGATAAGGAGGGTACTGAAACTGAGTACTGCAATCAATAGTTTTTTCATGAGCTGTGTTTTTCTTTATATTAACCCAAAATAATAATTTTGTCAAAACTCATATCTATCCCGCAATTTTGCAAAATTCCGGTGTGGGGAAGATGGAAAATGGAGATGTGTTACAATCGAAGGATGCTGAACGAACGTTCACAGGAATCATATTTTTTGCACGCTGACGGCGATAGCTTTTTTGTGGCGTGTGAACTCTCCCAGCACCCAGAACTTCGCGGACTTCCGGTGATTGTGGGTGGCGATAGTGGAATCGCCGTGGCAATGAGCTATGAAGCAAAGAAGCTCGGCGTGACGCGCGGTATGCCCACATTTCAAATCAAGAAACAATTTCCTGAAGTCATTATTCTCGATCATCATTTTGATTTG
>JAHFNO010000024.1 GCA_023267275.1 Candidatus Nomurabacteria bacterium | reverse complement strand
TCATATCGACGGCGGAGTTCGGCACCTCGATGTCGGCTCACCATATCCCGGGGCTGGAGAAGGTCCCAAGGGTTTGGCTGTTCGCCAATTAAAATGGTACGCGAGCTGGGTTCAGACCGTTTAGGACATGAAAGCACAAGAACAAAAGAACACGAGAACAGAAAGCATAAATGCATTTTGTTTTATTGTTTTAATGATCTGGTGTTCTCGTGATTTAAACAGTCTGAACCCATCGAGAAGCGACATATAGAACAAAAAATATATTGCACTGTTATATAACATTATTTTCCCCAGAAAATAATGGAAATCTGAAAACAACTATGCACACTGTGGTGTGCATCACGGCGGCTCATATTTCGAAAGTATGTGAGAGAAGCTTACTAAAATCGGTAAAATCCCATGTGGACAATACCGAGGGAAGTTATATAATCAACGGATGGGAGAAAACTATCCATATAAATCACCAAAACCAGAAGCAATATCTCCAGAAGAGGAGATATTGAGAAAAAAACTTGAAGAAGAAGCTGGAAAAGGTCCAGAACATCAAGGAGAAATCAAGTCTGAAGATGGTGATGATAAAAAAATAACACCCGTAGAGACTACACGTAAGACATCCTAGATTTATTTTGGATGAAGCTATAGTCCGATCCCTTCAGCAATGAAGGTTCATGGTTTCGCGATGAGCGAAGCGCATGATGTAAAACTGAGATGCGTGAGACAGGTTGGTCTCCTATCTACTGCAGGCGTTCGAATTTTGAGGAGATCTGTTCTTAGTAGACCCGAATGGGTTTCTGCTACTTTGTGAAGAAATTCACATTGAAAAAGTGGCTAATAACGGTGAAGCCTTCGTGCGGGGAGATGGTTTGAGAATTGTACATATATTCGGTCCTGAATGTGGTATAATTTGCTTGAGGACCAGAATCCTCCAAAAGGTAATACCGTGGGAAGTCGATCTAAAATTAATTGTGCGTACATTGCCGGATTTCTTGATGGCGATGGTAGTCTGATGTTGCAAATTAAAAAGCGCACAGACGGCAAAATCAAATTTCGATTTATGCCAACCATTTGCTTTTATCAAGACAGCCGGCATGAGAAAACGTTGCATTGGATACGCGAAGTTTTTGGAATTGGCTACATTTCACACCGAAATGACGGCATGACAGAGCTTCGTATAAATGGTTATAAACAAATAGAAGCAATTTTATCTGATTTACAACCATATCTCCGATTCAAGAAGGTACAGGCAAGCGCTTTACAAAAAGCATGTAAACTTTTGTCTTCGAAAAAGTTTTCTAAAATGACACGCGCTCAAATGATACAGCTTGTTGATCTTGTCTTGGTTATACAAAATGAAAATTATGTTACCAAGAAAAAGAAATCACGAGATGAGCTTTTGAAAATGTTAGATTTGACCCCGTAACGACTGTGATTTTCGACCGATGTCCTTAACCGCTTTGCGGTCGGACGAACTTGAATAAAGTTTTAGTCGAAAACACGACTTATATGTGGCTGGAAAGTTTCGCTTTTGCGAGACAGGCGCATGTGGGTAATACGCCAACATCCTCGTCAGCCTTCGGCTGAACGGATGAAGATATAGTCTGCGCTCCTAGAAATAGGGGGTATACGCGACGAGAGGACCGGAATGGACTGACCTCTGGTGTATGAGCTGTCACGCCCGTGGCATTGCTCAGTAGCTACGTCGGGCACGGATAACCGCTGAAAGCATCTAAGCGGGAAGCCGTCTCCAAGATTAGAATTCGCAGAAGGGCCGTAAGAGATGATTACGTTGATAGGCATTAGGTGTAAGCACAGTGATGTGTTCAGCCGAGATGTACTAATTGCCCGATTTCCTATTAGGAACTGTGAGAATCACGAACCCCGTGAAAGCGGGGAACAACACATAGAAATATGTGTATATATACAAAAAAATTGAAAGCTCTGAAAGAAGTTCTTTTGAGTTGTTAGCATCAGTTGGTAGAGCACTACACTTTTAATGTAGGGGTCATTGGTTCGATTCCGATACAACTCACGCACTATCTGTAAACATATCATTGAAGTGATTGATAAAAATAATGTATCATCCTTCTTTCTGAGCTTTCAATAAAATTAAATCGAATGTTTTGTCTTGGTGACTCGTCGCAGTGGTCACACCTCTTCCCATTCCGAACAGAGAAGTTAAGCACTGTAGAGCCGATGATACTCCTTGTGGGGAAAGTAGGCAGTCGCCAGGACATAGTATTCGATTTTTTATTTTAAGATAATGTAGAGCCGATGACTCACAGATATTTTTCTGCTGAAAAATTCCGCGAGCCCGCCTCGCGTCGCCACGCTCCGGCTTTTAAAAGCTCAACGAGCTCGCTTTAAACTCCTTGTGGGGTGAGCTTGGGATGGGACCCAAGCGCAAGACCTTAGCTGCTCGTACTCGAGCGATAAGGTGTACAGCTTCTGTAAGAAGAGTAGGCAGTCGCCAGGACATAGTATTCGATTTTCTCATCAAAAAAATAAACCACATAAAAATGTGGTTTATTGTGTTTTTTATTTTAGAATTGTGCAGCATACTGTATACTAATTACATATGACCTGGGCAAATCGTCGTCGCTTATTTATTGTACTCATTCTTGTCGTCGTTATCGGCGGACTTTCTTTTTGGCATTACTCGCCAAGTATTTTTGTATTGCCAACCTGCTCCGATAATAAGCAAAATGGCGATGAAGTGGGCGTGGATTGTGGAGGGAGTATGTGTACCAATTTGTGCACTTCGCAAATAAAAATCCCGACCGTTCTTTGGCAGCGTTCATTTCCAGTAACATCTTCTGTCTATAATGCCGCCGCGTATATTGTAAATAAAAATGATGCAGCAGCACGTGCAATTCCATATGAATTTCGTTTGTATGATGCAAACAATCTTTTAGTTGCTCGTCGCGATGGTGTGGCGCTCGTACCACCACTTGGCCGATATGCAATTATTGAAACAGGCATTGAGGTTGGTCTTGCAAAAGTTGCGCGAACGACATTTGATTTTTCTGCTACTCCCGTAGTCTGGGAACATATTCCGGCGGCTACTGAAAAATTATTTACCACAACCACCGGTATTACTCTTGATGCAACGGGAACTATTCCTCGCCTCAATGCGTTGTTGAACAATTCATCTCCAACTGCAACACTCAACAATACATTTGTTGCGGCTATTCTCTATGGTGCTGATGACAATGCAGTTAATGTGTCACAAACACTTATCCAAACACTCTCGCCACTTGCGAGTGCACCGATTGTTTTTACTTGGCCGAGCGCTTTTGTCACTCCGGTAGTTCGCTACGAAATCATTCCAGTTATTGATGTTTTTCATGTTGATTAGTCAAATGTCTGAAAGTCGCAAGTCATAAAGTTAGTGCAACAGCAAAAGTATTTGGGCTGACCTTCGACCTTTAGACCTGTGACTTTACACTTTTATATATATGTTCAACTTTGTTTCAAATATACAACAATCACGCGAAACCTCGAGCGGTGAAGGAAGCTTGCTCACTCAGATCGATTGGGTACTGCTTCTTTTTGCGTTACCGATTACCATTGCGGGGCTAGTCACCATGCAATCATACGGAGAGGGGAGTGTTTTTTTTGATCATCAAATGGCGTGGCTCTCTATCTCTTTGATGGTATTTTTTTCGTTTGCATTGATTGATGTAAGTATTTTAAAAAAAACAAAAGTACTCGTAAGTATTTTTGCTTTTTTTATCGGATTGCTCCTTCTAGTTTTTCTTATTGGGCACACAGCCAACGGGGCGAAGAGTTGGTTTTCGCTCGGCGGTTTTTCTGTGCAGCCATCTGATTTTGTAAAAATAGTTCTTATTCTTCTCTTGGCAAAATATTTTTCTCGTCGACATGTTGCTATTGGACAAGTAAAGCACCTCATCATCTCTGGAGTGTATGCACTCATTCCGTTTTTTCTTGTTTTTCTCGAACCGGATTTTGGTACAGCAATGATCATCGGACTTATCTGGCTTGGTATGGCTCTTGTTGCTGGGATTCGTAAGACACATCTCTTTTTACTTTTCGGTATTGGCATAATCGCTTTTCTTGTTCTTTGGTCATTTGTATTTGTGCCATATCAAAAGGCGCGTATTACAAACTTTTTACATCCACTCACCGATATTCATGGCACTGGATATAATGCGCACCAAGCAGTAATTGCAGTAGGGAGTGGTGGTGTATTTGGTAAGGGGGTGGGATATGGTACGCAATCACGACTACGCTTTTTGCCTGAATATCAAACCGACTTTATTTTTGCTGCGTTTGCTGAAGAGTGGGGTTTTGTCGGGGCGATGATTTTGCTCCTTTTGTTTGGATTGTTACTCGCACGTATCTTAACCGTAGCACTGCATGGAGAAAGTAATTTCGAAATGCTTTTTGCTGCTGGTGTAATGATTCTTTTTATATCGCAAATTCTGATTAATATGGGAATGAATATGGGAATTTTGCCGGTGACAGGAATCACATTGCCACTCATTAGTTATGGAGGCTCTCATCTCATTATGGAATATGGAGCACTTGGAATTCTCTCTTCAATGCGTCGAGGTATTCAACACGCTCACGCAGAAGATCTTACGAAAGAATTTGAGGGATTGTAAAATTCAGGCTTTAGGCGCTAGGCATTAGGCTTTAGCTAAATGCATTTTGTGCTGGGTCATCCTGAACTTGATTCAGGATCCATTAATTCCTCTAAAATAAGGGTTTCTCCTTATATTGACTTTTATACATAAAGGTGATATAATACATTTTAATTAAAACCTTTGAAAAATGAATAAGAAAATACTTAGAATGCTTTTTGGGGCTAAAGTCGCCGAAATTAATTACCTTGCGCCATATGCAGGAGAAAAAGAAAATCCTGCCGTTTGGAATATTAACAAACTTTGTGAGCATTTTTTGCAAGACAGGCCAGGCACACCAAATATAATAAATCATTTTGATGGTCTGAAAAATTCATTGGAAACATTTCCGTTGATAACAGATGAACAAAAAGTGTTATATACAAAGCTTGGCGAGGCGTTAGTGTTCTTTAACGTCATAAATGCAAGTATTTAATGAAATAAAAATTACAACCGTCGCAAATTAGTGCGACGGTTTTTTTATGCTAGAATCAGCACTATATGCAGATTATAGAAGGACGGAAAATTCGAGATTTCATATTGAGTGACTTACAGCGAAAGGTTCAGGCATTGCCCTATGCACCTGTTTTTTGTGATGTGTTGGTGGGTAGTGATCCTGCTTCAGTGCAGTACGTACATATGAAAGAACGTGTCGCCGAGTCACTGGGAATAAAAACAGTTTCCGGTGTTTTTGCTGCGACTATTTCCACCGAAGAACTTATTACTGAAATAAAGCGCATTGCTCAAATTGAACACATGGCCGGACTTATTGTTCAGTTGCCATTGCCACCACATATCGATACACAAGCAGTACTTGACGCAGTGCCTGAGAATATTGATGTAGATGCTGTAGGAAAAAAATCCACTGAAGCTTTTTATACAGGTATACCAAACTTTATTTTTCCGGTTGCTTCTGCTGTGCTTACCATTTTAGATTCACTCAATCTCGATCTCTCAAACAAAAAAATCGTTGTTGTAGGACAAGGGATGCTTGTCGGTAAACCAGTCACACACGCACTGCAATCTCGTGGATTTACGGTAACGGCAGTAGATAGTGATACACAAAATGCTGAAGCAATTTTTCGCGAAGCAGATATTCTTATTACTGGAGTAGGAAAAGGTAATTTTATTACTGGCGATATGATTAAGGAAGGGGTTGTTGTTATCGACGCCGGAACGTCTGAATCCAATGGGGGAGTTGTTGGCGATGTAGATCGTGCTAGCGTTGAACCAAAAGCCTCAGCGCTCTCTCCTGTTCCAGGAGGAGTAGGTCCGGTCACTGTGGCGATGCTCATGCAGAATATTGTCATTGGTGCAGAGCGAAATAGTATACAATAGATATATGGATTTATTTTCTTCTATGCCAGTTGAATACATTAACGCACTTTCATTTCCATTTTCTTGGATTGTTGTTTTCTGTGCAACAACACTCGGGACGATTACCATTGTTGCAACAGTGCTCTATATTTTCCTTCGACCGATTAAAGAAGTGGGTGTGTTTGCTCCACTTGAAATACTGAGTGATCGAGTGCATGATTTTTTTGCTATTGGGATTACTACGTTTGGAGCATATATTGCTTCAGTGTTTTTAAAAAATTTATTTGCAGTTCCGCGACCATTTTTGGTTGATCCAAGTATCCATGCCCTTATACAAGAAACCGATTTTAGTTTTCCTTCTGGACACGCCACCACGTTTATGGCCCTCGCGGTGATTCTTTTTTCTATCAATCACAAGGCCGGAAAACTCGCTTTTATAGCCGCACTCATTATCGGTATCGCGCGTATTTTTGCTGGAGTACATACACCACTTGATATTCTCGCAGGGTATGTTCTTGGAGGTACTTTTGCCCTTATTGCTAGCCATATTTTCAAAATCCTTTCAGCTAAAAAAAACTAATAGAAAATGGCGGTATCACACGCTTTCTCCTGTAATATGTGTTGCAAATAGGCTATTTTTCTGTAGAATAGCCCTATGTTGAAAAAACGAATTTACACGCTGCTTATTATAATTATCGGTATTTCTCTTGGTTTTTTTGTATACAAATCAGAACCTATTAACGGTCATGCTCCGGCAAAGCCTGCATTTTTGACGAGCTTTTTTGAGCGTCATCAAATGCCATTTAAACTCGGTCTTGATCTTTCCGGTGGAACACATCTTGTGTATGAAGCCGATGTTTCAAAGATTCCTGTAGCTGATGTTGCAAGTTCTATGCAAGTTCTTCGTAATGTCGTAGACGCTCGCGTAAATTCGAAACAAGTTTCAGGTGTACTTGGTGTACTTGAACCACTTATTCAAATTAAAGAAGGTGGCGTTGGTGCACAGGGAAGTGAACAACTTATTGTGGATCTTCCTGGTGTTACTGATGTCACACAAGCAGAACAAACAATCGGTGAGACTCCAACACTCGATTTCCGTTTGAAGAGCGACAAGCCAGCTGAACCAATCAAAGCAACAGTCGGTGCTGACGGCAAACTCGTTGTACCAGCTCCCGATCCAGCCGTCGGATATGTTTCGACTGGACTTACTGGTCGCTACTTGAGCACTGCAGCTGTGCAGTTTGATCAGAATACTGGCTCTGCATATGTTGCACTTACTTTCAATGCTGAAGGTGCAAAATTGTTTGATGATATCACTAAGGCAAATATCGGAAAGACACTCGCTATTTTCCTTGATGGACAAGTAATTTCTGCTCCAACAATTCAGACAGAAATCACTGGAGGGCAAGCTGTCATCACTGGTAACTTTACTCCAGTACAAGCAAAGTCTCTCGCAAGTTCATTGAGCTACGGAGCACTTCCAGTGCCTATTCATCTTGTTTCAAGTGAACTCATTGGACCGTCACTCGGTGTGCAAGCAATGAAAGATGGAATCTTTGCCGGTATCATTGGATTTATTGTTATCGGACTCTTTTTGCTCTTCTGGTATCGCTTGCCAGGGCTCGTTGCTGTTATCGCACTTGCTCTCTACATCGTAATGACACTTACTGTTTTCAAATTGCTCCATGTTACGCTTTCTTCTGCAGCAATCGCCGGATTTATTATTTCGATTGGTGTCGCCGTGGATGCAAACGTACTTATCTTTGAACGTATCAAAGAAGAACTTCGTGGAGGACGTACTGTCCCTGATGCAATCACTGCTGGATTTGATCGCGCATGGCTTTCAATCCGTGATTCAAACATTTCTACGATTATCACTGCGCTCATTCTCTTCTCACTTTTTGCTGGAACATTCGTTCGCGGATTTGCAATCACACTTCTTCTTGGAGTTTTGATTTCAATGTTCTCCGCTATTCTTATTAGTCGCTTGTTCTTGCGAAGCGTTGCAACAAAAGAGGGAAGCCGTGTCACCAATTTCCTTTTCGGTTCAGGATTCTCGTCGGCAAAAGCTCATGCAGTAACAACGAAGTAATATATGTTTATCATCAAAAATAAATTCATTTTTCTTACAATCTCAGCTGTCATTGTTCTTGGTTCATTGATTGCAGTTATGGTATACGGTCTTCGACCGGGTATCGATTTCAAAGGCGGAACATTGCTTGAGGTTAATTATACAAGTGGCCGTCCAGATTCTTCACTCATCGCAGAGGTATTGCAGAAGGATTCTCTCGCCGATGCTATTGTACAGCCAGTTGGAGCTTCAAGTCTTTCAGTAAAAAGTCGCCCACTTTCTGAAACAGAACGTCCAGCACTCGTAACTGATCTTTCTATGGGTGGAAAATATCCACTTACTCAGACATCATTTACTTCTATCGGACCCTCAGTCGGTCGCGAACTCACACAGAAAGCAATCGTTGCAATCATCATAGTGGTTATTGCTATCGTGCTCTATATTGCATTTGCATTCCGCGGTGTTTCAAAACCAGTGTCTTCATGGAAATATGGACTCATTGCTATCGCTACTCTTGTGCACGACATTGCGATTCCATCTGGAGTATTTGCTCTCCTCGGACATTTCCGTGGTGCGGAAGTCGATACACTCTTTGTGGTGGCGATTCTCACCGTGCTTGGTATTTCTGTTTCAGACACCATCGTTGTGTTCGATCGAATCCGTGAGAATTTGAAAAATCACATTGCGCCAACATTTTCTGAAACAGTTGGAAAAAGTTTGAATCAAACATTTGTTCGATCAATCAACACATCACTCACTGTCATTCTCGTGTTGCTTTCTCTCTACTTCTTCGGTCCAATAGCAACAAAGAATTTTTCACTCGTGCTCATCGTCGGTATGTTCTTTGGAACGTACTCAAGTATCTTCGTAGCAAGTCCACTTCTCGTTATTGTGGAAGGTTGGCAAAATAAATCAGGCTCTAGGCGTTAGGCTCTAGGCTTTAGTTTAAACACAACAAAAGGACGGCGCGTACGCGCCGTCCTTTTTGAGTTGGTTCTTTTGTATAAAACCTATTCCCTAAAACCAAAAACCTAACACCAATTTTCGTGGTATAATGGGATTGTCGGAGCACTGTGCACCGTATTTACTTATAATTCTTATATTCTATGACTACATATATTATTCTCGGTATTCTTGCCGTTCTTGTCATCTGGTTCATCTCCGCTTTCAACGGCTTCATTACGCTTCGCAATCGTGCAAAGGAGGCATGGGCAGATATTGAAGTTCAGCTCAAGCGTCGCTATGACCTTATTCCAAATCTCGTAAATACCGTCAAGGGTTATGCCACCCATGAGTCACAAGCTTTTGAAAAAGTTTCGCAGGCTCGCAGTCAGGCAATGCAAGCAGGCACTCCAGCTGAAAAAGGCGCTGCAGAAAATGCGCTTTCTGGAACACTTAAATCTCTTTTTGCAATTTCTGAGGCATATCCAGAACTCAAAGCCAATACGAATTTTCTTGAATTGCAGCGCGAACTCTCAGATACTGAAAACAAAATTCAAGCAGCACGCCGTTTTTACAATGGGCAGGTACGTGATCTTAATACAAAAGCAGAACGCTTTCCAAGTAATATCGTTGCAGCAATTTTCCACTTTGTAAAAATGGATTTCTTTGACCTTGGCAACAATGATGCAGCACAAAATCCTGTACAGGTTAGCTTCTGATTCTATCAAATGAAAGCACTCATTATATTTTTTTCTACAATCGTAATTCTCGCAATTTTGGTTTTTCCTTTGCAGAAAGCATCAACTGATTCGTATGATTCATTTGGGCTTCGTATCCTCGGATTGTTTTCTAGTGGTTCAAAATCGAATTCGAATATCTTTGGCACCACAGGAGATCTTGTTGAGTTTACGATTCAGAAAAATGCGACAATTTCAGGTGTCACACAGGCTTCGGGTTTGTTGAAGGGTGGATACTTTTTTGAAGGCAATGCTCGTGGCATGCTTCTTGATGGAAATAAAAATATACAAAAAACATTTCCGATTACAGCTTCTGGAGATTGGATGACTGCGGATGCGGTTGCATTTGATATGACATTCGATGCCACAGGAATGCCTTCTGGTAGCGGCTATATTCGTATTGCAAACGACAATCCATCGGGTGATTCGTCAAAAGATAAGTATATTGATATTCCAGTAGTTTTTCAGTAGAAAGCTGGTTTTTGGTGTATGGTGTTTGGTTTTAGAAGAACAAAATACATGGAAAGCAACAATCCTAAAGTTATCTCATTTCGAGATTTGATAGTTTGGCAAAAAGGGCTTAGTATAGCTAAGCAATCGTATAAGCTGTGTAAACTTTTGCCTAAAGAAGAGTTGTTTGGTTTAATATCCCAAATCCAGCGTTGTTCTGTTTCTATTCCATCAAA
Source organism: Candidatus Nomurabacteria bacterium (assembly GCA_023267275.1). Classification (GTDB taxonomy): domain Bacteria; phylum Patescibacteriota; class Minisyncoccia; order Phycocordibacterales; family UBA9973; genus CAITQP01. The sequence continues at coordinate 6,071 of JAHFNO010000024.1, read as the reverse complement.
TATTGCTGAGGGTAGAGGTAGAAGCACTGCAAAGGATTTTTCACAGTTTCTACATATTGCCCAAGGTTCATTATATGAACTTGAAACACAACTTATACTGGCAAAAGAATTGTACGGTCTAAAAATTGAGGAAATAATTCAAGAAATATATACTGAACAAAAAATGATATCCGGTTTAATCAAAAACCTAAAACCAAACACCACACACCAAAAACCATGAGTACTCTCTACACTCAACAATCTAAAAATATTACCAAGACGTGGTGATTTCATCAATAATGTGTGCGCAAAGTGCGCACAGATTTAATTGAGGAATCACAACAGGACGGTACTCCGTCGTGTTGCAGAAAAACAATATGGCATCTTTATACACACAACAAACAAATAATATTAGAAAGACGTGGCTCCTTATGTCCGCGGTTTTTCTTGTAGTCACTGGGCTCGGTTGGTTTTTTAGTTACTACTTTCAAAATTCGACCATTTTGATATTCTTTGCGATTTTTGCGATCGTTTTGCAAATTGTTTCGTATTGGTATTCAGACAAAATAGTACTTTCACTTGCCGGAGCGCGCGAGGCGACCCGCGCGGAATACTTCGATCTCTACACCGTAGTAGAAAATCTTTCCATCACTGCAGGTCTTCCAATGCCTAAAGTATATGTAGTAGATGATCCGGCACCAAATGCTTTTGCCACAGGTCGCGACAAAAATCATGCCGTCGTGTGTGCGACAACCGGACTTTTGCAGATTCTCGATCGCAGTGAACTTGAAGGAGTGATTGCGCACGAACTCTCACATATTGGCAATCGTGACATGTTGGTCTCGACAGTCGTTGTCGTACTTGTTGGGTTTATTTCTATTATTTCAGATGTATTTATGCGTTCACTTTTGTGGGGTGGCATGCGTCGCAATGATGACCGCGAGGGAAATGCAGGAGCAATTATTATGGTAGTTGGAATTATATTTGCCATTCTTGCTCCGCTTATCGGCATGCTCATGCAGCTCGCTATCTCACGCAAGCGTGAATATCTTGCCGATGCATCTGGAGCACTACTCACTCGCTACCCAGAAGGTCTTGCAAATGCGTTGCGAAAAATAGGGCAGTACAGCCAGCCACTCCGTCATCAATCAAGCACGATCGCACACCTCTACATTGCCGATCCGACAGGTGGTAAAAAGACTGCATGGCTGACAAATCTCTTCATGACACATCCACCGATTAATGATAGAATCAAGGCACTATTAAATAAGTAACCAGGGTGTTAGATAATTAGGCTCTAGGCACTAGCATGTAAATGCTAAAGCCTGATGCCTAAAGCCTAGCGCCTAGAATAATATGGAATCAGTATTTACAATCAAAGGTGTATTTAAAGAAGCATACGCAATTATCAAACCAAAGTTTTGGACAGTTATCGGTCAGTTTGCACTCATTGTTATCGGATATGCAATTCTTTCCGGAGTATTCCGACATATACAATTATTGCGTCTCATAACGATGTTCATATATATATTCGTTACTATTGTCTTTAGTCTCTCGTATGCGGAAAAGGGAAGTTTTTCTTTTGATGATGTTACGCATGCACTCACACTGAAGCGTTTTTGTTATTTTTTCCTCGCAACTATACTCTACGGACTTTCAGTCATTGGTGGAGCAATACTCATTATCATCCCCGGTATTATGTTTGCCGTGATGATGCATTTTTACAAATTTTCCTCAGTTGAAAAAGATATTTCGCCAATCAAAGCAATAAAAGAAAGTATTCGCATAACAAAAGGCTATCGCTGGAAGATTTTCTGGTTTTCATTGCTTTCCGGACTTATAGCGATTGCTGGATTCCTCTGTTTGTTCATTGGTATTCTTTTTGCCTTGCCTCTTATTATGATTGCTGATGCGCTGATTTATAAGAAACTTTCACACACAGTAAAGCATGAAAAAACAGAAGAAGTGGTTGAGGAAGTTGTGGTGGTAGAAGCGGTCGCAATTTAATTTGCGGAGATAGATTCGGTCACGAGTTACTAAGTCTGCTCGGGTGGTTACACCCTGTGCGGACTAAGTACTCTCGACCCCGCCTCGGCAACGAATGAGTACATTCGGCTTCGCGCTTGCGGCTTTCGAATCTCCCGCGCAAGCCAAGTAGTTGGCTTGCTTCTCTCCTCCGAATAAAAATGGCACCCATTTGGGTGCTCATTTTTAAATCGGCGGGACACTCGGGATTCAAACTTTCATAACCAAGCACCGCAAGAGTTCCTGAGAAAATTTTGATGGCTTATTTTAAGGCACTCGGATCACTCACTATTTTCCGCATCATCGGCCAATTGGCAATGCAAAAAACTATCAACACATAGCAGACGACTGCAACAACTCCATTCAAGTGGTTAACTATAATTCCCGTTTCTTGATCTGTATATTTTTGAGCTAGTCCGATACTTGTGCCAAATAGCAAGAAAAATAAGCTGAGCAAGACAATTAGGGAGTGAACTAAACGATTCGGCTGAAATTTAACAGGAATGTACTTTCTTATAGCAAAGCCCAGCAAGGCCGAAATGCCAGTAATAACGGCGGCAATAATAGCTCCGAAAATGACCTGAAACATAAAACCAACCATACCATCAAAACCACTAAAATCATTTGTCGGCATCATGATCACCGCAACCATGTAGATCAGCCACGCAACTCCAAATGCTACGGCCAATGCAAAAATCCTTTTAAGATTTCTTGCAAGATTTTTGTTGGTTGTTGGTTTCATAGGCATATGAGTCTTCCGATAATAGGTACTTGCTGCGGAGAGCCTGAGACGATGTTCGAATGGAAATACTAAAAGGCTGACCCTATTATTGGTTAGACTTTTAGTATTAGTTTATTTACCTTGTTCAAGAACGTTATTAAACTCCTGAGCAAAACTATCCTTGGTTCGTCTAAGTTCGTCCTTGATTTTTATTTCTACTTCTCCAGGAGCAGTCATTGTTCCTTGTTTCAACTCACCAACCTCCCATTTAGTACCGTTCTTTATAAGAACGAGCTTAATACTCTTACTATGAAACTCGATTCTGTCGTCAGAAACATCAATTTCAGGCGTAAATTCCTCAACGGAATCTATCATATGTATATCACCGGGATGCTCTCGATTGTATTGTTTTACCACATCTTCAAACACCGCATGTATATTGCTTGCAAACTTTCCACCAAAAACTTTCGCTGCTTCTTGCAGGGAGTTTCCTTCAATTGTCTGTATTGGAATGATATCTTCTTTGGGTGGTAAGTTGAATTGATTCATATGAGTTTTAGCTATTATTAAAAAAATTATTTATTTACCACCCCTCATTTCTTCTAACAATTGCATAGCTGTGTTTTTTGCTATTCCGTCCTCTGGGGTTTTTGTTGCAAGAATTAGACCAACCGCTGTAAGCGCATGGCCAGCTTGCACCGTATCATTTTTACCGGCATTTATTAGCTCGGAAATTATCTTCAATGCTTCTTCTTTACGATCTTGATCGAATTTATTCGGTGTGTTTATTGAATTAACTGCTGAAAAAATAGTACCGATTTTTTCATTAAACTTCTTATCTTCTGCCAGCGCTGGTGCCTTATCAAATTGACCCATATAGCTTTCTCTATTATCGAATAATGTCCCAATTGTACCCCTCCTCATGGTATTGTCAAACTCAATCGCACAACGCCAAATTTGAACAAGTATTTTGGAACACGGTCCGACAGCCGAGTTAGGAACCCTGCCAAGCTCCCTATATAAAATCCAGAATCCCAACACATATAACCCAAAGCTACACCAGCACCTATCCAATGATACCTATGCTGGGACGACAAAACGCTCAGTATTACCAACAGTATTGCGGTAAACAAGTTGGTGGAAGGAATAAAACACGCACGACACAAAAACCGATGTTCGAACCAGCGAGTTGTGTTGCGCCACAAGGGTCAGACGAGGAATCTGACCCTTTTTATTACACTTTTTCTTCTCGGCGGAGAGAGGGAGATTCGAACTCCCGGTACCATTTCTGATACACAACCTTTCCAGGGTTGCCGTTTAAACCGCTCACGCATCTCTCCAAGATTGAGCCATATGTCAAAAGACATATGGCTCAATCTACCATATACAAGCTGATTTAAAAACACACTTTGGTTGAAGAGTCTTTTGTGTTACCGTCTATCTATGAGCCACGGTGGCGGAATTGGTAGACGCGCTAGCTTCAGGAGCTAGTGAGAGCAATCTCATGGAAGTTCGAGTCTTCTCCGTGGCACAGGCGAAGCTTGGGACAAGGAAGCAAGGCAACTGCTTGCCTTGCGTGAAGACTCGAAAGGAGTTTCATTACTGAGTTTTTTCAGTCGAAACTCACCTGGCTAAGTTGTAGTCGAGTCTTTCCCGTGGCACCATTTGATTATCTATTTACGTAATATAAGTATTCATGAATCCCGTTAGAAGTTCGGCTATTGTATAAAATAATATATAAAAAATTACCAGAAAATAATAATTAGTATTTCAACTATAAAAACATTGTTTACTTCTAACGGGATGAATCAAAAAAAACAAATCGTAATATTGGGTGGAGGATTTGCAGGCGTGTACAGCGCCCGTTCTATTTTGAAATACGCAAAAGAATCTGTTGAAATTACGATCATCAACAAAACAAATTATTTTCTTTTTACACCAATGTTGCACGAAGTCGCCACTGGTGGTCTTGGTCATCATCAAGTAGTGGAATCAATTCGTGAAATTATTTACAAAACAAACGTACATTTTCTCGAAGCCACTATTTTTTCTGTTGATGTCGAAAAAAAGGAAGTCATTACCGATCATGGAAATAAGCCGTACGACATGCTCGTGCTTGCACTCGGCGCAACGACCAATTTTTTCAATACACCTGGCGCAGAAAAGTATTGCATGACACTCAAAAATCTCTCTGATGCGATTGCTATTCGCTCGCATGTTGTTGAACGGTTTGAATCGGCTTCACGCGAAAAAGATCCTGAAGTCCGAAAGAAAATGCTTACCTTTGTGGTGGTTGGTGGTGGAGCAACGGGGGTCGAGCTCGCGACAGAACTTGCCGAACTTACAAAATATACATTGAATAAATATTATCGAAATGTTTTTTCAAAAGATTGTGCAAAAATCGTCTTGGTACATTCTGGAAAAGAATTACTCGGACCATTTCCTGAAAAAGTCCGATCGTATGCTGAAAAAATTCTAGCCAAAGATGGTATCAAACTCATGATGAATACCAAGGTTGTGGATGTGGGTGAGGGATATGTCGCACTTGGAAGTGGGGAGCGAATCGAGGCGAATACTATTATCTGGACAGCGGGAGTTCGTGCGAATACTGTGCACACAACAGGTGGGGAATTTCCAAAAGATGAAAGTGGAAGAATTGTTGCCGACGCTACACTTGTAGTGCCAGGATTTTCTGGAGTGTTTGCTTTGGGAGACATGGCGTGTGTGCCAGGTGAAGATGGAAAGCCATATCCGATGCTTGCACAAATCGCAGTTGCCGAAGCCGATCTCCTCGGAAAGAATATTCATAACGCACTTGCAGGTGAAGAACTTGAATCATTTGCATTTAGAAACAAAGGTTTGCTTGTCTCTCTTGGACGCTGGCAAGCAGCGGGAACCGTATTTGGTGTATATGTATATGGCAAACTCGCGTGGTTTATTTGGCGCACAGTGTATCTATTTAAATTTATTTCAAATTCAAAAAAGTTTAAAATTGCCCTTGATTGGACAATACATCTTTTTACGTCGCGGGATGTCACGCGTACATAAAAATGAATGTCTAAATTCTAATGACTAATGTCTAAGGGTACACTTATGCAAGGCTAAAAATGTCAATTCAAAAAACTATTTCGGAAATACGAAGTATAGAAAAAGCTTGTCAGGTCACTGATGAGATTTTTTCTGCGCTCATAAAAAATTTTTCATTTACCACTGAGCGAGAATTGTATCTTTGGATTCGTCGAGAAATTAAATCTCGTGGTTTGCGAGAAGCGTTTCCGCCGATTGTCTCAGGTGGAGCTCGTGCAGGAAATGCTATTCATCCAAAAACAACAGAAGAAAAATTGGA
>JAHFNO010000033.1 GCA_023267275.1 Candidatus Nomurabacteria bacterium | reverse complement strand
TAGCTCCGACCGGAGGGGATTCAACTCAAACTCAGCAGGAAATCGCGACCACCTCAATCGTAGATAATGCTACCAGTTCCACGAGTGGTATTCAGAAACCATTTAATTTTCTTTCCTGGAGTGACGCGCAAGCGATTGCCGACAAAGTTGCTTTAGCCCGCCGTCTCGGCGTGCGTGGCGTAGCCGTCTTTAAATTCGATGGGGGAGAAGATTCCAAAATGTGGGAGGTGTTGAAGTAGGGGGAGATTATATATTACTTATCTTCTGTGTCGTAGGAGGTTTTTAACTTCTGTTCTTTCTCAAATCTTTCTAGCGCAAGCTGGATCAAGCGGTCAATCAGCTCGGCATAAGAAATTCCGCTCGCTTCCCATAATTTCGGATACATGCTGATAGAGGTAAATCCAGGAATAGTGTTGATTTCATTGACCAAAACGTCACCATTCTCTTTGAGAAAGAAATCAACGCGACCCAAACCCTCGCAAGCTAGGGTTTTGAAAGTTTTAACGGCGAGAGCTTGAACTTTTTTTGTAATCTCGTCAGATAGTTTTGCAGGAATTTCTAGCGCTGCGCCGTGTTCGTCAATATATTTTGCTTCGTAAGAATAGAAGTCGTGACTAGAAATGACTTCTCCCGGCACGGAAGCTACGGGGTCATCATTCCCAAGAACAGAACATTCAATTTCTCGTCCTTTAATATTTTCTTCAATCAAAACTTTTCGGTCATATTTAAATCCTTCTCGAATTGCCTTATCGAAATCCATTTTTTCCCCCACATTGCTCACTCCGACCGAAGAACCCATATTTGCCGGCTTTACGAAAAACGGTAATCCCAATTTTTTAACAACTTCTTCATAGGTTGGAATTTCGTTTTCTTTAACCGCCAAAAAAGAGGCAATTGGAATTCCGGCATCACGAAGCAGTCTCTTCATCACATCTTTATCCATTCCAACGGCAGATCCTAAAACACTCGCGCCAACAAAAGGGATATTTGCGAGCTTTAATAATCCTTGTATCGTTCCATCTTCGCCAAAAGGACCGTGCAAAATCGGAAAAGCTACATCAATAGAACTATCGGATTGATGAGTATCAAGATTCGAAATTTCACCATTACCTTGTGGAACGAGCGCAACGCTTTGACTTGTTTTGCTGTTGAGCTTTATTAGTTTTGGATTGCCACTATTAAGGAGGAATTCCGAGCTGTTATTTAAAAGCCACCTCCCATCTTTGTCTATCGCAAGCAGAACTGGCTCATATTTTTCTTTATCAATCGCGTCAAAAACGTTTTTCGCAGATTGCAAAGAAACTTCGTGTTCCGCCGATTTTCCACCAAAAATGATTCCAATTTTAATTTTCTTTTTCATGATTTTTTGGTCTGAAGTTGCCAATCTCTTCCTAGTATAAAAAAACCAGTTGCTGGGCGCAACTGGTAAATCATTGTGATGAGAAGCAAATCGTTTATTGGATAAGGTAGTATGGCATCCCGCCGGGGAGTAGCGACCACATTTTGCGCGGCATCATGCATTCCACCTTGCCAATTGCGAGACCGAGCAGAAAGAGCTGTTCCATCCGCTGGTGAAGGTCGGTCCACAGGTTGCCGTGCTTGTCGTGGCAGGCGGCGAGGAACGACATCCCACCGCCACCAGGCATCTTGAAGTCGTCGGACAGCTCGTTGAGTAGCGCCGCAATCTCACGTTTGTAGCTTGTGAGGCGTCTGATGTTGAACTCAACATTCTGGGTGATTCCCTCAACCTTTACGCCACTGCCATCAGTATCCTTTTTTTCGTCAAAAATGCACGCAGCGAAAATCTGTAGGACCCGTGCGGAGGTGAGTTTCGTCGTTGTGTCGGTGTTCATCACTTCCTCCTTCGTCGTCGATTGTTGTGCTTCTCCTTAGAGAAGCAGGTTCTTGCAATAATATGTCACAAGGAGTTGTTTGTGTCAAGGTAAAGCGTTTTGTTTACTGGATAGTATAATAGATTTCACTTGCCAATACAGAGCCATTCTCTTGGGTAGAACCCTTTAGGGTGAACCACCAGGTTGGGCCTTCCCAGTTTTTCATTAACGAGTAAAAACCCTGGAAATCAAAATAATCACTTGGTTCAGGTTTTATGTTCACAATTCTATAGTATTTTGTAGAACTGTTTGTTTCTACTAAAATATTTTCTTTAGTATTTAAGTCCTCCGCCTCGAAAGTCATTTTTGCCAGATTGAAACTATTAACGTCCGGCCAAACTGTCGTGTCCACAGATTGAGATTCGAAATTGTCTGTTTGGTCGGTTGGCGCTGGTTGTTTGAAATATATATAACCAGCTGCACCTAATAAAACAATCGCGATTATTAGCGAAACTATGGTCACCGAGCCCTTTTGCAAGTTTTTCATAATGTTTTTATTTTAGCACAAACGCGCCAATATAGGATGAGCCTTTTTATATATTCAATAGACAACTAAAATCGCAAATGTATAATTCCACTTATGGTTAGTATTCAACAAAAAATCGTAAACGAAATTGTTAATGAGCAAAAAGGCAACCAAAATGTAATTGGAATTTGTGTCTTTGGGAGTGTTGCGGTAAATAAAGAGAGAGAAAATTCAGATGTGGACGTCACGATAATATTTGATGACGATAGGGAATGGGAGCTGTTCAAAGAAAGCAGATACGGAATTGCTATTGATTTTGAAATTGTGACAAAGAATATTTGGAATATGATGTTGGGGGAATACCCATATTTATTCTATGTCGAGAACAACAAAATTCTTTTAGATAAAACAGGTTTTGTTGCGGATTCATTAGACAGGAGCAAAAAATATTTTGACGCGAACCCTGAAATTTATGATTTTTGGAAAAGAGAATACAGTCTAATGAGGGAAATGAAAGCGGCGGGGGAGAAGCCGAAGAATTTTATCGCTATCTGCGACGAAGCCGAGATAAAATTTTCAGGTCATCATTCCGTCAAAAGGAGTGTTCTAACGCCAGAATTTTTTCATAAACACGCCAAGGGCGCTAAATATTCAAAAACATAGGACGTTTCGAAATAGGGAAGTTATAGAATGTCTCAGCATATTCCTTTAAGTTCCCTTGAGACACTAAGGTTGTAAGCGTATTATCAATACGATGGCGAATGATGATGTAATACGTTTTGCAGTAGGGACACGGGATGATTTACATTCTTCAGTTTGGCGCTTGTGGTCAAATAAGAATGACTTATATCTCGCTGCACGATCACACGCGATGATTTCGAAGTTTAGTTTTCATGAATCCGGAAGATACCGGTTCGCTATAAACAACAAAATTGAGCGTGAGGATGACGCAACCGATCGCGCACTTTACAAATGGAAACGACCTAGCGAATTTATACCTGGATGGACCATGTGTTTTGGAATACTTGTTCCTCCTCGGGTTACTGAAAAGCCATTCAATAATACTTTAAAAGAAGATAAAAAGGTTACATTTGTAAGTGTTCCGACTAAGGGTAAAAAAGTTATTTTTAATATTATGCTTTCACACAAAGCAGCTACACCGGAGTATGTCCTTCGAAACTCCAAAGACGCGACAAAAATCCTTGGACAAATTGAATTGACGCGAGAAATTGCATGGCTGGTAAGCTTTGAAGATGAATTTGCTGTCGCGGAAGAAGCAGTTGTAAAAGATTATTTTGATAAACTTAAAATTCATTTGAAACCCGGTAGTACGGGAAGCGGAATGAATAATACTTTTCTTCACGCAATAGAACGAGGAGTTTCGCCATTTTTAATTGACATAGAGCTCGGCAAAGAGAACCTAAATATCCCCGAGAATTAGTGTGCGAATCCGCCTAGAATTATATGGCTCACACGGAGGGGGAGAGATTCTCACATAAACATGAATTTTGCCCCGACCTCCTGATTTTAAAAACCCACGGTTTTTAATATTTTCCAACACGGGGCAAAATTGTTCGAATCTCTCCTCTAGAAACAAAAACAGACAGCGCTCGGCTATCTGTTTTTGTTTTGGCGGAGGGGAAGCGCATACCCGCTTCGCTATGCACTTCCTATTTAATAGTCGCCTTTGGCGACAAAAATATATGTGGTCGGATTCTTCGAATCACTCACTCGCATATGCAGTATAAAAAATACTCCACAAGGGAGTCTTTTTTATACTGATGCGGAGGGGGAGAGATTCGAACTCTCGGTACCTTTCGGTACGCTATCTTTCCAAGATAGTGCACTAGACCACTATGCGACCCCTCCAATTTAATTTGTTTCCGGAGTCGCAACCACGAC
>JAHFNO010000023.1 GCA_023267275.1 Candidatus Nomurabacteria bacterium | reverse complement strand
TACTCCGAGAGAAAAACTGAAGTGGAAGACACCAAATGAAGTGATGAGAGAGAAGAAACTATTTAGAAAAAGAAAAAACCGCTAGTGCGGTCTGTTGCGTTGAGGGGTGGAATGTCGCTTTCCGGCTTTTGCAGGATAATACAATAACTCATAAAAAATGTACAGTATCTTTACAATTTTTATATTTATGATATTTTAAAAGTAAATTTCCAATCGTCACTTTAAAAAAAATTTTATGATTAAAAAGACTATTATTTTCGCATGTTTTCCCTGTAAATCTGGGAATAGTATAATTGACATTCAATTTGCAAAATCTCTTGATGGCTATTGGCCGTTACCTGATGGGACATCAGTATGTCCTTTTGAAAGGGGGACCATCTTTGGTTTAACTTCAATAATTAATGCGAAATTAAACCGGTTTGGTAGCAATCTCGAAAATCATATTTTTTCTCAAAAAGCGGTATGCGAGACAACTATTAATGATTCAGAATTGGTAGTGTTAAAAAAAATAGCAAAATCAAATGGCTGGACAATGGTCTAGTCACAAAAACACTCGTTATAAAATATAATGGGTGTTTTTATTTTTTATTTGAACACGTATAACACTTCATCTTGAGGTTAAACCTCAAGATGTAAGATTTCGATTTTTAAGCGTAAAAATCGGCTCGAAATGAGCACATTTCGAACACGTATAACATTACTTCTCGAGGTCGAGTGTCTCGTCGATTCGAATCTGACTCACAAATTCCGGCACGTGTGATACGAGAATCATTGCACCTTGATATTGATCAAGCGCTTTTGCGATGACTGGTAGATGGCGGAAATTGATGTGGTTTGTTGGCTCGTCGAGAATAAGAAGACCTGGTTGTTCAAGTACAAGGCTCGCAAATGCCACAAGACCTTTTTGTCCTTCAGAAAGTGCGCCGATTTTTGTATTCATCATTTCTCCGGTAATCAAAAATCCTGAAGCGACAGAACGCATACGTTCTTCTTCAAATCGTCCAGTGATGCGCAAGACAACATTTTTGAGTGCAGTAAATACTGTCTCATCAAAATTGAGTGTTGAAAAATCTTGGCGATAGTAACCAACACGAATCCCCTTTTGGATTATAGAGCCTTTACTTGTTCCTTTTGCAATCGATTCGAGCAGTGTGCTTTTTCCAATACCGTTTGGTCCTTTCAAGAGCAAATGCTGATTGCGCTTGAGTGAGGCTTTCAGATTGCGTTCAACAATTTTATGATTTTTCATCATCGTGAGTGAAGAAATGGAAATAATTTCTCCAATCATGTCTGGCTGACATGGAATAGTAAATGGACGAATAGTTTTGTCTTCTTTGCGAACATCCACCATTTCTTCTTCCAAATCTTCAGCAAGTTCTTTCATGCGCTTTGCCACAAGACGTAAGCGTCCTCCTTTGTGAGCAAATTCGTTTGATTTGTCTTTCTTTGCTTGGATTTGTTTTGCGAGCTGAGCATTTTTCATGTTTTCTCGCTCAACACGGGCGGTGATATCTTTCAATACGTTGTTGTAGTTGCCGGCATAGTATTCAATCTTGCGTGTGTAGATATCGAGATACAAAACGCCGTCGGTAAATTTGTTCAAAAATTCTGCATCATGGGAAATGACAATTACGGTCTTTTTGTAATCCATCAAAAACTGAGTGAGGTGCTCAATCCCCGCCTTGTCGAGATTGTTTGTTGGTTCATCGAGAAGGAGAAGATCTGGATCGGTAATGAGTGCAGATGCAAGAAGAAGTCGTGCCTGTTGTCCACCAGAAAATGAGCTGATGATGCGGTCGTGCACTTTTTCGTGACCTTTGAGATTTACCACTTCAAGTACTTCGTCGATTTTTGGATCGATGTCATATATTTTTTTATCAAAACTTTTTTGAAAGAAGTCGCGCACTGAAAGATCCATTTGATCGCGCGGAATAACCTGTTTTGAAGTAGCAATCGTTACGCCAGTGCCAAGATTGATGACGCCGTTCTCGGGAGAATGCAATCCGTTGATGAGACCGAAGATAGTACTTTTGCCAGCACCGTTTTGTCCCATGAGTGCAATTTTTGATCCACTGCGTACGCCAAAACTCACCGTATCGAGGATAGGCTTGTTATGACCATATTCAAATGACACGTCCTCAAATCGAAGGACTGTTTCGTTTTTTGCCATGAGCTCTACAGTACCATAAAAACAATGAACATGAAAACAAAAGAACAAAAATCAAACCAGAAACACTGACACAGTCTATGACGGCCGTCATAGACTGTGTCAGTGTGGCAGGCTATTGACTAAACATATAAAAAGATGTATTATTTTATCCGAAAAACACATTGAAAATCACTCATAAAAAACCAACAAAAATGGAACAAAAATTAACTCTCATCTTGGACAAGGATATTGTCTCTCAAGGAAGTTTTTCCTATTCATTTTCAAGCAGACTGCTCGAAAAACTGAAAGAGCTTCGTGCCTCAAATACACTCTTTGAGGATGGTGGCCAATACCGCCTTGCGAGTATAAGCAACGCAGTCCTCCATCATCTTACTGGTCAAATACCGACCGGACACGATACTCCATACACAGGAGAAGAAGTTGATAAGTTTATAGCGGTTGCCGAAGAATTCCTGGCGATATTTCATGAAAAGAATGCGGATGTACAATCGATGAATAATCAAACATCCGACGAGCGGCCCGTTGCAGTAAAGGAACTTTTATTGAAAAATGTTGACGAGATATTAAGGTTTGTGAAAAAAAGCTGTAAGGTTCGTCTAAAAAGACTTTTTAAACGCCTTGAAGTCAAAAGTATAGCAAGTTTACTACAGTATACAAAAGAGGATTTATCAAGATACAATACTGTCGGTAAAAAATCTATTGATGAAATCTGGCGTTTTTATGAAGAATACGGTATTGATCATGATATTTTTAATCCGAGAATCAATGCAATATTTGCGGAAATTGCCAGCCTAAAATATGAAGATGTACCTGGTTTGACTACGAACAAAGATTTCATTCAATTATCACAGCTCACCGCAGGTTATCCTTATCTGAATGAACAAAGCATTATGTCTGACATCAGCGAGTACAAAAAAAAGATGTATCAGGTAGTGCCATCTGAGAATTCAGATTTAATTGAATTACTTTTTGACCAGGTTAAATATAAGGTAGATCTTTTCATTGAGGGTAAACTGAAGGAGCTTGTCATGGCAATGTAAGGAATTTTGTAAAAGCAAAAGCTGACCGATCGGTCAGCTTTTTTTTGTGCGAACTCCAGATTGTCTCCCACTACTCCGCCTCGAGTACCCAGTAGGTCATTCTGCTGAATAAGGAAGGGAAGAAACTAATTGTTCATTGTTTTTATGTTTTTTTGTTCTAGTGATTATTTGGCAAATACAGCATTGGGTCGAGGTAGGCGTTGAGTGCGGCCACTGGTGCAGTGTATGTTCGTCCGCTACATGCCTTACTTGGAAAGCTTTGAATACTACCTGCATCGGCGGCAATGATGGTGAGATGCAAGTGTGGACCAGTAGCATAGCCTGTCATGCCACTGTATGCCACAACATCACCGGCAGAAACACGCATTCCATTTGTTGCCTTGATGAGTGAAAGGTGTCCGTACAGGCTCGAGAGTCCGTTGTCATATTTTATAAAGAGCCACATGCCGTAGGACGCATGCGGACAAGAAAGATCGGTATTACCCGAACCAACAACTATCCCATCTGCCATCGCTTTAACTGGAGTACCTACTGATACGCCGAAGTCTACGCCGTTGTGTGTGCCACTTGTGTAGAGACGTTGCGCATCCACTGTGCGTCCAAAGAGTTGTGTGATGACCACATGATCTACTGGCCATGCGAGTGGACTCGATCCTGGTGGTGGCAACAGTTTTGGATTGAGAACGTATTTCAATTTTGATTCATAACTGCGCAAATCACTTTCCATTTGATTTTTTAGAGCAATTTTTTCCGCAAGTGTTTTTTGATACAATTTTTCGCTATTCTTTGTATTTTTAAGGAGTACATTTTTTTGTGCCTCAGTTTGAATGGTAAGTGTATGCTGATCCTTCAGTTGGGTGGTAAGAGTAACCAATTTTTTCTTTGTCACTTCCACCTCACTTTTTTTCTCGATCAGAACTTTCTTTGTTTCGGCGAGTTGATCGGCTTTTTGTTGTATTCCAGAACGAAATGCGTTTTGTTCCTGCGCATATCGCCAGACATCAGAAAAATTACGAATTGCTACAAAACCATCCGCTGCCGAACGGTCCTCGGCGTCCATTTCGCGCAGACTTTTTCCAAGAGCAATTTTGAGATTGTCGATCGAGTCTGAAGTATTTACGATAGTACTACCAAGTAGATCAAGCTTGGCATTTGTTGCAGAAATTTTTGCTTCAGAAATCTTGATATCAGTCGAGAGTTTCTTTGCTTCGATCACCAATGTTTTGATTGCATTATTAAGTGTGTTTTTGTCGTTACCAATCACAGTAAGCTGTTGTTGATACTGAGCGATTTCTGCATTCAATGCGTCAAGCGTTTTGTTTTGATTGTCGATCTTTGCCTGTAGTTCGGCGGCAGTTTCAGCTCTGCCAATACTTGGAAGAATTGCGATGAGGAATATAAAAAGAGAGATGAGAAAATACTTTTTCTTCATGAATATACTTGAGCAAGTGTGAATAATTTTTAATTTTTTCATTTTTAATTTTTAAACAATATTTAATTCCTAAATATCTAATTTACATATTACTATATTTGGATATTATTTATAAAATTACAAAATTAAAAATTATTACATTATATTGAGTGCATTTTGGATTCGCAAAAGTGTCTCTGCTTTTCCGATAACACCAGAAATAGTGAATGGATCAGGAGATTTTTCCAATCCTGAGAGTGCTGAACGGAGCGGATGCAAAAAAGGCCCACGTTTTGGCAATGTGTCTGCGTATGCCATAAGTGTTTCTTTGATTTTTTCAATGTTCCAATCACCTTCTGCAATCGTTTCCAAAAGTTCCGCAGCTTTTTCAAGATGCATTTTTGTATCTTCGGGTGTCGAGCCTTTGAATTGCAACAATTCTTTGTTTGGTTTCGGTGTTTCGAAGAAGATTGCAAGTTCACCGTTCTCTGCCATTGTTTTTACATCGGCAAATTTTTCGATGCGCTCAGCAATCACTGGTACAAGCGCATGTAGACGTTCGTCGGTGAAGTGAGGAAGTGTGTGAATACTTTCAGGAAGGAATTCCTTGATCCAACGCTCTTGTTCTTCGAGTGAAAGCAACTTGATATATTCTTTGTTGAGCCAATTGAGTTTGTCGACATTGAATACTCCAGGACTTTTTTGTACGCGTTCGATATCAAAAACCTCAATGAGTTCTTTTAAAGAAAAGATTTCTTGTTCCGTGCCTGGATTCCATCCGATAAGCGCCATAAAATTGAGCAGAGCATCTGGAAGATAGCCGAGTTCGCGATAATGACGCACGGAAACGCCCTCGCCGTGCTTACGTTTCGAGAGTTTTTGTTTATCGGGTGCAAGAATGAGTGGAATGTGTGCAAATTGCGGAATTGGTTTGCCGAGCGCTTTGTATAGCAAGATTTGTCGTGGAGTATTTGGTACATGATCTTGTCCACGAATAACGTGCGTAATGTTTGCTTCGCAATCGTCTACCACAACAGCAAAATTGTAGAGTGGTGTATCAAAATCTTTCGCAATTACAAAGTCACCAAGATCGGTAGTGTCTACAGTGATATCTCCGAGCACAAGGTCGTGGAATGTAATAATCTCGCCTTCATTGCGAAAACGAATAACCTCACGCATAACGCCAGGTTCATCTTTTGATTCTTCTTTTGAAACATATGCCTTGCCATCATTGATGAGCTGATTCAAGAAAATTTTGTGATTGTCGAGGTGCTCACTCTGGCGAAAAAATTTGTCGTATTTGATTCCGAGCCATTCAAGTGTCCCCAAAATATCATCCTCGTATTCTTTTTTGGAACGGATTTTGTCAGTGTCTTCGATGCGGAGCAAAAAATCACCATTCTGTTTCTTTGCGTAGAGATAACAAAAAAGCCCTGTGCGGAGTGTGCCCATATGAAAAAAGCCTGTGGGCGAAGGGGCAAAACGAGTGATTACTTTATTTTCTGCGGTCATGCTTACTATACTAGCAAATTTTGGCCTAAATGCCATGCGATTGTGATAAGATATATACAGATGGATGCAGTTCGACACGTAAGTGAATCTGCTGATTCAGGCGCGAGCGAGGCTTGTGACCAAGGTGTAGTAATCCTACTCCGCGGGAGCAAACTGACCCAGTAGGTGATTCTGCTGAATCAGCGAAGCAACTTAACTCCAAGAGTGATTCTGTTGAATCAGAAATGCGCCATATGTATATATCTTATATGAAAATAATTTCAGTAAATATTGAGTTGGATAAACATTACGACACAGTGTTGCCATTTCTGAAAAAAGAGAATCCAGATGTTATTTGTCTGCAGGAATTGATTGAAGCGGATTTTGAAGTTTTTAAAAAGGAACTCGGGCTTGATGGCGTATACAAACCGACTGATTATATTTATTCGCCGGTGTATGACGGTCCTAAAAATGTGCGCCATGGTCAAGGTATATTTGCCAAGAAAATTCTTTCTTCAACGTACGAATACTACGTCGGCTCTGAAACAAATATCAATCGTTCGTTCGAAGAATATTTTTCCGGCGAAGAAGGACGAGAAAATCATGTACTACTTTCGGCGCAAGTTGCCGACAGCTCTGGAAAAGAATTCACTATTGCCACGACGCACTTCACACTGACACATCATGGTGAGGCGACACCGCATCAATTGGAAAATCTGGAAAAGTTGTTTGGTGCTTTAGAAAAATTGCCCGAATTTGCACTTGTTGGAGATTTCAATGCGCCTCGTGGAAACAAAACATTTGATATGCTTGCGCAAAAATACAAGGACAATATTCCCGCGCACTACACAACGAGTATCGACATGAGCATGCATCGCAACAAACATAATAAATTTGAAAACATGGTGGATGGACTCTTCACTACCCCAGGATATATTGCGAAAAATGTTCGATTGCAAGATAGAGTGAGCGACCACATGGCGATTGTTGCTGATATTGAAAAGGTATAAAAACCCCCGCAAATATTTGCGGGGGTTTAAGCGAATAGTACCTTTTTATGCAGTTGCTATCTCATTATTAAGTATTTCCTCTACATATTCAGGTAGGTAATTGGGTGCAATCATGTCACCTTCAGCTTCTATCATAAGAAAGGTTAGCTTTTCCTGAACTCTACGGCCTATCCTTTCCTGTGCTTCAAATGTACTTGCTCCTGAAAAGTGAATTCTACCTTCTTCATCAAGAATTTTGTATCGTTTGTTTGCTACATTATTCTCCATCCTGCGGGTAAAATCGTTTTTCCCGTCAGAAAATGGAGTGACTGGCTTGTCGTTGATTGTATAATCGTCGACGTAGTGAAAAATTAAACAAGCGAGGTCTTCATCAGAAGGCTCAATTGATGTTACTATTTCTACCGTTTCAATCAATGAACCGTGTCCACTTGCACTTGCAATGCGGATTATTCTTTGGCTAAAGCCAGCATTTTTTAAAGCCAGTGTCGATATGCTATTGGCATATTCGAAAGCTTTCCAGGTTGGTCCAGCAATGGTTACTATTTCCTTCTCCAACTTCTTACCGAAGTCGTGAAGGGTTGCTGCAACCATCATGTCATGAATCAGCTCATCATCAAGTTTAAGCAATTTTCCAATTACTTCAACGCGTGCTGTCGCAAGTAGACAATGAGCTGGAACATTTGTCCAGTCATCGAATAAACCAGCAAGCTTGTGCATTCCAAGCGCTTTGCGCATCTTAAAAGCTAAGGTCATAAAATATTTCTGTTTTTCAATTGGAAATATTTTTTTGATCAGAACCTCAATTTCGAGGTCGGTAATTTCTGGGAGCATACGAAGATATGATTTTGTGTGAAAAGAAAAATTCGCCCTATTATAGCATATAATAGGGCGAATTGTCAACTATTCAGTTTAGGCTGTGATTTATATCTTATTCTCCAAAAACCATTTGTATGTGCGCTCGATTCCCTCTTTGAGATCGATTGTGTGGTGCCATCCAAGACCGTGAAGCTTGGTCATATCGAGCAATTTGCGTGGCATACCGTCTGGCTTGGTTGAATCCCAAACAATTGCGCCTTCGTAGCCGACGATTTCCTTTACGGTTTCAGCGAGTTCTTTGATAGTGACATCAACACCAGTTCCCACGTTTACATGCTCATCACCAGTGTACGTATTCATCAAATAAATACTTGCGTCAGCGAGATCATCAACGTGTAAAAATTCGCGCATGGCTACTCCTGTGCCCCAGAGTTGCATTTCTAGTTTGCCGGCAATCTTTGCCTCGTGGAATTTACGAATCATAGCAGGAAGCACATGAGAACTCGTGAGATCGAAGTTGTCGTTGTCACCGTAGAGATTGGTCGGCATCAAAGAAATATAGTTTGTACCATATTGCTTGTTGTATGACTGACACATGACGATACCAGAAATTTTTGCCATCGCGTAGGCAGCATTTGTAGGTTCGAGTGGGCCAGTGAGAAGATATTCTTCTTTGATAGGTTGCGGTGAGAGGCGCGGATAAATACATGAACTTCCAAGAAAGACGAGTTTTTTCACACTACTTTCGCGAGCCGACTCAATAATATTTGTTTCAATTACGAGGTTTTGATAAATGAAATCTGCTGGGTATGTGCTGTTGGCCATGATACCACCAACCTTGGCTGCAGCGAGAAAAACAAACTCTGGCTTTTCTGATATGAAAAAATCACGCACTGCTTTCTGATCAAGTAGATCGAGTTCGGCACGAGTACGTAATACTAGATTTGTATAGCCCTGTTTGGTAAGCGCACGAACGATTGCAGAACCAACAAGCCCTTTGTGTCCCGCTACAAATATTTTTGATGACTTTTCCATATGCACAGTATAAGATACTTTGTTTAAAGTAAAAAGCAAGCCGTCTTAGGCGGTCTAGGTCTTGCCTAGACAAAGAGGTTATTTCTCGTGTTCGAGTGCAATACCGATAATCACCCTTGCAATTTTATGAGCGGCGTCGGGAGTTGAAAATGCTTTTGCAGAAAGTCCCATATTTTTTCGTTCGATATCATTTGAAAAAATGCGGTTGATCTCAGACACAATGATTGTCGGTGATAGATTTCCCTCTTCGATAACGCGAGCACAACCGTGTCGTGCGTAGTTGAAGGCATTTTTTCGTTGGTGGTCACCGTTGGTTTCTTCGATTGGAATCACTATTGTTGGAATTCCCCATGACGCAATTTCGAACAATGCCGATCCGGCGCGAGTAATGACGAGTGTTGAAACTCCTGCTGCCATTTTTTGCGCCAAAGTATTGAGAAATGGAAATGGATGATATCGCCCAGCAAATTCATTGCCTTTCAGAAGGAATTTTGTCTGGCTTTCTACGTCTTTAAAATTGTTGATGCCAGTCTGGTGAATAATTTGATATTGCGGGAGCAACTGTGCAAGTGAATCGATAATAACGTTGTTGATTTTTTCCGCTCCAAGCGAACCACCGAGAACAAGGATTGTTGGTACGGTAGGATCTAGTTTTAAATATTCGTATGCACCCTCAGATTTTTTTTCTTTGATTTCTTCACGCACTGGCTGACCGGTGAAAGCCACGCGATCTTTTGGAAAAAAATGTGCAGCTTCGTCATATGAGACAGCAATAGCTTTTGCAAATTTTCCTGCCCAAAGATTGACGCGACCAGGCACGCAGTCTGATTCATGAATGACTACGGGAATGCCGAGCAGTCGGCTGGCAACAAGTACGGGAAAACTCGCGTAGCCACCCTTTGCAAAGACCACATCAGGATACAAGAAAAAAAGTGAACCGATTGCTGTGAGTATTCCAGCTCCTGTTTTAAAAAGATCGATGAAATTTTGCGCTGAAGCATACAAGCGTCGCTTGCCGGCTGGAATATAGTTGTATACGATGCCATTTTCAAAAAGTGCCTGTTTATCGTACGGAGCGTCGGAATAATAGTACAAGGAAAGATCAAGAATTTTTTCTTGATCGACAATTTTATGAATTGATTCGGCGACTGCAATGATGGGATAGAAATGTCCGCCAGTTCCGCCGCCTGTAAATACGATACGCATAGTAGTAAATAGATAGTAGTTAGTAATTAGTAGTAAGCAAGGAAATTTTTACATTTTTAATTTTATAAACAATTTTTAATATTCAAATACCTAAAAATTAATTCATTTGTATATTATTTAAAAATTATAAAATTAAAAATTTACTATGTCTTCCTTTCCTTTGAAATGCGCAAAATAATACCGACAGCTGCGAGAGAAATAAGTAACGATGTTCCTCCTTGGCTCATAAACACAAGCGGAACGCCCGTAAGCGGAAAGAGTCCAGTGATTGAGGCAATATTCATAAACGCCTGCAACGATATCAGTATAACAAGCCCGCTAGCCAGGAGTCCACTAAAAAGATCTGGTGCTCTTCGTGCAATCCAAAGTCCGCGCATGGCAAATAAAATGTAAAGAATAACAACAATAGTAGTACCGAGAAATCCGAATTCTTCTCCAATCACGGCAAAAATGGAGTCCCCTTGTGGTTCTGGTAGATAACTAAATTTTTGAATACTTTGACCGAAGCCTCGTCCACGTGCTTGCCCTGAACCAATAGCAATGAGCGATTGCTGAAGCTGGTAAGAAGAACCGGTCGGGTCGTTTGCAGGATGAAGAAAGGTGTTGATACGTGAACTTAAATATGGAGTGTTGAATGCCACAAGAAGAAAAACTACCACCGTACCTCCGCCAAAAATGAGAAGATGTTTTATCGGTGTGCCTGAAAGAAAAAGCATTCCGAGTCCAGTCGCCGACATAAGAATCAAACTTTTTGTATCAGGTTGAAATACAAGTACGCTCGCAACAAGACCGATAATGACAAAAAGTGGGAGGATACCAAAAAGTGGATTGTCGATACGCTTTTTTGCCCACGAAAGCCATGACGCAAGATAAATAATGAAGGCAATTTTTAGAAATTCTACTGGTTGAAACGAAATACCAAAAATAGAAACCCAGCGGCGTGCACCTCCGTGTGCAAACCCAAGATGTGGAACAAACACGAGAAGTGTGAGCCCAATTCCAGCAATCAAAATAACAGCTGAGCGCTCACGCCAAAATCGATACGGAATGCGTGTACAAGCGTAAAGCGCAATAGCGCCACCAACAAGTCCGAGTGCAATTTGCGAAATAAGAATTTGGTAAAACTTACCTTCATCACGAGCGAGCACGCCGAGTGAAGCGGAAAAGAATACAAAAATACCAATGATTACAAGAATGCTTGCAATGGTAAGAAAAACATAATCAATTGATTTTTTTTCTGCTGACATTATGAAATAAGGGCAAGCACAATTCCGATGACTGCGCACATTGCGGAAAATATCCAATAGCGCATTGTGACTTTATATGCAGGCCAACCAGCTGCGATGAAATGATTGTGAATTGGCGCAACAAGAAATACTTTTTTTCCATTACGCATTTTTTTTGAAACGAGCTGAATGATGACTGAAGCTGTGGTGAGTACGAGTGGAAATGCAATGATTGGCAACAAAAAGACCTGACCAGTGAGAAATGCAATCACGGTGAGTGTTGTAGTAAGCCCCATCGTACCTGTTTCTGACAAAAAGAATCGTGCGGGTGGAATATTGAACCACAAAAATACGAGTAGGCTTCCCACGATCACCATTGAAAATGCAGCGAGGTCGATCTGATTTTGCGCATAGGCGATCACGGCATAGGCAGTAAACATAACAATAAATACTCCGCCAGCAAGACCGTCAACGCCATCAATAATTCCTCCCGAATAAACAGCAAGCATTACCAACGCAAAAAACGGAATGAACGCATATCCGAGCGAAAGTGTACCGTCAAATGGAATGTGAATTCCTGAAGTTCCGAGTTTGAAATAAAACCACAAGCCTCCAACAATCGCGAGACAAAACACTACGGCAAGTCTCTTTTTTAATGACAAGCCCCCGCCCACAAATGTACCTTTGCCACCCACGACGAGTGCATCATCGAGAAGCCCTACGATTGAAGCTACGATGAGTGTAAAGAGCGGAAGCCATGTCTGATTGCGTGAGAGAAATGAAAGTTTGACCAATGTTTCAGATGGAAGTATGTATGCAACGAGTGCCATAAGAATAGTGGTGAGCGCCACACTTCCCCACACGATTACTCCGCCCATACGTGGAGTCTTGCGAACTTCGTCATTGTGGAGCTTGTTGGAAATTGTTGCTTCTCGCCCATCGATAGTTTTTTCAACACTCGTCTTTTTCCAAAGTTGCCATTTGTATAAATAATGGGAAACAAGCGGAGTGATCGACATGCCGATGATAAATGCCACGACTGCAGGAATAAAAATTTTCACTGCGTCGTTGATAGTTGAATGGAGTTCGATAGGAGATATCATAATAAAAAATTATTTTTGCAAAATTTCTGTAACAAGTTCTCGCACAATTGCACGTTCATTCCAAGGAATGGCGCCTGACTTTGTCATCATTGTGGTTTCTGCACCTTTTCCTGATATTACTACTATATCATCTGCGCTCGCCAATGATAGTGCTTTGCGAATTGCTTCCCTTCGGTCGAGAATTGCAAACAAATTCTTATTGAGCTCTTTTCCATTTTTTTCTGCAACATCTCGAAGTTCGGCAATCATTTTTTCTGGATCTGAATCATAAGGATCTTCGTTGGTAATGATTACATAGTCAGCCATCGTAGCGGCGAGTCGTGCAAGTGGCACGCGTGATTCGCGACCACCACCGATAACACCCATCAAGATGATTGTCTTTCCGTTTGGTTTTCGGAGGCTTTGTGCAGCGTGAAGTAGTGATTCAAAACTGGATGGCTCGTGCGCGTAGTCTACGTATACTGGAAATGACTGACCTATATCAATAAGCTCCATTCTGCCTGGAATCACTGTGAGCGACTGGAGCCCTGCGGCAATTTTTGCAAGTGGAACATCCAACAAGTTTCCAATAATGATTGCCGGAAGTGCGTTGTATACATTGAAAATACCTGGAACTGAAAGAGAAAATCGGGTACCGCTCGTGGTAAAACTCGTACCATTTTTTTCAGAAGCGATACCGAGTGCTTGCACTGTTCCGTGTTCTAGACCAAATGTAATTTTTTGGTCTGCAGGAAATGAAAGATAGTAATCTGCATGTGGACTATCAGCATTTGCAATAATAGCTTTAGGAATTGTTTTTCCGAATAACATTTTTTGTTTACTCGCGAGTGCTTCAAAAAGTGCACCTTTTGCTTTTTTATACAACTCAAAATTGTTCTTATGCGAACCAAGATGCTCTGGAGTGAGATTGGTGAAGACCGCGATATCAACTGGAATACCAAAATGACGATACTGCTTCATTCCTTCTGAAGTCATTTCAATAACGACAATAGAAACATTTTTTGCCTGCATCTCTCGGATTTTTTTCTGAATGATGTACGGATTCGGCATTGTCATGTGAAATGAATTTATTTCTTCTTCGTTGCCAATGCGAAAATTTGCACTCGTAATGAGTCCTGTTTTATATCCGCCAGCCGTAAGCACAGACCAAATATAATTTGCTGTTGATGTTTTACCCTTGGTGCCTGTCACTCCAACCACAATCATATTGTGTGCAGGATATGCGTTTTTCGTAGCCGCATGAAAACCACGCACCCAGTGGTACGTGTTCAAAGCAAACTCTGGAACAAAT
The DNA here is from genome assembly GCA_023267275.1 of Candidatus Nomurabacteria bacterium. Classification (GTDB taxonomy): domain Bacteria; phylum Patescibacteriota; class Minisyncoccia; order Phycocordibacterales; family UBA9973; genus CAITQP01. The sequence goes on along the minus strand of JAHFNO010000023.1, from coordinate 4,204 downwards.
TTTTTTATTAGTTTTTTCATCCCGTAGTGAGAAATGGCATAGTCTTGCGGCCTATCTTGTAAAACCTTTTCTGTGTAATTAGTAATGTTTAATTTTCTATAATTATCGAATCTCCTATTTTCCCGCAATGCCATTATCTACTACGGGATTCATATTGACAGACTCTTACAAAATTGCGGAAGTGTATGAATTCCAGCAACAAAATTGTCTGCTGCGTCGTGAATTGCCACCATGTCATCAAATCGGCCAGTCTCTGTAGAGCCCAAAACTGAAGCACCGAGAATGTCTCCACTGGGTTCACGCCAAAGTACGGCCAAATTCCCTCCTGCTACGTCAGTATAACCCGTTTTTGAGGCTAATAATAGGGGTAATTTGTCGATAACCAAGTCAGTATTTTTGAGTAAAATCGAACGACCATTGGTGGCAGATATCGTCATTGTGGGACGAACACTCAGGGACATGAGTTCGGGAAAATCGACATAATTTTTATGTAATAGCATGAGAATGTCATGTGCCGAGCCATATGCAGTCGCTACTGTATCATTTTCAATATCAAGCCCTGTTGGATTGGCAAAATGCAAACTTGGCAATCCGATCTGCGCTGCCTCAGTGTTCATGTGGGTGACAAAATCAGTATCCGAAAGTTTTGTACTGCGGGCAAGCATCACGGCGCTGTCGTTTGATGAAGCAATAAGTGCTCCAGCAAATAAATCTGCAATATGATATGTATCACCAACAACAAACCCAACAAATCCATCAGAATCAAGATCGTGCGACGCAATTGTGTATTCACTTGTCGGTAAAACACTTTTTTGTGCAAGCCGAGCAGTCATGAGTTTAGTAAGTGAGGCAAGCGGACGAACTTCAGTATCACTTTTTCCATACAACGGCGCATTTTTTGAAAAATTATACACATATGCAGACTTTGCCTGCAACGCAGAAAAAACTGGTGCAAATGTTTTTTGCACGAGCGCACTATGAGCCTGATTACAAAGCGCAATTCTTTTTGCCTGTTCTTGTTGTTGCAAAATAACAGAGAGAACAAAGGCAAAAAAAAATAAACTAACAACCAGGATATGTAACTCAAATTTCTTTGTTTTCTCCATCGGAAGTTTCTGCTAATTCTGCACCGTACGCAGCCTTTTTCAATTCAGCATGAATGCGTTCGTAATCAGGAAGTTCGGAAACCTTCGTCGCACCGAGTGTGGCAAGGAGTGCAATTGTAGGCTGATACATAAAACGCTTTCGATCACCAGGATATGGCATGCGCTCAATAAGCCCACGAACAAGGAGTGAGCGCAAAATAAATCCGGAGTTTACTCCGCGAATGTAATCAATTTTTCCACGAGTAATCTGCTCACCATACATAACAATAGAAAGTGTTTCAATCGAGGCTTTTGAGAGTCCTTTACTCAATTCCTCCTTGTATAATTTTTCAAGCACTGCATGTGCATCGGGATGCGTGCCGAGTGAAACAGTATTTTCCACACGAAGCAAACAAATTCCGCGATTACTGAGCGCAGACTCAAGTTCAGAAAGTGCCTGAAGAACTTCCTCGCTGTTGAGCGAAAGTGCTTTTTCAAGTTCGGAAACAGTCCAGGGTTCTGCTCGAGAAAAAAGTAGGGCTTCGATAAGTGTTGATGTATTCATATGCAAAAATTATTGTTCTAATTGAGTCTCACTATTTTCTTTTTCTAATGCTTTCAATTCTATATCTTCAAACTCCGTATGTTGCAATGCATCCATCATACCAGCTCGGACGAGTTCAAGCATCGCCAAGAAAGAAACAATAACATTTCCGCGCATTGCCTCAGGATCTTCCCCTGCCACACTTTTCTGCCAATCTCGAAACGAAACTGTGATTGCTTTTGAAACACGCTCGGAAAGACTGGTAAGCATTTCATCAATACTGATGATTTTGCGCACACGCACCTGTGGCAGTACTTCTTCCTTTGGCACGCGATTGAGTGCTTCGGTTACTGCAGCAAACAATACGTTTTGTGTGAGTCGCGGATCAGGTGCGAATACAGACATAAATTGTTCACGCTCTGGTGGCAGATGGATAATTGTTTTTCCATATCGCTCTGACAACTCGCCGCCAATTTCGCGAATCATTCCATACAATGCAAGACGGCTTTCCAAATCGGCAATATCTTTTTCTTCCTCTTTTGTAACAATAAATCCTGGAAGGAGTGAACGAGATTTCACCAAAATAAGCGTAGCGGCAACAGAAAGAAACGAGGTGAGTTCGGCAAGGTCGTTTCTCGGCAATGTGCGTGCATATGCAAGAAAGTCGTCGGTAACACTCGCGAGAGAAATCTCATTGATAAAGAGCTTTCGGCTCTCCACAAGATTGAGTAAAAGTTCCAGCGGCCCTTCAAATGAGGTCGTTTTTACCATATACAGGCTTTTTGTTTCGGTCGAATCCACGATTCTTATACTACACTATTTTGCTCCATATAAAAAACAAAAACCCCCGATATACGGGAGCGCTTGAATGAATCTATTGCGAAATATTACGCAGGAGTTTCTTCTGTAGTTTCGGCTGGTGTTTCTTCAGGTGTAGCTTCAACTGGAGTTGTTTCCTCAACTTCTACTTCTGGAGCTACGGTTGTTGTTTCGTCTGTCATAGAATTTTTCAAATATTAGGCTAATAAGACGCTAACCTTACCACTAATACTTGGATACTCCTAATTATTGTTTTATTAATTCGGATTTTAGCTTCATGGTTTTTACACAGCCACTTTAGTTGACTAAAGTACTTTAGTTTGCTAAAGTGGACGTATGGAAGTCAATTGGAAAAAAACAGAATACAAACAGCTGATCCAGGCATTTCTTTTTCTTAAAAATTCAAATGAAGCAGAGCGTTTTTTGCGTGACTTAATGACTGAAGCTGAAATTACAGAATTTGCCAAAAGACTTGAGGCTGCTCGCCTACTTTCACGTCGTGTTCAGTACAACACAATCATAGAAAATACTGGTCTTTCATCGACTACCATTGCTCGTATTTCAAAGTGGCTCAAAGGCTCACTCGGTGGTTACTCTCTTGTACTAAACCGAATTACAACAAAGCATCCCCACCTTTCTCGTTTGATTGAGAAAGGTTTGCATTCGTAATCACTTATCGTATGAATCCAGTCCTGTCTCAATCAAACAATTGAGACTTTTTTTCTTTAACAAATATCAGCTTCATTAAAACCCTACGAAAAGGCGTAGAGAAGTTGAATATACAATTATGAATCCATTGATTTCATTTGCAAGCGAAAAGCATCCAGAGCTCTTTTCGAGGGGATTTCTCAAATTACCAGAAAGTTCTTTATGGTTAAAATCTCCACTTGCCAGCAAGTTTGTATGGCACAATGGAAAGTGCGAATCAGCTGATCCAAATACTACAACAATGGTAAGTGGTATGTGCTGTGTGAGAGTAACATCTCTTTCTGTTTTGAAGAATAGAATAGATATAAGGACAGAAATGGATTTTATGGATTGGTATGCCTCATGGTACCCACGATTAGACCAAGTGCATGACGGAATTGGAATTCCGCCTGCGGTATGCAAAAAAATGATTTATGTGGTTGAAGATTATATTCACGCACAGAGAATTGTAAAATTGAGACCAGAATGGAACGTAGATACGATTGCGGAAATTATAAAAACTGTACATCAAACACAAGGTCACTCCGTTGTATGCGATTGGGTAAAAAATTATCGATTTCCCTATACTGGAACAATTGAATGTATTTTTCTTTCAGATATCTTAAGGGAAGCAAAAATTGGTATCCGAATCGCGAAGAAATTTGGTTTTAAGAACCACGACCCAGAAAAAGAACTTTTGAAGTTCATGTATACATCACTATGGCCAGAGGTTCTTGGTGTACAAAAAGATGCGTTGTTATGTGAACCTATTAAATATATACAACGGTATCAAAACCACTACGACTCAATACTTGATAATATTCCAATAATTGGCTTTTTACCATATTTAGAGAATTATGGAATTGATGACGTTCCTCATGTAAACATACCAAAACATGATGGATTTATTAGTTATCAAGATAGATATGTAAACGAATGGCTCGCTTTGAATATTTTCTTCAATAATGAAGAGGTTATTAAAAACGGCCCCAAAAATTTTGATATTACTCGAGCACTCAGTAGGAATAATATACTTCTTCGATTATTTAACTCAAAAAATACACAACCT
>JAHFNO010000022.1 GCA_023267275.1 Candidatus Nomurabacteria bacterium | reverse complement strand
TCGACGGTCGATGAAATGTTTGGACTACAAGACTCCGAGTGAAGTGCTTAGCGAGTATTTGAAACAAAAAAATTCCCTAGATGGGAAATTGTAGGTGTTCGGATTGAGCCCGTCCGCTAGGAATTTTAGTTTTTCTTTATTTTACATATTTTTTTGGAAATGTAAAGAAGCCGGATCCTGAAATAAATTCAGGATGACACAATGCAAAATGCACCACCCCTCAGTCCCCTCCTGTGTACAGGCGGGGAAGTTCTTGTGTTTTCCCCTCTTGCAATCAGGAGGGGTTAGGGGTGGTGCATTTCGGGTGGACTTTGAACTTTCAACTTTACACTTTCGACTCGCAGTGGAGTAAACGTGATAAAAAAACCGCAAGGTAATCCTTGCGGTTTTTTTATTATACTAACGTTTACTCCACTGTGGTGCCTTGCGGGCTTTTTTGAGACCGAACTTTCGGCGTTCCTTTGAACGAGGATCACGTTTGAGGTATCCTTCTTTTTTGAGTTTTGATTTTGAATCGTCGAGCAATTCTGCGAAGAAGCGAGCGAGACCATGACGAACTGCTTCTGCCTGTGAGTGGATTCCTCCACCTTGCACAACAACAGAGATTTCGTATTTCTCATCTGGCTTTACGAGTGAAGTTACATCGTTGACTACCTTCAAAAGTGCAGGTGTCTTGAAATAATCCTTCACATCTTTTCCGTTCACAGTGAAAGACATTTTACTTGCTGGTGTCAAACGGACACGAGAAGTAGATGTTTTGCGACGGCCGATTTTTTCTACGTATTGTTTCTTGTCTGCCATAAATAAGTCGAAAGTTTATAAAGTTTATAAAGTCGAAAGTCGAAAGTCGACTGTTACTCCGTAACAGTTAATTTTTTCATAATCTCTGGGCGGAGCTTGTTGCCTGGGAGCATTCCGTAGACTGCTCGACGAAGCACTTCCTCAATTCCCTTTTTCTCAAGAACCTGGGCAAGTGTTTCGTAACGAAGACCACCTGGATATCCAGAGTACTGTGCATATTTTACAGTGTCGAGCTTGCGTGGATCGATTTTAATCTTTCCAGCATTTGCAATAACAACTGTGCCACCAGTAATTTTGTGGCGTTCAAATGTGGCTTCATCTTTACCCATGAGTGCGATTGCAGCAGCAGATGCCACGCGACCAACAGTCATTCCACTTGCATCGATTGTTGTTATTTTATTGTTTTTGATTGCTGTTGTCATATAGATTATACAAATTCAATAACTGCCATTCGACTAGCATCACTCTTTCGTACAGGCAAACGGGTAACACGAGTGTATCCACCTTTGCGTGTTGCGTATCCTGGAGCGATTTCTTCAAAGAGTTTCTTTGTTTCAGTCTTGCGGTTGAGCAAACGAGAAACAGTCAAACGATGACTTGCTGTATCGCCTTTCTTTGCAAGAGTAACCAATGGTTCAACCACTTTGCGAAGTTCCTTTGCGCGAGCCTCGGTAGTTGTGATTTTTCCATGGCGAATAAGATCAAGAGCAAGACCTTTCAAAAAGGTGTTGCGTACTTTTCTTTCGCGTCCGAATTTTTTGTTTTTGTTTCCGTGTCTCATAATTTAGTTTAAAGTTTAAAGTCGAAAGTTTAAAGTATTACAAGTGGTAATTTTACCTTTATACTTTGCACTTTACACTTTCTACTTATTTTAGTGTTATTCCGTGATTCGACAAAATCCGTTTAATCTCCTGGATTCCTTTCTCTCCCATACCTTCAACTTCGAGGAGGTCTTCCTTTTTCTTTCGAGCAAGGCCACCAAGAGTACGAATGCCGGCATCGGTGAGGGCATTCAAGGTTCGGGTTGAGAAATCAAGAGTATCAATGCGAGTCTTCAAGACTTCGCTCATGTCGTTCTTTTCACCATCTTCTTCGTCGGCAGATTCTGTAGTTTCAGATTTTGGTGCGATGTGTGCGGCAACAGCTTCTTCAGAAAAACCAATGATAGCTGAAAGCTGTTCGATCATGATTTTGATTGAACTTTCAAGAGCTTCACGAGGAGTGATTGTGCCGTCTGTTTCGATGAGCATGCGCAAACGGTTGTGGTTTGTCTTATCACCCACGCGCATGTTTTCTACTTCGTAAGAAACACGGCGGATAGGAGTAAAGATTGCGTCCACTGCGATTGTGCCGATTTCTACCTTGCCTTTTTCATGCATCTCACGTGTCATAAATCCAAGACCACGTTCAACACGCATCTCGATTGAGAGAGATGCTGACTTGTCGGTCAATTCTGCAATGTAGAGTTCAGGATTGAGTACTTCGAGCTGACCAGAAACAGAAATGTCTGCTGCTGTTGCCTTTTTTGCACCCTTTACAGTAAGAGTCGCCATTTGTGGCTCGTCGGTTGTCATTTTGAAACGAACTTTTTTCAAATGAAGGAGAATAAGCACAACATCTTCTTTGACACCTTCAAGAGTTGAAAACTCATGAGAAACACCATCGATTTTTATCGATGTGATAGCCGCACCAGGAAGTGAGGAAAGCACGATTCGGCGCAATGAGTTGCCGAGAGTATGACCGTAGCCTGGTTGAAGGCCATCGATTTCATACACGCCCTTTTGTTCGCTCTCTGAAACAACACGAGGCTTTGATGGGAGAATGATGTTGTGATCCGACATACTATATAAAAGATTAAATAATAATGCTTTAACGCAAATAATAAAATTGGCTTTGCATAAGTGTTCCCTTAGCGACTGTAATACTCGAGCACAGTGTTGAGGTTGAATGCACCGCCAGTTTCGAGCACTGGTTCACCTTCTACGGTTGCAGACATTTTTTCGATGTCGAGCTTGAGCCATTTTGGAACTGAATAATTCTTGAGCTTGTTTGCAAGATCTGCAAACAAAACACTTTTCTTACTTCCTTCGCGAACAGTGATAACATCACCTTTCTTTACTGCGTATGATGGAACTGTTGTGCGCTTTCCGTTTACCAAGAAATGTCCGTGGCTAGTCATCTGACGAGCGAGGCGACGTGTGTGTGCAAGACCGAGACGGTAGACAACATTGTCGAGACGAGATTCAAGAAGTCCAAAAAGTTTTTCTGCAGAGTTTGCGCCTTTTGTTTCAGTTGCTTTTGCAACGTAGTTTGAAAGTTGGCGTTCGATGATTCCATATGAAAAACGTACGCGCTGCTTTTCGATGAGTTGAAGACCGAAATCAGAAAGTGGCTTTGGTCGCTTGTCGCTCTTCTTGCGAGCGTGACGAGCTTCAGAGAGCTGAAACTTTTGTGTCTGCGTCTTTTCAAAGACAGCAGGACCGAGGCGACGAGCAATTTTGTATTTAGGACCGAGTTTCATTTTAGTAATTAGGGATTAGTAATAAGGGAGTAGTAAAAAAAATTAAACGCGACGTGGCTTTTTTGCCTTTGGACCGTTGTGAGGGACTGGAGTCGCATCCTTGATACCAGTGATATCAATGCCATGTGACATAAATCCACGAATAGCAGGTTCACGACCGCTTCCTACACCCTTAACCACAACATCTGCTTCTTTGATTCCGAGTGCTGCAACTTTTTCTCCAACAGTCTCTCCCACCTTTGAAGCTGCAAAAGGAGTTCCCTTTTTTGCACCTTTAAAACCGAGACTACCTGATGAAGACCAGAAAAGTGTGTTGCCGTTTTTATCAGAAAAAACAACCTTCGTGTTGTTGAATGTTGCTTCGATATGCAAAGTTCCATTGATGTGCTTCTTTTTTGGAACTCGAACAGGAGCCGGAGCTGGTACTGCTCCTTCTGTTGTTTCTTCTCCAGTTGTAATTTTTTTCTTTCCCATAGTATAAGTTAAAAGTTTATAAAGTTCTTAAAGTTTATAAAGTATTTTGTGTTTGTATCGTGTTGCACTTTACAAACTTGACAGACTTTATGAACTTTATGAACTAATTTTAAGTCTTTTCGAGCTTGCGCTTTCCGCTTCCCATCGTCTTTCGGACATTTCCTCGAACTGTTCGAGAGTTTGTCTTTGTGCGCTGGCCTTTTGTAGGCAATTTGCGCATGTGACGATTTCCGCGATAACTCTTGATATCTTTCAAACGTTTTACGTTTGCTGAAATTTCACGTTTCAATGTACCTTCAGTCTTCATTCCCTCGATGATTTTACGGATGTTGTTTTCTTCATCAGCTGAAATATCGGTTGGCTTCAAGAGCGGACTTACGCCGGCTTCTTTCAAAATCTTGACTGCAGTAGAACGACCGAGGCCGTAGATAGCGGTCAATCCGAATTCAAGCTTCTTGTTGTCTGGAATTGTAATACCTGAGATACGCATGGGATAAAAATAATTAGGAATTAAAAATTAGGAATTAAGAATTTTTTAACTTTGTATAAGTGTGCCCTTAGAAATTAGTCATTCGAACTTAGTCATTGTATTTTTATTGCTTCTGCTTGTGCTTTGGGTTTTCGCAAATAATACGCAAGTGACGATCACGTCGGACCATCTTGCATTTTGCACACATTTTTTTGACTCTTGCTCGTACTTTCATAATAAATTTTGATTGTATTAAAAATATCTTTTTGACGTAAAACGAAATGTTGACAACCCACAGAGAGTCGCCACGCACACCGTTTGTGTGTTTATTTCTAGAGGCGTCGGGTAATCCGACCTCTTGCTCCATCTGGTGCAAGAACAAGTTCTACCTTGTCTCCGACTAAAACCTTAATTCGGTGGAGTCGCATCTTCCCACTCAAATAAGCGAGGGTTGTTGCTGTACCACCAGAAAGTTCTACCTTAAAGGTTAAATTTGGAAGTGCGTCTAGGACCACTCCCACAACTGGTTTTTCGTCTATGTTTTCTTTACCCATTGATAGGTCCTGTTAGACTAACAAATAACGCCGACATAGTCAAGCGGAGAAATTACTTCCTCCCCTTTACTAAGGGGAGGATTGAGGAGGGGTGCATTTTTGAAGTACAATTCATCTCTTTTTTAAAAAAAAATCACCCCTCAATCCCCTCCTCGACAAGGAGGGAAAGAATACTAATTTTATTTTACAACAACCTCGATTCGAGCGCTATCCTCGGGAAATGAGCGCTTCCAGAAGGGCTTTACAATAAGCTCTGCCCTATCTACACCAACAATAGTACCTAAAATCGACTGAAAATCGGTTTTCTTTTTCCCAACAAGCAGTGTTTTAATCATGGATGAATCAATAGACCAAATAATATTCGCTGAACCTGAAAAAGAAAACGTAAACGAAGTATCATTTTGCGGATCGATACTACCAGAAGGAAGCAATGTTAAATTACTCAATCCAGGAATCGTGACTGGCTCGTTGTTGTATTGACTCACCATTTTTTGTGCGATAGCGGAAACAAGAGTGTCTTCTTTTAATAAATACACGGTAAGAGTTCCTGACAAAGCGAGTGGAACATCTTTCTCTTTTGAATTTGGTGCCTGCACCGAATCGTCTGTCTTAAAAATAGTTGCACCATCGTAAAAAATATATCCGTCGGGCACTTGTACTTTTTCTTTTGCAATAAGCGAAGCTTTCAATTTTGCTTGCAATGTTCCGAGTGCAGCATTCGCAGCATCTTGCGAAATAGTGTAGACCGTTCCAGAAAGTCCGCCAGAAATTGGAGTCTTTGTTCGTCCGTAGACTTTGTTAAATTGTGGCTTCCCTGCAAAACCCGGAAGCGTAAAATCACTCGTGTCGAGATTTGCAGCTTCTCCAGCGATGGCTGCGGTGACTGGCACGGCAATTGAGCCCGGAACAACCACGCCATTGGCCTTTGTATATCCTGGGATCGTCACGGCGGAATTGATGTGATATATACGTCCGTCTGGTGATGAGAGTCGAGTGTTGTTTACAAGCTTGTATGGAGTTGTGGTAAAGGCGTTGTACAAAATCACCGTACCAGTGGCGTATGAAGATTGTGCTTTCGACTCTGTGCCAGGCAATTTCATTGACTCAGTTCCATTGAGAGACATTACGGTATAGACAAGTGTATCGCTTGCCGATGAATCTTTTTGCGCAGTAAAGGTGTCTGTTGAATCAAAAACAACGGGTAGTGATTTTGGTGTAATAGTCACAGTTGCGTGTTCAAACAAAAAGGAAATAGAAAAGAAAAAACCAATCACAAGAATCGCTGCCAAATACCACAAGCCATAGCGTGATGAATGTTTTTGTTCTCCTGGCTCGAATGGAATCTCTCTCGGTGGAATATGTCGAACAGTATGCACGGGAACAACCACCTCATCTTTTTTGAGTGGAATTCTTCGAGTAGGTTTTATGTCATGCAAACTGTTTCTTGCCATAGTTATTTTTGTTTTCCTGCGTGTAAAGCTTCAATCATTATAAATGCATTTCTTTCGACACCAGAATCGAATGTGAGAAATTCATGGAAAATCTCACTTTTCAATTCTACCACCTTAATCTTCTTTTCGTTATAGATATGATTTTGAAAATCCGCGTGTTGAATAACATCGACAAAAAACGATGCCATATGCTCGCCTGTTGAAAAAAGAATGGTGCTTGGAATAGATTTATCGCCTGTTACAGAAGAAAGTGCGGCGGAAAAAGACTCTGTCCACACTTTTTTTGCATCTTTCAAAATGATGCCGACAGAATTTTTGATTGATTCTTCAAGTGTATTTTCCATGTAAAGCATACAGAGCGACATTGATTCTGTCATACTTCGATGCAGACCAGCAGAGAGTTTACGCAAAACAAAATGTGATCCATGCGGAAAGGAAACCGACTGAAAAAGTGAACCTCCACGGACGAGCGATACATCAGTCACCTCTCCACCGATATCAACAAGGAGATAATCGTGCACATTTGCAAAAGTATCACGGGTCACTACAAATGAAGCAAGGAGGAATGAAGAAAAAGCTATCGGCGCATGATAGCGACGCATAATTGTGTCTTCACACATACGCAATACATGCTCTGGTGCCACAGAAACAAAAATCGAAAGCTCGAGTTCTCGTGCAGACATGCCAAGCGGGCTGTTGTGCGCGACACCGTCCACTTTTACCTGCACAACTTTTGATCCGATAGGTCTCAATGTGTCGCGAATATTTTCTGTGCCTGCCAATTCCTCGTTTTCAAATGCCTTCAACTCACGGGCAATCATGTCACTCACCATAGTGTCTGAAACTATAAATGGCGTTGGACGTGAAGTTTTTGCAATACGAACCTGTGAAGCAAACCAGGGTGATGCAAAATAGACCGTGATACGATCTGGTGCCGGCATATGATGCGCAGCGATTGCAGTGATAGTGCGTCCAAGTGCCTTGTTCATTTCTTTTTCAAATGTTTCAAGTGTGAGATCGGCAACAACAGGAATATCGTGTGTGACAAAAGAATGGATTGCGGTCTTGGTATCAGAATTTGTCACCATCGAAGCCATGACAGATCCACTACCAATATGGAGAATAAGCGTGCGCTCATTTTTTTGTGGAGTGCGAGAAAAGAAACCCATGCGTATAGTATACAGTATTTAGTATACGGTATACAGTATGTGGAAAAATAAAAATTGATAATGCCTTGTGTCGTTCCCGGCTTGACCGGGAATCCAGATTTTTAAACAAAAAAAAAATAAGCAAGGAACTCCTTGCTTATTATTAAAAACTATATTTTTATTTCTTTCTGAGATTTAAAGTACTTCCTTAATTCATCTAACTGATCTTCATCAATTAAAACCTTTTCACCCTTTGGAAAATATAAGTAAACAACAGGGCTGGGTATACTTTCCTGATTCATTTTTTTAAATTCTCTTCTTGCTTTTGCAATAGATTTTTCTAGATCACTACTACCAATACAATTTTCCAGACTTATTCCTCCTTCGTCTTCCCAGAGAGACGGTATATCCACAGAATATATGATTTTGCCCTTTTCCAGACAATCGAGGGCATCTTCAATTTTTTCTTTTTTGTCTTCGAGCTCTTGTTGCGCCTTTACAAGAATTTTTTCAATTATTGTTGCCATAATTCAATAGTTTTTCATAGACTACTGTCATGCAAATATTTTGTCAAGAATTATTCAAGTATCGCCTTAATACGCCTATTGATTGAAATCAATTTAATACAATCTCACTTCCATCACCCGTAAAGGTATATGTATCACCCTCAACAAGAATTCCCTGTCCGTCTCGTAAAATTCTTAATGGATATTTCAATGATTTCATTTTTTCTTTTACCATTGATTCCATATCATCTGTGTAATGTACTTTCAATACGAAAGGAACATAATTAAGTGCAGTAAAATCGATTACTCCAAACCGATCTCTTCCATTTTGATTCCAATCTGCCACTTCAATACTCGGACACATAATATATGCTCCAGCGCTTGTTCCAATGTAAATCTTTCCTTCAGAAAGCAAATCTTTAAGAATTTTATCAAAACCTGTTTCTCGTATAGCCTTCAATAAATAAAAAGTATTGCCACCTTCAATATGAATTACATTTTTGTCATTAAAAAAATCTCTTATTTGTTTTTCAGTTTTTCCTTCAATATCAATTTCCTCAAAAGAATATTCTTTTTCATGTATACTTTTTTTAACTTTTTCGAAAAATTCCTGGCTTCGTGAACCCTTTGATGCAGTTGTTACGTACCCAATACACATTTCACTTTTTGAAATACCAGTCAAATCATATCCGTATTTCAACAAAAAACTCAGATCAGACGAGAGAATTAATTTCATAGTTTTACTCAAGTATTGCTTTGATACGACGCACGCCTTGTGAAGAAGCTTCTTCTTTTTGAATTTTGAAATAGCCGAGTTCACCTGTGTTTTGCACATGTGGTCCACCGCAGAATTCTTTTGAGACAGCGTTGCCGTCTTGGTCTTCGATAAAGTATACAGAAACAGTCTCTGGATATTTCACACCGAATTCCATTTCAGCGCCGAGCTTTTCTGCTTCGACGCGTGGCATTTCGCGACGTACGACGTTGAGTTTTTCAGAAATATATTTGTTGACCAAATCCTCAACCAATTTCTTTTCTACATCGGTCATTTTTCGATCAAATGCAAAGTCGATACGAAGACGCTCTTCAGTAATGTTACTTCCCCGCTGTTTTACTTCTTTTCCGAGCACTTCTTGAAGAGCTCCGAGCAAAAGATGGTGCGCTGTGTGCAAACGAATCGTTTTTTCGTTGTGATTTGCGAGTCCACCTTTAAACATTCCAGCAGATGCGGTCTGCGAGAGTTTTTGGTGTTCTGCCATTTTTGTCTTGAAATCATCAAGATTGATTTGTATTCCTTTTTCTTGTGCGAGCTCAAGCGTAATCTCGATTGGAAATCCATATGTGGTTGCAAGAATAAATGGATCAACTCCTTTTTCAAATTCTTTTATTCCTTCCTCAACTGTTTTTTGGAATTTCAAAATTTCTTCACGGATTGTTTCAATATTTTTGAGTGAATCAACTTCAGAATACATTCCTTTGTATTCTTGAATGAATATATTTACGATATCAATAGAAACTGTTTCAGAAAATCCGAGTTTGAGTGATCGTACTGTTGCACGGCGAATGAGGCGGCGCAAAATATATCCGCGGTCTTTATTCCCGGGAGTTACTCCATCTGCCACCATAAAAAGTGCGGTGCGCAAGTGATCGGCAACAACACGAGCATATTGCTCATTGTAGTTTTTTGATTCAGATTTGATTTTTTCCATTACGTCAGAAAAAATATCGGTATCATATGCAGTTTTTTTGCCCTGCATCACTGCGGTGATGCGTTCGAGTCCGGCACCGGTGTCAACATTTTTCTGTGCGAGCTTGCCGACAACCTTACCGTCTTTCTTTTCGTATTCCATGAATACGTCGTTCCAGATTTCGATAAGATCTTCTTTTTTTACGGCATTCAAAAATGCTTCTTTTGAAAGTTCGCCTACTCCGGCGTCGGTCATATCGTAAAACATTTCCGTATCAGGACCGCATGGACCATTGTCTCCAGGACTCCACCAGTTGTCTTCTGCACCAAGGAAAAAGATTCTACTCTCCGGCACGCCAAGAGACTTCCAGATTTCCGGAGATTCAGTATCGCGTGGAGCATTTTCATCTCCTTCAAAACAAGTCACGTACAAACGATTGATATCAAGACCGAGTCCTTCTTCCTTGGATGTAAGAAATTCAAAACTCCAAGAAATTGCTTCTTTTTTGAAATAGCCGTGGCCGATCCCGTCAGGAGATGTAGGCTCACCGAGAGACCAGTTGCCCATCATTTCAAAAAATGAAAGGTGACGATTGTCGCCAATGTCTTCAAGGTCGCCGGTGCGTACACATTTTTGTACGTTTACAATGCGAGTGCCTTGTGGATGTTTCTGTCCGAGAAGATAAGGTACGAGTGGCTGCATGCCGGCAGTATTGAAAAGTACTGATGGATCATTTTGTGGCACGAGTGGAGCTGATGGAACTACGGAGTGTCCACGTTTTTCGAAAAATGCCAAGAATTTGCTGCGAATTTCTGCTGAGGTCATCCCGTTAGAGGCAGGTCGCGCTCGCTAATGCGCCAACTTGCAAAATTATTTTCTGATAACTATAAAGCTACAATGTAGTATATTTTCCAATTAAGCGACCGCGGCCTCTAACGGGATCATATACCCGATACTCTAGCAAAATTAGGCTTCATCCACAAATATACCCCTTTAGATTTTACTCAATGCGCTTTGAATATGACTGCTGCGATTGAGTAAAATATGAAGCTAAACAAAAAAAGAAGCGCTGCCGAGATATGCCGGACAACGCTTCATAATCACCATTTAAAAACACCTCTATATTTCACCCTGGTCTTTTGCACATTTTTAATTTAAAGCGAGATTTCGTTGTAAATCTCGTTGTAATTATTCTTGGTCGGAGATTCCGCACCAAACCTTTTGTTGAATGCAATAATGCCATAACTAAAGTAGTTTAAAATTTGCTGAAAATAGTACTCCTGTTCGTAAAAAAAATCAACCAGGTGGTTGATTTTTTTATTCGTAGTTATTCGTAGATTCGTATCATTCGTATATTGGTATGTTTACCTACATTATTCGATTATTGGTATAGTCACTTTTTTCTTTCGCTTTTTTGGTGGCTCTTCTTCATCCCAGCTAATTTTTTTTATTTGTTGCTCAACATGCCAGAGAACGATAAAGACAAAAAGTGTGATGAGTGTTGCCATCGCCGCAGGAATATAGAGTCCGTATCCGCAAGCCATTCCAATACCTGCCGCCACCCAAAATCCTGCAGCTGTAGTGAGCCCAGTCACATTTGATTCACGAAAAATAATCATGCCAGCGCCAATAAATCCGATACCGGAAATAATCATTGATGGAATTTGTAGTGGATCACCGACTGGTGTACCTTGCGACATATACAAATGCACAAGCGTATCACTTACGATAACAAACAATGCTGCACCCATTGCAACAAGTGCGTATGTTCGCATACCGGCATCTTTATGAGAAATCACACGCTCAGTTCCAATGAGCGCTCCGCAAATTACCGCCATGCCAAGCTTGTAAAAAATTGCGAGCGAAGCTTGATTGACAACAAGATGAGTAAACATACATTTATTATATCAAAGAAAACAAATACACAAAAATAATTTTAGGTTCTAATATCTAATTCCTAGTTTTTTAGACATTAGTCATTAGGATTTAGTTATTTTATTCTACTATTCCTCCACCGAGACAAACATTGTCATCATACACAACAATCGATTGTCCTTTTGCAACGAGTACAGATTTTTCAAAAATAATTTCTGCAGAGTTGTTTTTTATATTTTGGATTACACATGGCAAAAATTCTCCATGGTAACGAATCTGCGCAGTATATTTTTTTGATTCTTCGGGTACTCCAAGAACCCAACTGCATTTTGATATTCCAACATTCGGAAGAATGTTGGAATGTTTTTCTTGTGTGGCTTCTTGTTTGTTTGAAACAACAATCGTATTTTTTTCAATATCTTTTGCAAGAATATAATAGCGACCGTCGTTGGGTGTTTTTTTAGTGATAGTAAATCCGTGTCGCTCTCCAAGTGTAAGAAAAATTGCACCATCGTGATACCCAATCACCTCGCCTTCTGTATTCAATACATCACCTCGGACTGACGGGATATAGTGTTCCAAAAATTGTTTCAAATCCAAATCGCCGAGCATACACACACCCTGACTATCTTTTTTCTTCGATGTAGCAAGATCAAATTTCTCCGCGAGTTTTCGCACTTCCGTTTTTTGCAAATGACCAATCGGAAAAAGCACATGGGCAAGATCATCACTCGTGAGTCGATACAAAAAATATGCTTGATCTTTTGAAGCATCATTTGCCACTTTAAGCTTTAAGCTTTGAGCTTTGTGCTCTATGCGAGCATAATGACCTGTCGCAATGTAGTCGGCACCGTGTTCTTTTGCAAACTGCCAAAATATTCCGAATTTTATTTCACGATTGCACATGACGTCGGGGTTTGGCGTGCGACCAGCTCGGTATTCCTCAATCATATAGTCAGCCACAGCTTTTTTGTATGCATCTTCCACATCACATTCAAGAAATGGAATATCGAGTTTTGCTGCCACGCGCATTGCATCGAGACGGTCTTCACGGAAATTGCATTCAATAAAATCTGGTTGCCAGGTACGAATAAAAACCCCGACGACTTTGTAGCCACTAAACCCCTTTGGGGTCGGGCGACCAAATAATTTTTTAAAATTATTTGGTTTAGCCTTTTTCAAGAGCGCTGCGGTGACAGATGAATCTACTCCACCAGAGAGCCCAACAAATACTGTTGTGTTTTTGTTCGATTTCATGATTTATATCGTGTCATTCTGAACTTGTTTCAGAATCAAGCATCTTAGATCCTGAAGCTCCAGAAGTGAATCTGCTGATTCATAAGTTCAGGATGACCCTAGCTCGGAAATACTACATTACCATCAATTTTTTGAAAAGCTCGAAGTCGGCGCGAGCATCTGCGAGCGCCGAATGTGCATTCTTGTTTTCGATGCCAAAATATTTACAGAGTTCAGCCAGAGAATAGCGTCCCACATCGGGAGTACTGTGCAACACTGCATACGCCATCGAAACAGTATCGAGTCGATGATAGTGCATGGTATTTTTTATTTCATACCGAGCCATCGCTGTATCAAGAAAGCCAGCATCAAATGCCACGTTGTGTGCCACCATGATCGCTCCATCTGTTTTTTGTGCAAATTCTTGCAGTGCAGCAACAATAGTAGTGGCTCCAGTCCAACCAGTTACAGTATATCCAGCAATGCGAAGTGACGCTGGATCGGCAGAGGCAATATTTTCAGGTTGAATTTTTGTAGACCATTCATCGATCAAGTCAAATCGAGGACTCTCTCCATCAGTCCATGTTTGTCGAACACGCACGACAGCAATATCAATAATCTCGTGCATTCGCGCATCGAGACCAGTCGTTTCAATATCAACAAAAACAAGATCGTGAAGTTTCATTAGGATAGTATACAGTATTTAGTATACGGTATACAGTATAAACCATACAAAATACTACAATTCTTACGATCGTAAGAATTGTAGTATTTATAAAACTATTTCTCGCTTTCCAATTTTTTGAGATATTTAATGATTTCGTCGGTAAATGTTTTTACTGATTCATCATCATACAATGAGAGCGTATATACCTTTTTGCCAAGCTTTTCAAATTCTTTTATTTTTTTCGCGATGATTTTTTCTTTTTCGTCTTCCGGCAATACGTCCGTCTTCGTAAGCAAAATTATTTCTTCTTTATCGGCTAAACCAACACTTTGTGTTGGTCGCCCGACCAAACTTTCAGTTTGGTTTAGGGAGAGTCCTTCACCCGGAGCAAATTCAAGATTTTCATCGTATTTTTTCAATTCAGTACGAATCTCTTTATACACCTTCATCATTCCATCAGCTGCTGTCATTTCATTTTCAAACGAAACAAGATGAACAAGTGCATGAGTACGCTTGATGTGTTTCAAAAAACGAACACCAAGTCCTTTGCCTTCTGAAGCACCTTCGATAAGTCCGGGAATATCGGCAAGAATATATCCATAACAATCACCGAGGTTTGGATCAAGTGTCGTAAACGCATAATCACCAATCTTTGCTTTTGCACGAGTGAGCGAATTGAGGAGCGAAGATTTTCCAGCATTTGGAAGACCAATGAGTCCGGCATCAGCAATGAGCTCGAGCTCAACATGAAAATCGGCTTCACCGCCAGCGCGTCCTGGAGTCCATTCCTTTGGAGAGACATTGGTTGAACTTTTGAAATATTCATTTCCATGACCACCTCCACCGCCATCAAGAATTTTTATTTTTTCTCCTTCGGTCAAGAGTTGGATTCGCTCCCCAGTTGCAGTATTTGTCACCACCGATCCAATCGGAAGTTTGATTACAATATCGTCGCCATTTTTTCCATGCAAGCTCTGACTTCCACCTGGCTCGCCGTCTTGTGCATCAAAATGATCGACATGTCGGTATTGAGAAAGAAGCTGGTTGTCTCGGACAGCTTGAATAAACACATCGCCTCCGCGACCACCATCACCACCGGCTGGTCCACCCATTGGGATGAATTTTTCACGGCGCCAACGGACTACGCCGTCGCCACCCTTCCCTGCCTTCGCATGAAATTTGAGTTCATCGATTAATGCCATAGAAAATTAAGTATATTAGTAGTTAGAAAATAGTAAACTAGAAAAAACCAATACAAATACAGCTTAGCAGTTTTTTGCTATTTTTCCTAATTCGTGTTGGAAATTAAAAATCCCTATCAAATATTATTTGTTAGGGATTAACCATAATTGTTTTTTAAATATCGGCACAATACTACCTATTTATAATAATACACATCCTCAGCATTTATTTGACCAATGAAAAACATAAGGCATGTTGAAAATATACAAAGAAGTGCATGCTGAGAAATTTGGTTCCAAATCAAATACATTCCACACTGTATAAATATACAAAAAAAATATGTGGGGATGGAAAATAAATTAGTTGCAAGTTCAACTTTAAGGATTTTTTCAAGCACCGATGCTGCAAGATCGCTCATTTTAAAATAAATAATTGCAGGCATAACAATATAAGCCAAAATACCAACAAGAGCGTGTTGTGTGCCATGAGGAAGAGCCCAGCTAATAAATATTGTATAGAATATAGCCACCGATCCAAGCAATACAGCAAAAATAAGTGCATAGATATTACGGTTCTTTCGACACATATCACTATAGTGCCATGACATATCGCGTTTCCAACTTACTGTTTTCATACATTAAAGATTTGTTTGAATTTAGGTTACAACAAAAACGTCTCAAATGTCAATTTGAGTATATTCAGTATTTGGAATTTTTTTTATTCGAGTGCGAGTGCTCCCTCTTTTGTTTTTGCCGTTTTCCTAATTCGTGTTGGAAATTAAACCAGAAAATTTTCGAGTTCATTTTCTACACCAACAACTCTCGTTCCGAGAATATCTTCAATTTTTATTCTTTCTTTTATTTTGAATTTCTCAGCAAAATCATTTATAGTTTTTAAATATAAATAATAGTGCCGTATTTCTTTCTTATTTCTACTAAGAAACTCTTTCAGACTATTATTTTTGATATTTTTGTCAGTTGAGTAATGATCAAAATTTAATGCCGGATCCAACAGCTTGTAATTATATATTCCGTTTTCTTTATAAAAAATAACATTATCTTTTCCAAAAATATCTATGTAATCATGAGTTTCTTTAGAATATATAATCGCCTTTTCTACAAATTCAGCTACCGATTTTTTAAGGTTTGCATCAGCATCAACAAGGGTAAACAACTTATTGTCGAGCAATTTGGCTTTCAACTCATTCTTTGTGTTAGTAAAATCATTTAGCAATAAATCAGCGTCCAAAATTTTTTCAAATTCTTCTTCGGTTGGCAATGGTGTCGAAAAATCGGTTATATAATCTGCACCCTTTGGCACAAATTTTTCTTGTACAATAATTGGGATAGTAATGTCGTTTTCAATAATATATTTTTTTATAATTTCCCAGTCACCCTTGCTTATCATTTCTTGCTTGCTTGATTCACGGATCAAATTCAGTACTAAAAAAGCTTGATTGAAATCAATTTTTTCAATATTGTTTTTACCCAAAATAATAGTCTTTATCCCAGCAACATTTTTTTGTCCAAAATATGTTTCTATCTTTGAATATTTTTCTGTTATTTCCTTAATATCCTGAGCATACGTGGAAAAAAGATATCTATCACTCTCAATATATTTTTTACATAACTCAATTAGATAATCTACATCAGATGTTTTTCCAGCATAATAATCTGTAATCTCTTTTATTAAATTCGAATCAGTTACCCTTTCTAATTCACTAAAAATTACCTCATCCTTCTTTTCAAATATATCTCTAATTTTTGACAATTGCTCAGATAGAATTTTTGGATCTTTTTTTTGTAATATAGCGTCAATTATTTCAGAAAGCTCGCGAAAATGAAATTTTAAAATCAAGCCGTCGTCATTAAACTGGTTTTTTGATTCAAAAACAACACTTTGTCCGCCTTCACCAATTTTTTCTATAGTTCTTCCTTCCATAAAATTATTTCTGTTCGAACGCGAGCTTTGCGAGCGCGAGTGCTCCCTCTTTTGTTTTTGCTGTTGCGATAAAGCGTCCATTGTGACAAAACGTGGCATCAGATACTCCGGTCACTTTTTGTAATTCTTCGTCACGAAGTCCAGCCCAAGATTCTGGCAATTTCATGCGGCGCTCAAAACTTCCGGGTGCAACAAGTGTTGTTTCTACTTTCCATTTTTTTCCATCACGTGAGGCAACAACAAGAAGCGGTTCTGGAAATTGAATAAGAGCCTGTTCCCATGGATACATGCGACCAAACACCAGGACACGTTTGTCTTCTGCACTTTCATATATTTTTTTCAACTCTCGTTCGCCTTCAATATAATCACGTGCTTGAGTAATTTCTCGCTCCAAAATCATTTGTGCAATATCTACAAGCTGTACAAAATGAGCATCAATAATGGCATTGTCTTCTTTCCATGTTGGCATAAATGCAGAAAAGGCACCTTGCACAAGATATGGAAATGGTTTTCCGGGAATGCTTTCAAAAGTAGTGACACCATTGTCTCCAGCATCAATAGGCAAAACGATATTTCGTTCTACTATTACAGCGATTTCTGGCGAGCCAGAAATCGCTGCGCCATATTCCTTCCATACCAATCCAAATGCAGCATACGGAATACTATTTTCTCGAATACCTGCACCACCATGTTGATGGTGATCAAACATTTTTTTTGCAGGGTCATAAATACCACCAACATCTGCGACAAAGTCAGCTCCAGCAATTATTTCAGGATCGCGCGTGCGAATTATTTTTCCCTTTTTCCCTGTGTGCAATCGCAAAACGGCACAGGCAAAAATATCGTCCGCGTGAAAACGTCCATCGTGGATAACTATGATTGGTTGTTTTTTAAAAAATAGCATTGGATTTATGATTTGTTGTTTTAATGTTCTAGTGCTCTTGTGTTCATTGATTCCTTACTTCATTGCCTCCTTATCGAGCCCCCATTCTTCAATGAGTTCAATGATCAGATTGATAAGTTTGAGCAATACGATAAATCCGACGATAAAGAGAATGACGAGTAGACTAAAACTGCGGAAATTGTGGCTAATGTTGAGTGCTGTCTGACTGAAAAACAACCCGAGTCCAAACATACCTCCGAGCCAAATGGTAGTGGAAATAAATTCTGCCAAGCAATATTTTCTGAAATCTGCACCGATATATCCTGCGAAAACAAGTGTGGCATTGTTTACACCATAAATACATTTTGAAATAACAATAGACCAAAATGGTTGCTCGCGAAATCGTGGAAGGAAATAAAAAACTTTTCGCTCAAAATATTTCAAAAGTGGACTGTGTGGGAATGCTTTGCCAATGTATCGTCCAAGATGATATCCAAGCAATGTTTTTGCCGTCGCAGCGACAACCACCACAAGAATCGTAATAGGCCAAGAAAAAATACCGAGATGTGTGAACACTCCAGCCATAATAAGCGTAATTTCTCCTTCCCAAAAAACACCGATAAACAGTGCTCCGTAAGCAACGGCGCTGTGTGCAGAAACAAAAAGCGATAGCGGGCTAAAAATATGCATAAAGTAGGTTCAAGGTGTTAGGTGTTTGGTTTTAGATTAAAAAATTCTTTCGAGAATCCAGTTTACTACTGAAACAATAAATGCTCCGATGACCGCTCCACTAAATGTCGCAATATGAAATCCTGGGATAGCAGAAGCGAGAAGCCAGAAAAATGCGCCGTTCAAAATGATACCAAAAATTCCAAGTGTGAGAATATTGATCGGGAGTGTAAGAAGAGATATGACAGGTTTGATGACAAAATTTACAAACATCAAACAGGCACCGACAACGAGCACGATGTATGATGGATTTGCACTAATCGTGCCAGGCAACACATATGTTGTGACAAAAATTGCGATTGAGAGTATGAGCCAATGCCAAATGATTTTCATGTTAGGGATTAGGGGTTAGTGATAAGGGAGAAGTAAAAAAGTAATAATTAATTCGGAAACAACAAGTCCTTTGAAATAGGAATTTTTTCTATTGTATTTTTATTGCCCAATAATAAAGTTTCTGTAAATTTGTCGTATTGTTTATCAACCACTGTTTCAAGATCCAAAAGTTGATTGTATCTTATAGCAAGTTCATTCAATCGCTTGTCGAGTAAATCAAATTCTGCCTGGTGCATTGTTTTTTTGCGAGTTTTGATGTCCTTTTTAATCCGAGTTTCTTCCACTTCAATTGCGCGAAATAATCTTTCAAAACGGTCTACGATATTTTTTTGATAAAAACTGGGCGATATAATACCATCAAACTCTGCTCTTTCTTCAGAAGCCTCAAAAATACCTTCCGCCATATTCCGAATAGCAATATCATCAGAGCGCAAATCGTCTAGGTTAAGTTTTTTTATGTCAGGAAGATTGTGAAATTCCTTTTTCGCATTTTCATCCTTAAAAAATTGTGGTCGATTGAATTCCATATAGTTATGTAAACAATCCGTCAACGACTGTTTTTACTACCATACCATCAGCTTTGCCTTTTAAATCTTTCATAAGCGCCGACATGAGCATCCCCTTTTTTGTTGGATTGGTAATACCAAGCTCGGCTTGTTTCGCACGAGCAATTTTTTCCACCTCATCAGCACTCATGAGTTCAGGAAGAAATGTTTCAATGACTGCGAGCTGAGACTTCTCTTCTGCAACCAAATCTTCACGACCGCCTTTTGTGTATTGCTCGATAGAATCCTTGCGTTGTTTTGCAAGGCGAGTAATCACTGCGAGTGCTTCTTCGTCAGAAAGCATTTCTTGTGGCTTTCGGCCCTTCGCAACGAGTTCGTTGGTAAATGCAGCACTCATACCGCGAAGCACCTCGAGGCGAACCGCGTCACGAGCAAGCATAGCTTCTTTTATTTTTCCTTTGATTTCTTCATGTAGCATAGTGGTCGCATTATAGCATAAAACTTTTGGTATTTTCCCCTCCTGTACACAGGAGGGGTGCAGGGGTGGTTCCTAGCTTTTTATTTAAATGCACCACCCCTCAATCCCCTCCTTAGTAAAGGAGGGGAAGTAACTTCGTGTTATAATTTGCCTATGCAAATTATTTTTTTCGACACTGAAACAACAGGAAATGAACCCAAAGATTTTCTCTGCCAAATAGCCTGGAAAGCCCCGGGTGACGTGGAAATGCGTGCCGGACTTTTTAAACCGCCGCTTCCAATCCCGTTTGAAGCTATGGCTGTGCACAACATCACAAACAAAATGGTCGCCGACAAGCCAGCATTTAAAGACGCGCCAGAATGGCAGGAAGTAAAAGACCTTTTTGAAAATACTGAAACTGTTGCAGTTGCGCACAATGCTGTGTTTGATCTTGGCATGCTCAAAAAAGAAGACATTGTTCCAAAAAACGTGATCTGTACACTCCGTGTTGCTCGTGAGCTCGATCCCGAAGCAAAACTTTCTCGTTACAACCTTCAATATCTTCGTTACGCGCTTGATTTGGAAGTAGAAGGTGTGGCGCATAGTGCCGATGGCGATGTTCTTGTGCTGGAAAAACTTTTTGAACGTCTCCTCGCAAAAATGATTGTAAAAACAGGCGACCATGATAGCGCTATCAAACAAATGATTGAAATATCGGCTCGTCCGTCGCTTCTCAATAAATTCAATTTCGGCAAATATGTCGACCGAGAAATAAAAGAGGTTGCAAAAATCGATCGTGGCTATCTCGAATGGCTCCTTAAATCCAAACTAGAAAATTCTCCCGACGATGTAGATTGGATCTATACACTCAAAACACATTTGGGGAAATTGGTATAAAAAATGCCTTGCATGTTTACATGCAAGGCATTTTAATGAATTATCAATAAGAAAAAAAATTTATTAGAAAACAAAACGGTTTCCATAAAATAGAAGAACGAAATGCATTTCCTAATTTCCTAAAAAAGAAGATAAAGCCTTCAATAATTCCAATGAAACAAAGAACAGTAACAAACCCTACAATAAAGGCTATTATATACCCGATGAATGCTTCATTCCTATTTGAATATAACCAACCTATTTTTGAAGCATTTAGTACAACACTGGTATAAAAACCAAAAGCGGGAGCTGTCGGGAAAAGAACAATCATGAGAAGATCAACTACATGTTTTTTGTCCCACCCACAAAAACTGTAAAGTATTGTAGCAAGAGCTCCAATAAAAAACATTCCTATGGTACAAAAAAATAAATGTGCGTCGTCTAAGCCTGGTAATTTAAGAAAGATACGAGACAGACTGTAGCAAACAGCAAACAGAGATAATGCGCAAATTACGATAAAACGAATTCTTTTTTTCATACACTATAGTTTTAAAAGTGAGTTTTGCACATAATACTATTGCAAGTAACACGTGTCAATAACACAACGGCAAGCCCCCGTTGTGCTTTGCGCGGAAGGGAAATTTACGTAAAAAGAAAAGCATCAACTTGTGGTTGATGCTTTTAAAATCACTTCACTCTCTATTTTTTAAAATAATACAATTGGGCTTCGTCAATCCAATATTTATTGGATTTATCGATTCGCCCTCTCACGTAAACTTCCTGGTCTACGCTAGGTGGATAACTACCTTTAAATACAACGAGGTTTCTTCCAGGCCATGTGCCAGCTATTTCAAGCTCAGCACTTATAGTATCATGACCGTTGATTACGGTCTGAATGGTTGCTCTCGGTGCCCAGTCACCAAAACTTTGTATCCACTCAATTTTAGGTGTTTGGTTTTTTGGGATATACCCGCTAAATTTTTTTTCTTTAGCTACAATACTGGTAAAAAAATAAAAAGCGAAAAATATACAAACCAAAAAAGGAACAAAAAATGACTTCTTCATAAAGAATGAATTTTTGATGAACAACCCAAATTCTCATCTGAATCCGAACACTTGGTATGATTTAGGGATGAAAAAAACAAAAAGTTTTCACATCTTTCCAAGAGTGAAAGAAATGAAATTTTCTTACTTAAAGAAAAGAGTCAT
>JAHFNO010000006.1 GCA_023267275.1 Candidatus Nomurabacteria bacterium | reverse complement strand
GCCAAACAACATCACTCCGATTGTATCTGCCAACTTTTTGAGTCTATCACATTCCGCTTTATTCATATATTTTCTTTCATAACAAAAATCAATTAAATATTCGCTTTCTTTCAAAGACCCGTATGCAATTTCCAGAAAACTTTTTACATACGTAGTTCTTCCTCGAGCATATCCCTCAACATAATTAAGCATTACAGAAAGAGCTGCTCGGCGAAACTGGGATGTTGTACCGAATAATTCCGATTTTGGAAATTTTTCTGTTACATCATACACACAATGAACATAGTCATTAATATATAATTTTAATTGACTGTGAAAATCTTTTTGCATATATGTGTTTTGAGATTCAAGATTTACGATTTGAGCCTTGAGAACAGTCGAGATAACGTTGCAATATCACCGCGGCAGCACGCGCGTCGAGATCGACAGGTTTGCTCGGTGCTTTTCCTTGGCGAGCAGAAGTGGATTCCTTACCCTTCTTTCCGTGCGCCTCCATCGAACTAAATGCTTCGTTCATTGTTTCAATCGGAAGCATTGTGGTGAGCGTAAGTTGCCCAATAAGTTCATCGATGTTTCGCTGTACTTTGTTGCCTTCAGAAGTTCCCACAACAATCGCTCCAACGCTCTCCTTTGCAATGATTCCTTCGAGTTCATCGAGGAAGCCAGTCACATTTTTGAGCACTGTTACCGGGCGCGCAAGCGAGCCACTCTCATCTGAAAGTGCAATGCCAATGCGTTTGGTGCCATAGTCAATTCCTAAGTATTTCATGAGAACAGTATAGTAGTATTTTAGTATATAGTATATAGATAGATAAAATATCTGAAAAAAGTGTGGTAGACTGGTAGAATGCCTGAGCGATACATAAGAAATCCAAATTCAAACTGTTTTGTTTGTGGAAAACCAATATACAGACGACCTATCGAAATAAAAAGGGGGCATATTTATTGTGGAGCTCTATGTTATGGTGTGGCAAACAGAAAAGAAAAACCTTGTCTGGTTTGTGGAAAATTGATTTTAGCAGGACTTAATAAAAAAACATGTAGCAGAACATGCGCGAACAGTAATCGAGCTGGTATTAAATATAAAATTGGTAGCCCGAAAGATAAAGTGAAATCTCAACACGCTCTAAAACTAAGATTAATAAATGAAAGGGGTGTAAAATGTGAAAGATGCACCTATGATAAATATGAGATATTACAAGTACATCACAAAGATCGAAACAGAAATCATAATGAGCTGTTGAATCTTGAACTCATTTGTCCAAACTGTCATTATGAAGAACATTTCTTGGAAAAAAGCTGGATTAGAAAACATCTTGAAAAAACCTGGAAAATAGAGTAATGTAAACAAGCTGTTGGTTCCTAAGCGGAGGCGTGTCAGAGAGGTCTATCGTACCGCACTTGAAATGCGGTGTCCTGAAAGGGACCGTGAGTTCGAATCTCACCGCCTCCGCTTAGAAACTAAATAACTCCGCAGTAGAAACTTGTTATCAGCAGACCCGCAGGCTTATGGCGGTGGTGCGACCCGAGTACTTAAAAGATACGTTTTAAGCTAAAATAGCCCAATGGAAGAATTTAATCAAAATAAGTTTTCCAATCGATCCTTTGAGACTATCGGTACAATCAAAGGTATTTTGGTTTCTCCGGCAGAAACATATGGGGGGCAGCACAAAATAATAAGCGAAATTAAAGCACAGGGTGAACATCTTGATTTTTACCAAATACAAATGACCTCTTTTGAAGGTGTGCGGGGTTTTGAAAATGTTTACTCTATTTCTCCCATCGACAGCAGAGATAAATATTCTTTGAGTTATCGAAATTGCACGGGTATGGTTTTCTCGGGCATAGATAAAAATACAGGAGAAAAAATATCTTTTATTACTCATCAAAACCCCCATGAGGTTTCTCGTAGGGGCGCAACCGCTGATAAATTCATTCAAGATCTTTCCCTTACAATCGAGGAACTTATCGAGAAGTCCAAGCCCAATTCCGTCAACGGTCTAGGTTTTGGTGGTAATAACCCTCATGGAGGAGGATTCGAGGAGATGGGATTTGAAGATTATATAAACTCTGTGGAATTAATCGGTGAAGTTTGTAAGAAAAAACTTGGTTTTGAGATACCAATGAGAACTGGACCAGCAACCACTCCGAATCCCAAGGGAAACTGGGATACTGACGTGTTTTTTAGAAACGGAAACGGCGAGCTGTATATTGTTCGAGAAAAATCCAAGAATCCAAGTTTGGACGAGCAGTATCTTCCATCTCAAATATGGGAACAGGTAGAAAAGTGGGGTTAGCAAAACAAAATCATATTTTATTTATTCAAACCCGACCCGCGTGCCTCGCTTTAACCTCTACAATTTTTTTAGAAAATCCTTATAATGCTTGACCTAGAAAGTTTGAATCCCGAGTGGTCCGCAAAGGCCCGCCCAAGTCTACAAAGACTTGGGCGGTTTGCCGTTGCGCGAGGCAGTGAGATTCGAATGTATCCGTCTCGGCGAAAAAATTCAGGCGAACAAAAATACTTAGTGATTCGCGATTGAGCACAATCGCCTACTGGGTGACCGAAACGTATCCGCCTCCTCCAAAAATATTCTTGGTCGAATCACCCCTCCCGTTTTCCCCTTCTCAAAAACCATCGTGCTTTTTCAGGTATACAATATATACATTAACAATCTTAATGTATATATATGACAAATCCACATAAAATTGGGTATACGTTCGGAATTTTATTGGGCGGTTTCCATTTGGTTTGGGCATTGTTGGTTATGAGCGGAATGGCTCAAGCCATTTATAACTTTATTCTTTGGGCACATATGATTCATATTCCAATCACCATTGGACCATTTGAAATGTCGGCAGCGCTCACACTCATCATTATTACAACGGCCATCGGATATATCATGGGATATATCGGTGCACTCGTTTGGAATCGCATGCATAAATAGCACTGCATCAAAAAAGTCCGAGGTATACCCTCGGACTTTTTTAGATTGAGCACGAATGCGGTATACTACCTTTGTTATTAACAACCGTAATTATTTTATTTACATGTACGATTACACATCACTCGCATCACAAGTTCAGCAAGGCGGAATTGCGTTCAAAGCTTTTCTTCTCATATTCATCATCTGGTCACTCATTTGGAAAGGTTGGGCACTTTGGCTCGCCGCTCGTCGCGGTGAAAAACCTTGGTTCATCGTTCTCCTCATCGCAAACACTATGGGTATTCTCGAAATCATTTACATCTTTGCCATTGCAAAACGTAAGGATACAAAAGTTTCAAAAAAATAATTCTGATTGAGTATTTGATTTTTCTATCCCCTAAACCCAAACACCTAACACCTGTTAATGTGCCACAGTGAGTGCATAGATTTTACGAAAACCGGCTGCGCGCAATACTTTGCGCGCGGCCGTTAGCGTTGCCCCCGTCGTTGTCACATCGTCAATGAGAATCACCACTTCCCTATTTGATACTCGATTTTCATCCACCACAAAACAGTCGCCAAGATTTTCCAATCGTTTCGTTCGATTTTTAATATCAGCCTGCGGTTTTGTTTCAATAATTTTCCGCAACAAATTTCTTTCAAACAGAATAGTTTCATTTGCCGAAATCTCTGCGATCTTCTTTGCCAAAAGTTCGGCCTGATTGTACCCGCGCTTGGCCATACGTTTTTTTGAAAGTGGTATCGGCACCAACACTATTTTGCGTGAACCATGAAACAGTGCTTCTTCTCCCAGAAACTCGGCGAGTGAGCTCGCGAGCGCTGGAGCAAAAATACTCGCCACCTGACGAGTATTTTTATATTTCAACATCCAAATGAGTCGCTTCACGCGAAAATCGTGATACGCAAATACGCTTGTAATCCAACCATGCATTGGATTTGAGGCAGGAGCAATTTTTTTCCGACAATCTTCACAGAGTAATGTTCCGCGTATCTGGCAGCCAACACATCTATCGGGAAACAGTGATTGAAAAAAATTATTCAGCATACTCATTGGTTTGTATTTTTAAATAGTTCTTGTGCTCGGTGAATAATTCGTCGTACATTCCAGGGTCGAAGACGACGTGCCGATTCAATACCAATAGCCGATGCACCCACCCTCGAGAATGCTTCAACATCTCTCGGTCGCAATACCCCACCACCTGCAATAATTGGCTTGTGCAATCCATCTCGTCGACACTGACGAATCCATTCTGCAGTAAATGAGTTGAGATATTTTCCCGAAATATATCCGCCACCTGATTTTGCAAACGGAGATTTTTGCGTTCGAAAAAAAACCTGTCGTGCCTCTTCGGGAAAATCCTTCCAGGGAATCTCGTCGAGTACCATGATTGCATCACAACGTGGATTGCGGGCAATAGCACAAGCAACTTTTGGTGGCACAAATATAGAAAGCTGAACAATCACGGGCACATCTTGCACTACCAAATCAGAAAGCATTTTTTCTATGTCATGAGTAAAGGAAGTGTAATCATCATTTTCAGGAAACGGTAAACACAAAAACAAACCTCGTTTTTTTCCATCGCTTCCACTGCAACAATCAGAAAAACCGAGCTTTGGATATTCTTGTTCTCGCAAAACAACTCCGGCACCCCATTTGATGATAGATTTGCCTTTCCGTATTTTTTTCTGAGTTTCCACAATCGTACCGAATTCAATTCCACGCAATTTCATGTCTCTATTCTATACTACAAAACTACTGCATGGTACAATATTCGCACATGGCAACAATTACCCCCATCTTATCCTGGCAAACAGAAGAATACGTACATCGAGAGAAAAATCCCGATTGGTTTTGGGCGCTTGGACTCATTACCCTCACCGGTGCTGCGATCGCCGTCATCTATCACGACACGCTTTTTGCTGTATTTATTGTTCTCGGCGCTCTCATTCTTGGATACTACGCAGCGCGTGCGCCAAAAATCATTGAAATTTCTATCAACGAGGAAGGAATAAAAATTCGAGATTATTTATATCCATTTAAAAAATTGAAAGGTTTTGCCATCGACGAACACCAGCTTGGCAACCAGCTCCTCATTGAATCCGACCGCCTGATTACGCCGGTTATCGCCATCCCTCTGCCAAACTCGATGGAAGTAGATGAATTGATTCAAATCCTCAAAGCACGACTCCCTCAGCAGGAAATCAAAGAACATCCATCACACCGCATCATGGAACATATCGGATTCTAAAAACCGCCCCGTATCCTCGGGGCGGGATTTTTTGACTTCAGCAAACAAAGTGATACAGTAAGGGCAAATAAAAACACCTTCCATGGCACATATAAAACATATAGTGAACACAAATTACGAGATATCAGATTCTCTCGTTCGATTCCATTTAATAACAGCAAGAAATAGTAATTGTACCTGGCAACGGACCGATGAAAAGCAAATGGGTTCCGAATACGCAAAAATTTTCAGCGCTGTAACACAGCTGAAAAAAATGGAGCTGGTACAAAATGTAAAAACTATTATCTGTAATTCTTCCTATGCAATAGAATTATTTGCTCATGGGATTATCGAACCTCAAATGGTGCAACTCATTGAGGAAAAAATTGCCGGAGAAAATTGCAACGTGACTCCTGTTCTCGTAATTCCTTCAAGAAAAGTAGTTTTTCCTGGCGTAAAATTTTATGACACATCGATCGTTATTACAACATGTCATGACAAAGATGATTTTGAGTTTCGAGATTCAAAAGACGAAATTGTAGATTACAAAACCCCCTCTCCATCATAGAAAGGGGGTTTTCTTTTTTTATATTTATTTTTTCTCGATAAGTCCCTCGATGCGATCCAATTTTGCAGACAATTGTGCGAGTGTTGTTTCTTCGGTTGTCACCTCACCCTCTATTTCTTTGATAGCTTTCTTTTCTACCTGCTTTTCCTGCTTCACTTCGCGAATAATAATCGTGTTACCGATAAATGTTTGAATAAACACTCCTACTGCACCGAGGATGAGCGCTCCGAGAATGATGGAATTGACTGGAGTAACGCCGATTCGATCAAGTCCTTCCCACACTCCGCGCCAAAAAATAATCACGCCGATACCAGCAAGAAATGCTTGAATAAACGGAATGCGCACGAAGAACTGACGTGCCTTCTCTTCAATATCGAGGAATGTCTTTGTTATTGATTTCATACCTAGAATATACCACAAAGCTCTCCGGCTTGTCCGCCTTACTCTACATGTACCACAACATCGGTGCGTTCTTTTTTGACCTTCAAAAAGAGTATGGCAAAAGCTCCGACAATCACCATGACACTCGCCACCACAAAGACATAGTCGTACGCATTCACCTGCGCCTTCAAAGAAACAAGAGAAATATAGGTGTGGACAACTGCTGGATTTGTACTATGCAAAAAACTATATCCGTTGATTGAGAGTACATTGTGATAGACGCGATTTGTGAGCAATGTTCCAAAAAGCGCGATACCAAATGCGCCGGAGAGATTGCGCACAAGTGCGAGAACTGAAGATGCAATCCCAATTTCGTGTGGATCAACAACGGAGGCAATCACATTGGTACGTTGTGCCATTCCAAACCCAAGACCAAACGCCATAATAGAAAGTGGAATCATAATATCGAGCGCTGTCGATTTTGGATCGAGGAACGAAAACATAAATATTCCAATTCCAGCCACGAGCGTACTCGCAAAAATAACATAGCGTGGTTGCACGCGTCCAGTGAGGCGTCCGCCGATCGGCGCCGCAAGCATGAGCGCTGCTGCCATCGGCATAAAAAGATATCCGCTTTCTGTTGCGTTGTATCCAAGAAATGTTTGTGCAAATACTGGAATCAAAAAGAGTCCGCCCATCATTCCCATAAACACAATGAAGTTGTTCATCAGTGTATTTACAAACGCAGGTATCTTAAAGAAACGCAGGTCGACGATCGGTTCAGGAACGGTATTTTCAATTTTTATAAAAATTGCGAGCAGTACTACACTGATGATGTATGAAGCGATTGACGTGAATGAAAGCCATCCCCAATCCTGACCCTTATCGAGTACAAGTACGAGTGCAGAGAGTGCTCCCCCGAGTGTGAGTGCTCCCCACCAATCGAAGAAGACCATCTTTTTTTCTGAACGCGATTCGTTGATAAAACGCAGCGCCATAAAAAGTCCGAGAATTCCTACAGGAAGATTTACCAGAAAAACTGAACGCCAGCCAAACACGTCGATAAGTGGACCTCCAATGAGCGGACCGAATACCGATGCAGCAGCAAATGAAGAACTCCAAATACCGAGTGCTTGTGCTCGTTCTCTTCCTTCTTTAAACGTTACCGCGATGATAGCCATCGCCGTTGGATAGTCCGCTGATCCGGCAATCGCTTGAATCACGCGAAAGACGATCATACTGGAAAGATTCCATGCAAGACCGGCGAGCACTGATCCGATAATAAACACAGTGAATCCAATGATGTACACTTTTTTTCGTCCAATCGTATCGCCGAGCTTTCCCCAAATCGGCACGAAAATTGCATTCGCAAGAATATACGCAGTTGCAATCCAGCCAGCCGAAGTCACCGTGATTCCAAAATCACTGATTATTTTCGGCAACGCCAAATTCACAATCGTCTGATCCAGACGACCGAGAAACGTTCCGACAATGACGGTGAGCAAAATCCACCATCGCAAATTGTTCTTTTTTTCTCCTTCCATCGAATTACTATTTCGTATGAACGGTTATTTTTGCCGACATACCATTTTTCAATTCAGGATATTGTGCAGCAGAAAAACGAACGGTTACGTCGAATTTTTTTGTAGGACGCTTGTCTGAGATAGAAAAGAGTACGCCAGTATCATCGGATGTTGGAGAAACTTCATCGACAACACCTTCGTATGTTTTCCCAGAAAATGCATCTACGGTAAATGTTGCGCGATTACCCACTGCAACATTTTCCAATCCTTTATTTTCTTCGAGCGCCCCCACAACCTTCATATCGCTAGTCTTGATTACAGAAAGCACAGTCATTCCAGGAGTGTAATATCCGCCAAGCGCATCTGGAGTATTGACCACAATACCTCCCTCCTTTGAAACGACCGTTGTTGTTCCCACCATCGCCACCGCAGTATTTGGTGCAATAACGTCACTACTATGTACATAGAGTGCGTTGAGTGTACCAGGAGCTACTGGAGAAAGATTTACCACTGGCGCTTTCAGTACCGCATTTTCAATAGACACCACCCCCCGTACACTCTGCCAATACAAAAACGAAATGAGAACGGTAAAAATCGCAACCGCAAAAATCAAACTTTTCACCCACGGCTTTTCGGTAAGAATACTCGCTTTTTTTTCTTGCATAAAAATAAAATAAAATTATTGAATAACAACTTTGTCGCCCGCGACCAATCCTCCGGTGATTTCAACAAGCACTGCATCTTTATCACCGAGCGTTACTGCCTGCTCCACAACACTGTTGCCTTTCTGCAAAAGCACATAAGAGATTCCATTACGAGAAAAGATTGCACTTACTGGCACAGCAATGGCAACATTTTTTTCAGTAGAAAGTGCCTGCAATTCAATAGCTCCTGCGTTTGCTGTGGCAATCTGTCCTGGTGCAACAAGTACTGCAGTGACCGTGCCATCTGCTGGAGCAACAATGACGGTATTTTCATACGCAGCCTGCGCAATTTCTACTTGTGCTTGAGCTCCCGCAATATCTTCTGGTCGCGCCGCACTTACAAGCGCAGTGAGTGCTGCATTTGCCTGATCAAGATTTGCCTGCGCACTTGCGAGCACCTGACTTTTTGTCTGAAGTGCAGATTGATATGCGTTGTAATTTGCAACATAACTAACCGCTTTTACGTTTGGAATCTGAATATTCCATTGTGTATCGGCATATGCACTCAGGTTTGATACGGTAAGAAAGAGCCCTGTGTCAGCAATCGGTGTAGCTCCCCCTGAAACCAGGTTTTCTGTTCCGGAAACCATTCCTGAAAGTGTTGCGTACGCTGCACTTCCAGTCTGATGAATCGTAAATGAAATTGTTCCCTGTTCTGTGCCAGTGTATGTTCCAGAAATTGTTGGTGGAGTCAGTGTTGCGTTCGTTGTATTTTCTGCAACGAGTGATGAATTGAGCAATGTGCGGAGTGCATTTCCAACAAGCGTTGTCTGTTGTTTTGTTGCCTCAGTGAGTGCTACTTGCGCACTATTTACTGTTGCCTTCGCCACATCAATAGCTGGACTCGTAGCGCCATTCACTACTTTTTGATAATTCGCTTTTGCTTGCGCGAGAACGCCGGCAGCATTGCCTGCATCAAGCGAAGCGAGTACTGCTCCCTTCCTTACACTGTCGCCTACTTTTACCGAAACAGTTGCAATGCGTCCACCAGAAACAAATCCGAGTGTCAGACTACGTGTTGATTGATTTCCAGAGAGTTGTGCAATTGTTCCCGCTCCCGCAGTTGCAAATGTATATGTTGGCGCGCGGTGAATTTGCATGTAGCCAAAAATACCAATCAAAAGCGCAATCGCGATTGAGGTCATAGCTACATGGTTTGGTGTATTGATAAATGTGTGCAATTTTTGTTTCATACTGATTAGTCTTTTATAAGAATAGTAATAATTCGTTCAAGTGTTTTTTTGTCGGCTTCATTCAATCGTGAAAGCATTTCTTTGAGCACGGTCTCTTTATGCTTTTGCATTGAGTGATATATTTTTTCAGCTTTCTTTGTGAGTGATATGGAAACGATTCGGCGATCATTTTTGTCAGATACTCGCATGACAACTCCTTTCTTCTCTAGTTCGGCAATGGCAACAGTGGCCGATGGTGGAGTAATTTTCAAATGCTCGGCAATGTCCTTCATAGGAACATGCCCTGTCATACCGATGTAGCGAACAATTTCTGCTTGAGAAAGTGTGAGGTCGTATGGCAAACCCTCTCTGCGACACACGTCGATAATTTTTCGGCGAAATGTCAGAATGAGATCCTCCAAAGTGACCGTTGTATGTTCATGTGTGGCCATGGGTAAATAGTTAGTTTATCTAATAATTAGCTAAACTAATATAACGTATTCGGGCGGATTTGGCAAATTCCCCTGCTTTGATTCATGGGTTTCTGGGTCATCCTGAACTTGATTCAGGATCCAGGTAATAAATAAGAAAATACTATTGGGGTCATGGTACAATCTCCGCATATGAATCTAGGCATTACATTCGAATTGAATAAAGAACTCGACAAAGAAATGGCTTTTGTTTTTCTCAACAAATCCAGCAAAATTGCTGGTGTTGATTTTTCGAAGAACGTTACCGATTTTCATCCAACGCTTGCAAGCATAAAAGATTTACACGAGGATGAACAAAAAAGAATTATTGGAGAATATTTTGATACATATTATGACGAGCACAAAACGGAGTTGGAACAATATGTATCTCAGTTTCAAACCGACTGGGTAAAAATTGAAAATGTATTTACGAAACAATTGAATACTGTTTTTAAAAATCCCCTCAAACCTGATGGTAAATGGGTTGGATATATATCGACAATCAATTGCAATCCCCGATTCCTCGACACCAAAACATTTCAGGTTTTTTACAAACACAAAAATGGTTCAAATGAAATTGCAATTCATGAAATACTGCATTTCTTTTTTTATGATTATGCAGTTAAAAAATTTCCAGAGATTTTTGGAACACTCGACAAAAATACTGGAATCTTCTGGATGTTGGCAGAATTGTTTAATGATGTAATACAAACCCTTCCTGAATTCAAAGAGATGCAAGGAGAAATAGAATACTTTGGATATCCAGGCCATCAAAAATATTATGAATATTTAAGAAAGCTTTGGTTATACAATCCGGATATTGATACGTGGATTCCTAAGGCGTATGAGTATTTGCATAGCCTAGGCAAGACCTATTGCATAGCCTAGGCAAGACCTAGACAGAAAATGGGGTGCGAAAATATCGTTGTCGAAATCTACAATTCATTGTAATATAATAAACGTGGAACCGGCGAAATTTACCCTAGAAGATATAAACAAAGCTAGTCTTGATAATAAAGACTTGGCGGAGATTGGAGCACTTGCTGCAAAAAATAATATCGACAGAATTCCAAATGATAAAGAAATAAACTTGGCTCCTACAACGACATCGAAAGAATCTCTTAATATTATTGCTGACGAAGCAAGAAAAACTGCAGATGAGTATGCCACCGAAGCAATTCGTGGTGAAATTCTAAAAATGAGCTCAAGCAATAAATCTTCAGTTGACGCTGTTGAACCAAAAAAAGAAGATCCAACCGAGGATCCTAAAGCTTTAGAAAGAGCGCTTCAAGAAAAATTAGTGAACAAAACTCTTGAGCTCATAAAACATGATCCGCGTATCAATTTTGTCTCATATGGCATAGGAAATGTAACGGACGAAGAACGTGGCTCGGGTACTGGAGCTAGCGGAGGTATTTTTGATCAACAAAAACAAAAAATGGTGAGTACGAGAAGTTTAGAATTTTTAGACGACAGACCTAGTGGAGACAAAGAACTTTTTACAGGGTACACTAAATTCTCTAGATCTGACCCATGGATTTATGCATTGGTGCAATTTCGCGTCCGCTGCTTCGAGGGAGATCCTATGGAACCTCGCAATAATTACATGACTGACAATCGTGGTAATTCCTATATTTCCATTGGTGTTAGATTTCAAGAATCTTTGGATAGTGAAATAGTCAAAAAATTAACTGAGGGTTTTCGTCATCCTAATAATGATGAAGCTGACAAATTTCTTGGAGAAGTAGCAGTGCGTGCTGCACATCAGTTCATACCAGGATATTGGGATTTTATCTTAAGGCAAAGCAAAATATATAAGGAAAGTATAGGAAAAAAGTAATACATTTAAACCAATTGGGGGGGTACTTTATGTAGAGCTTCTTAAACTCCTCATGAGCCATCACGAGGATGTGATCCTGACAGGAAATGAGTACACGTATCGGTCACAAATCTTTTTCTGCTGAAAAAGTTCGCTAAGGAAATAACGATTAGTTAATATAATCTATGGCAGATTTTGGGTCAAAATTCCCCATTTTTATACTCTTCTTAGCTTTTCTACCCTTATTTTACAAGGTTATTTTGCTTGACTTTTTATGATGTATATGTTATACTAAACATAAGTATATCCTTTGAAAATAAGGTTGCTTTAACTTGAATTGGTTGCCTGAATGGCTTGATAGCCCTTGGGGCAACCAATTCAAAAAACGGCTTTACGCCACAAAAACAACACAATAGACATATGAGAAGCTTTATCATCGCCGCTTTGCTTGTTATAGGCACAATCGCTTATTGCGATCAAAAAAACAGCGCGAAAAATAGTAACGCTGGAATTATAATCACTGACGACACTACGGTTTACCCTGGTGTAAGAGTGTCGCTAGTTGAACGATTATCCCTGGACACCATGAAGACGTACCTAGTGCGTCCAAATGACACCCTGAAAGCAAGCGCAATTAAAATAGCGTTTACACGTATAGCTTGGATAGACCACACAAACTACCTCAAGCTTACGCATGACGCCATTTTGGTACTTGAGCGGACTTTGGGGCCGGATAGTACTGCGAGGTTTCTCCGCAAAAGGTTTAGCGGAGATGGGTATGATTGGTATTTATCTAACGGCCGAACACCACAAGCAACAAGGAATGCTTTTCAGAAAATTGCTGAAAAGGAACACGACTTGGAATGCTTGAGGAGTATAAACGAAGACACGTTAATGAAGCCAAAATCCTAAAGAAATAACTACCGGATAGTCTTAGACACGGGTCTAAGGCACCAAAACAATGTTCAACTCAAAAACGTATTAAATGAAAAAGTTTGTTCTTGCGCATCGCGCAGCACTGCTACGTATTATGAGCATAGCTCTAATCGTACTACCACTTTTCCCAATCAAAGCATACATTGAGAATCAAAGATTTGAGCCTCAAAAATACAGCTTTGAAAACGGGCGGGGTATTCCGGTGGCTGGTTTAAATTTAACATCATTTGATATAGTAAAATCTTACTTTTATCCAAATGTTGAAAAAAGCTGGGTTACGGTTTTCCCCAATGTTAATGAAGACCATCGGTTTTATTATGTAAAATCGACTCCTAACGGGATTAAAGTTGAGTGTCACCATGATTCTCACGGGATAACACCCGGACAAGATCATTTCTTAAGCACTGCTGGTGACGAGGTTTTCAGATTTGTTCTCCTCACTTTAGTAGGGTTTCTAATTGTCCTTGTTGGTGTTAGTTTTCTGATTGACCCACTCGGAACATTAGAGAGAATGAAGGAAGCTGGCAACAAGGAAGTTTCGTTAAAATTGTTGATACCGGATTTTCTTGTTTTTAGGAAAAAAACGGTGCAGTAATTAAGTAAAGCGGGAATAAAATATTCAAACCCTCTGGCAAAATTGTCAGGGGGTTTTATTATGTAAAATTATTTCCTAACAAATCAACATGTTTGGTAGTCTTATGTTTTCTGGAACGATACCGATTTAAAACTCGAAATTTTGATATGTTTGAGTATTTTTATTAAAAGTGAAAATTATTTTTTCCGTCGAAACAACTTCTCAATACCTTGTCTTAACACATTAAATCTTTTAACGAGTGACATATTATTAGAATCATTTTCGTGGTCTATTTTTACAGGAAAGTAAGCATAAAGCGTATTCACTTTTTCACGGGTCAACTCATCACCTTTTTCTCTTTGCCCGTTATAATATGTTTTTCTAATCTCTTCTTCAAGACGTTTTTGATGCTCTTCCAAAGCCTCGCCCATACTTATGGCGATAGTGTACTTAGTTTCATTAAACATAGGATGTCATAGCCCTCAGGGGTTTGAATTTACTTCTCTCGCAAATAAACAGTAATAGCCAAATCAAAAAACTACCCAATCGGGTAGTTTTTTGATTTGGCTATATTTAGAGCATTTTAAGCTCCTCGTGAGTAGTCACGACTTGGTGATCCTGGCAGGAAGTGAGTACACGGATCGCCTATTACATAGGCAGGTACTTTTCTTGTTTTGTAAACAAAACATAGAAAAGTCTTTCGATTCCTGCCGCGAGCCAAACAGTTGGCTCGCTCAGGACACAAAAAGAAAAAACACCCTAATGGGTGCTTTTTCTTTTTGTGATCCTGGCAGGAATCGAACCTGCATTTCTCCCTTCGCAGGGGAGTGTCCTATCCGTTGAACGACAGGATCATATTTATTAGCCAAAAAACGAATTAACACGCTAAGGGAACACTTATACAGAGTTAGACTATACGTTATTTTGCTAAATTAGTAAATAGAGAATAAAAAACACCCGCGTTGTATACGGATGTTTTGTGTAATTGATTAAAATGATTATCTATACCATTTCAAACCTTTCTTTAAATATAAGATGCTCACTTTTATGATGCTGACCATGAATGCAGAACCAAAAAGTGGTTGCGGCTTTGTCCCCATTTTCAGTGGGAATAAACTTGTTGAAAAATTGCTGATCTTCGTTGTAGTAGCCAAGTCCAGCCATAAATTCCATTGAGATACCGAGTTTTGCAACCACAGTATTTAATTTTGTACAACGAGCACTACTGCTCAAATCTTCAAACTCCCCCGTTGCCTTAATCATATCAAAACGGGAAATTTCTTCTGATTCAAAAAGTGTGATCGAAACAGTATTTCCTGTTTTTTGATATTGCTCCAACAATTGGAAACAAATTTTCCTTGTGAACTCTGATGCGAGTGGTGAGCTTGCAATCAAGCTCTTAATAGATTGAACCTTTTTTGGGTCAACATTCAAATTTTTTGCCATCGTTGCGTTTTTTTGTTTTTTAAAGTTTAGCCGTATGATAGCACAATAAAAGCCGTATGTCAATACATATGGCTTTTATCATTTTATCCTTATTTTACAACTATTTTCCAGCCCATTCCTTGAGCTCTTCCACAGTCGCTTCTCCGCAAATCGATTTACCTGTTTCGGTATTGAAGAAGTACGGCACTCCCCCACACACGCCCTTGTCGTATCCGTCCATGACTTTCATATTGTCTTGATCGTGCCAGACTTCTTTGCGCTCCACGGTCAATCCTGTTTCTTTTTCAAACACTGCAATGATTGGCTCCATTGTTTTACAATGAGGACATTCGGTTCCATAAAAGTTTATTAGGCTCATAGATAATTAGGCTCTAGATATTAGCTAATAAATACAAAAACAGTATACAACAAATGCCCCGTTAGGGGCATTTGTTGTTGTTTTTATGTTCTCTTGTTTTAGTACTCTTGTGGTTTACGTGATTATTTTATGATACGGGCGAGACCCTATTCCTACTTTGTAAGACGGGCAAGGCGAGCTTTTTTGCGAGATGCTGTGTTTTTCTTGATAACACCGCGCTTT
The DNA here is from genome assembly GCA_023267275.1 of Candidatus Nomurabacteria bacterium. Taxonomy (GTDB): domain Bacteria; phylum Patescibacteriota; class Minisyncoccia; order Phycocordibacterales; family UBA9973; genus CAITQP01. Next base: position 66,537 of record JAHFNO010000006.1, on the reverse strand, counting down.
GCAGCCTTGTCTACAGCTTGGAACGCAGCTGGGAGCATCTTTGCTGCCTCTTCTTTTGTTCCTGCTTTAAGTGTTTTTTCAAGCTTCTTGATCGCCTCTTTCATGTTTTTTGTGCGACGATCGTTGATGAGCTTCTTGCGCTTTGAAACGCGAATGGCCTTTTTTGCTGAACTGGTGATTGGCATAGATTGAATTAGTATTAAGTATACGGTATTTCGTATACAGTATGAAATAAAACGACCCAAATACGAGACACCATACTTAGGCAAAAACACTATACCAGAAATACTTTAGATATTCAAGGGTCTGATACCTATACTGTATACCGTATACTGAATACTGTATACTATGTTCATGATATCGCATTTAACAGGCACCATCATCGAACTCAGTGAAAAATTTGCAGTCATCGACGTTCGTGGCGTTGGCTACAAAGTATATTGTTCAACCGATACCCTTGCCCAACTTCGCGAAGATACACCGGCATCGCTTTTTACCTATCTTGTCGTACGTGAAGATGCACTCGATTTGTACGGATTTGTTTCTCGCGAGGAAGAAGATTTTTTTCAGCTCCTTATTTCTGTTTCTGGTATCGGACCAAAAGGTGCACTCGCAATTTTGAGTGCAACATCGACCAACACACTCAAGAAAGCAATCGCTACTGGCGACACGAGTTATCTCACAAAAGTTTCTGGCATCGGCCGCAAGACTGCAGAAAAAGTAGTGCTCGAATTGCGCGACAAGCTCAAAGCGCATGCCGATACAAAAGAAAATCCACATGAACTCCGCGCCGAGTCTGATGTTGTTGAAGCACTCAAAGCACTCGGCTATTCTCAAAACGAAGCTCGCGATGCACTCAAAGAAGTGCCTGCCGAAATCATCGGAACAAACGCGCGTATTAAAGAGGCCCTTAAAATTTTAGGAAAAAAATAAAACCACCCGATATTCTGGATGGTTTTTAATTAAAAAATATTTAATTCTTTTCCTAGGTAAGAAAATATTCCTTTTTGCATCTCCGCAATTTGTGACAAGCAAAACTTTTTGAGCGTATCGGATTCATAAACAGGAAGATACAGACCTTTTTCATTTGTGATGCCAAGACTGCGTATTTGTTGATTCCATTCGTAATCAGAGAGCTCTCCTTTATCTTCGTGAGTCATCTCAAATCCTGGTTTTAAAATTCTTCCTGAAATAATATTGGTTTCCATCGGAAATCGTGTGAGTAAAATATCACGATCCCAATGCGGTTCCCAAACAAGAACATCTCCTGTGTATAGTCTGAAAATTACGTTATCAGAAAAAATAAATTCTTGTGTACGTAATACCTGCCATGCAAGAATTGTATTCCAGCCTTTTTCAGGTCGTAAAAGCTGTTTTCTCCGATCTTTTTCTTCAATCTCACTAAGAAGACTTGAGAGTCTCGGTCTTATATCCTTATTTTCTGTTTGCACGTATTGATCGTACAATTGCCAAAATGCTAGTATTTGTTCGTTCATGAAATGGTTTTTCTTCACACTACTGCATAAAAACTTTTTGTCAATAATAATAAGTAAGAGCGTAATATACCAACGGTTGACACAAAGATTATCTTAAGATAATCTTTGTGTATGGCTATCAAATCACATATCATTGGTTTTAAAGAATTCCGGGAAAACTCAGATAAATATATCAACGCCGTGGCTCTCGGCAAGTCATTTACCATTGTCCGCAGATCAAAACCGATCCTCAAAATCTCCGCTCCTGTCGACGAATGGGGTGACGAAGGTGCATGGAAAACGCTTGTTGATTTTACAAAGATCAGAAAAGGCGGAGTCCCCGCAGAAGAGGTTTTGGCGAGTTTGAAACGCCTGAGAAAGCATGAACAAAATCGATAAGTTCTTAAAAAAGATAGACCCTGGAATGCGTCTTCTCATTGAAGAAACTGTCGCCCGCATCCTACGGGATGATCTTTCCGGGCTTCATTGCAAGAAATTAAAAGATTCAAAAAATAAGTTTCGAGTTCGCATAGGGAGGGTACGGATCATTTTCCAAAGAGATGGACACGAATCTGCAATTCTTGACGTCGGATATCGAGACGACAATACATATCAGGATTATTAACCTTTTATGCCCGAACTCCCCGAAGTACAAACTACAGTGAACGGTCTCAAGAAGACTGTTGTTGGACTCACCATCTCAGCGGTGTGGACTGATTTAGCACGCAAAAATATCAATCGTCCAGATTACAAAGATTCAATCAAGTATCTCCCCTTTTTCGAGCAGTTCAAAAAATCTGTGCATGGAGCAAAGATTGTTTCTGCTGAACGCCGAGCAAAAAATATTCTTATCAATCTTTCAAATGAAAAGACCCTAAAGCACGACGGCTCGTGCTCGGGTAAGACTATTCTCATTCATATGAAAATGACTGGGCACTTGATGTACGGAACGTACATCAAGAGGTCTAAAGCTGAAAGCGTAAAGTCAAAAGTTGAATACTGGGAACCGAGCCCAAAAGAAAAGAATGGTGCATTACGTGATCCATTCAATAGATTTCTCCATTTTGTAATTACGTTTACCAATGGAAAAAGTTTGGTACTCTCCGATGTGCGCAAATTTGCGAAAGTCACTCTCCTCTCCACAGTAGATGCACACGCTACAAAACCCGCCCGACTGAATGGCTTCAGCCGTTCGGGCAGGCATCTCGACAATCTTGGACCAGAGCCACTCGAAAAGCATTTCGATTTCAAACAATTTAGCGAATGTATCAATCGCAAACCAAAAGGAAAAATAAAATCAGTACTCATGGATCAATCGATACTTTCTGGTGTTGGCAATATTTATTCCGACGAAGCACTTTGGCTCGCTGGTGTTCATCCGCTTTCTGTGGTGGCAAAAATTCCGCATGAAAAAGCGCTCGCGCTTTTTCATGCGGTGCAAAGTGTACTTAAAAAAGGCATCGATTTTCGTGGTGATTCTACGAGTGACTATCGACAAATCGATGGCACGCGTGGCGATTTCAGTCACGAGCACAATGCCTATCGCCTCGCAAAAACACCGTGTAAAAAACGCGGATGCAGTGGAACAATTCACCGCATCGTTGTTGGCGGACGCAGTGCGCACTTTTGCCCAGTACATCAAAAAGAATACTAAATGAATTTTATAATTTTTCCATTTTTAATTTTTAAAATATTTGGATATTAAAACATTGTTTACAAAATTAAAAATTGTACCTATTTACCCAATATACGAAACAGTGCCACACCTGTTGCCACCGACACATTGAGTGATTCTTTCATTCCCGCCATTGGAATCTCAGCAATAATGTCACATTTTTGCAAAACCGATTTTGGCAGACCAGTGACTTCTGTTCCTACAATAAATACCGTTTTCTCGCTCGATTTTACTTTTTTGTAATCAACCGATTTTTCTGATTGCTCGATTGCGACGATGGTGAATCCTTCTTTTTTTAGTTTTGTGAGTAGCGGTGCAAGTGTGGCCTTTGATTCCCAGGGCACAGTATTTTCAGCACCAAGTGCTGTTTTTGCGATATCGCTCCGCACTCGTCCAAATCGGTCGAGCGGTGCTGGCGTGGTTCCAACAAGATATATCTTTGCAATTCCGAGCGCATCTGCCGTACGGAAAATAGCACCCACATTGTGTGTGCTGCGAATGTCGGGAAGAATAAGGACTGCTTCGTGTGTTTTTGTCATCGCTCGCATCATACACAAAGTCTGTCAAAACAAAAAGCTTTTGATTCAGTTTTGAAATAGGCATATAATAGCCGAATGGAAGGATTCAAAAAAATACACAAAGAAGCTGAAAATAAACGAGGCACTATTTTTAAAACGGCAGTGCTCGCAGGAGCTATGTTAATGCACCCTGGCGAAAGTTCCGAACAACAAAATCATCACAAAACTGAAAAACCTAAAACCGAGCAATCTGCAAAAACAGTGAGTGATACTACAAGCACGCTTGTATCGCACGACACGTTGAAAAAAGAAATTGAAGCAACCTATATCGACAAACTAGAACCCGCACCAGCAAAATTGCTCATCACAGAAAGTATTCCCTACTCGCCAAAACCGATTCCGGAAAAAATAATTGCGGGTCTGGATAAAAAAGCTGAAATGAAAAAAGTGGAAAATCCACCGGTAGTGATAAATCTGACAGAATTTCGAAAAAGTTTTGAAGATATGATTGTAACAAGTATGAAAGAAAAGGGTGACAAATCGGAACTCTACAATATCGAAATAAACAAGGAAGGTGATCATCTTACTTTTAAAGCAACTATTGTTTCGACCGTAGATGTAAAAGTTTCTGGGACTATTGTTCAGAATGGAGATTTTCTTACAATACCAAAAGAAACAAGAAAGATCGACGCGGGGCTCCTTTTAACCTGGAAAGCAAAAGATAAGGTAAACCCTCTACTCGATGAAATTTTTAAGAAATACGTGCTCCGTAAAAAAATGCAGTCTGGGAAAGAGATCAAAGGTATGAAAATTGTGCCGGGTGGAATACAGATACAATATAAATAAAAGCAGGATCGCGAGTACTCTTATCGAAAGTTATTGAATGCAGCAGGAAGTGAGTACACGGATCGGCGACCACGTCGCCAGATACTTTTCGACCGAAGTAAACTTCGGTAACGAAAAGTCTTTCGATTCCTGACGAAAGCCTTACTCCAAGAGTCATTCTGCTGAATGAGAAGTTGGCTTTCTCCGGGCGGACACACAAAAATGGCTCGACCTAAAAGTCGAGCTCATTTTTGTAAGTGTCCGCCCGGCAGGAATCGAACCTGCGACCCTCTCCTTAAAAGGGAGCTGCTCTACCAGCTGAGCTACGGGCGGCTAAAACAAATTCTCTTCGAGCGAATTTGTTCGCCCGATCCGCTACCGCGGATTTAGGGATATTTGTTAACCTCTCGAAAATACCATAAAACAACCTTTAAATCAAGAAACAACTTGTCTGTCGCTCAAAATCAAAGTGGGTTATAATCAACAAATGAAAACAGAAACAAAAAATTCGCGTCTTATTATTTTCGTTCTTGTCATGGTTGCAATCATCGTCATGATGACGATTGTTATACGTGGCTCATCAACTTCGGGTAAATACGATACTTTTGCAAAAGCATTGGTAAAAGAAGGCGTGGCTTTCTACGGAGCATTTTGGTGTCCACACTGCCAAGAACAAGAAAAATGGTTCGAGGCATCTCGACAAAAACTTACAGCAGAGGGTTTGTATAAAGAATGCGAACATGCTGATCGAAGCCGCTTCCCTATTTGTGATGAAAATAAAATTGAAAGTTATCCGACATGGACTTTTCCAAAAGGCATTTCTATAACAAGTGCAAAAGCTCCAGAAATTTGTTCTATCGCTCCAAATGTTCCCGGTGAAGATCCTCGTTGTACTACAAACTGGGCATCTGAATATTTTAGACGCTGGGTATTTCCTTCCGGTGAAATAGTAGCGAGTGATGTTCCACCAACACACACTGGCGATGTATGGACATTTCTTCCAAGTGCTCAGTTGCGCGGTGAGGCTACATTGCAACGTCTCTCAGAAATTTCTGGTGTTCCACTTGTTGAAGATACACAAAAATAATCTATGGAACATTTTATTCTCGTTTGGAATCAAATAATGAGCCTGGGTGTATTCTTCGGCATTATTGTAAGCTGTGTTTTATTATTTACACTTTTTGTCCCTGAATATTTTTTTGCAAAACAAATTCAACTATTTGTACAAAAAAATATTTTGATTCTTGGATTTTTCACTTCACTCGTAGCACTCGTCTCTAGTCTCACCTATTCAAACATCATTGGGTTTCCACCATGCCTCTTGTGTTGGTACGCGCGAATTTTTTTCTATCCGCAAGTTTTTCTATTTGGAATGGCTATCTGGAAAAAAGATTTTCGAATTATTGACTACACACTTGTACTCACGATTGCAGGCACACTTGTCAGTCTCTATCACGTGATTTCAGAAAACATCGGATACTCAGCTTTCTCTTGCGAAGCATCCGGTCCATCATGTCTTATTAAATATGTGAATGAATATGGTTTTATCACCATTCCCGTAATGGGACTCATTGGATTCACTGTATTGCTCTTCCTGCTCATTGTGGCAAAGCGTGGCTCAAAATAAGGGTTTAATAGCACTCGCTGTGGCGAACGAATAAGTTATCCACAAGAATTTTATTTATCCACCTTTTGTTCTTCTTTGATGCGATATAATAGACGCAAGCAGAAATAGCGGAGTACTGTAGCATTCAAGTTACCCACTTCGGGACATACATCAAATACTACAACCACATTTCGCAAAGAGCTTTCAACTTCATAGATACGATTTCAATAATAGAAGTAAGTGGCTATTATAAAAAATTGATCAGTTGAAAAATTACTACTCACTCTTTGTTCTATTCTTTACAAAACAAAAAGGAGAATAACATTCTCCAGCTAAAGGCTAGTGCGAATATCAAAGAGCCTGCGACATGTTTCTGAGTTTCGGAAATATATCGCAGGCTCTTTTTTTACCCGCACACTTACTTTTTTATAGGAGAGAGTTTTTTAATCTTTGCATTAAATGAAAACGAGACCTTCCACGAAGTTTCAATGATGACTCTCTCTTTCTTGCGTCCTTCTCATCTTTATATGCTTCGTAATAAATTAAATCAAAAGGTCTCCTCAGCTTTGTTGAAAAACTCTCTCCACTCTCATGTTCTTTTATTCTACGCTTAAGATCATTGGTTGAACCAATGTACAATTCTTCATCTTTTTTACTTTTCAAAACATATACATAAAACATGAGAGTAATAAAAAAGTAAGTGTGCGGGTTTATTTTGCGAGCACGCGCAAAATAAATGCTTCGAGTGCTGGTTCAAATTCTACGGAAGAAAACATTGATTCATGAAAAAGAATGGTGAGCTCGGTCGCAATTTTTTCGAGCTCTGCATCAGAAAAATTTTTACTCCCAAGTTTTGCTTTTGAATACACAAATGGATTTAAACCAGACTCACTTGCTCCAGTAGTTTTTTTTGCGAGAAGCATATTTTTTGTTGCCCAAAAAATTTTGCCGGCGAGTTCACGCGGTTCAACACCAAGATCAATCGCTTTACGATAGAGTGGCCACGCAACAGAACGCTTCCGTTCGGAAAATGCATCGGTCAAAAGAAATGAATTGAACGCTTCTCCTTTTTTTATTTTTTCTGCAAGTTCAAATTTTTCTATCGCTCCCCCACTTGATTGAACCTTCTTCAAAAAAGGAGCGAGCAAACTTGTTTCGGAAACAATAAATGTGTGTGGTGATTCAGAAAGTATCGGCAATATTTTTTCGAGCGAGTCGCGAAGCTCTGCAACATCACCAACACCAGAAAGGATTACCGTACTTGTTCCGCCAAAGAGCGACATACTTTCTGCTATCGTACGAAAAATAGTTGCATCAAAATTTACGTCGCTGAATACTTGAATATCCCCGCCACTTTTTTGTGCTGGCGCGAGAAGTACATCGAGTCGCTTGGCTCGTTTTCCAGTGTCATTTCCTACAAGAACAGTGAGCATAACAAATTAGAGTCTAACTTCTTTTTTATATTCCAAATAGGGCTGTCCGTATCGGCGTGCCAAATTTTTTTCTTCATGCGGGATGATAAAGAATTTTCCAACAAGAAGCGCGATTGCAGTAGTGATTGTCATATAGAGTGACCCGTACAAAAGTGCGAGTCCAAACGCCATCAAGAATAGTCCGTACTGTGTTGGTGAACGAGAATATTTGTACGGTCCAACAAAAAAATGTTCCTTGGTAATGACTGCTTCCTGTATATTTCGCTTTGCCGAAGTAGAACCTGTCGCATACTGCGCCCAGTAGATTACGAGTGTGCCAAGCACAATCAACACAAAACCAAATGGAGATTCGAACGGAAATGAGAGTGTTTCTGGCCAAAGATAGCTTGCACCAAACCCAACCACGATAGCAGCGAGGTAGATCAAGTACCCTTGAGCCAGTATCTGGTGCACAGAAAGTCCTGGGTTTTTTTGTGTTTCGATAGGATCCATACGCGAAGTATACCCGCACACTTCCTTTTTGGAAAGGGTCAAAAAAGGAAGTGTGCGGGTATACCCTTCCCTCATTTTATAAGACTGTAGGTAAAAATCCTCTATATACTCTTACTGTCTCTTGATATATCGACTCAATTAGTCGCTTCGTCTGCATCTCCTCAACAATCCCTTTTTGTAATAAAAGTAATCTCACATTCTGACGAATACGAGCTTTGATTGTTTCATTGTTTGTCCAATCGATTGCCAAATCACGTCGAATACGCCTTGTTAATTCCTTTACAAATTCTTTAATATCAATTCCGGCTTTTTTTAGATCAGGGTCGGTGGCTAAAGAATCATAAAAAACAATTTCTTCATTCGAGAGTCCTGTTTCCTTACTTTCTTGATCTAGCTTTTTAATACCATCTGCAATTTCAAGCAACTGCTTTATAATTTCAGCAGAACTAATTACATTGTTCTCATATTTTTCAATCAAACCCTCAAGAAGCGAGAGCATTGTTTCGTATCGAGCATTATTCAATCGCATTCGTGATCGTATTTCCTGATCGAGCAATTTTCGCACAGAATCGACTGCAAAATTCTGGTAGTGTGATTTTCGGATACCTTCAATAAACTTCTCATCAAATATCGAAATACTTTTCTTCTCTTCTCCTGGGACGCTAAAAAGATCAACGATGCCCTCAGCCTGAATTGAATTATGCATCAGGCTACGAATCGCGCTTTCCGTTTCTTCAGGGAATATCGCATGCGGCAAAACAGTTTGTTTGCGAATTGCCTCTCGTATAGCCTGAAAAAATTGGAGATCCGATATTATTTTCATAGCTTCATCCCCCGGCATTACAAGTGCGTGTAATTTTGAAAGCTTAGAAACTGTACCCATGTATTTCATCTTCTGTTCGTCATTTAATATGCCACCTTGAGTGATGACCTCATTCATTCCTGCCTGCATAATTGTGACAAGCTCAATACCTTTTAGTTTCTTCCATGCAGTATAGTCGAGTTTCCCGAAAAATTTGGTGACTTGATCACGGAGAATATTCATTTGCTCTACAACTTCGGAAATAGGAACAAGCGCATCATTTTGTATGTCGGAGTCATACCACGCAAGTGCTTTTTTCAAATTCTCTGCAATACCAATATAGTCCACAACCAAACCTCCTGGCTTGTCTTTATACACTCGATTCACGCGAGCTATCGCCTGCATCAAGCCATGATTTTTGAGAGGCTTATCGAGATACAGTGTATGCATACACGGAACGTCAAAACCGGTGAGCCACATATCACAAAGAATGGCGATTTTGAGCGGATCTTTGTCATCTTTAAACCTTCGCTCTAAAGTTTTTATATTATGTTCCTTTTGAATTCTTGAACTATATTCATCGTTGTTTGAAATCACGACTGCCACTTCTGGAACACTAGGTATCTTTTGGATGGCCTCATACATAAGCACCGCGATTCGGCGGCTCATCGTCACAATCATGGCCTTACCTTCAATTGGATGATTATTAAAATGATGTATGACATCCTGTGCGATTTTCTCTATTCGGCTCGGTGCGCCCACGACTTCCTCAAGCACTGCATACTCCTTACGCATTCGTGCGTTATCATCCGGCACAACTTCACCGAGAACCGCGTCGAATTTGCTGTCGATTAATTGATCAGCGAGATGGAGTGGCACAAGCCGCCCCTCGTAATAAATTGGCACGGTTGATTTGTCTTTGACTGATTGACTGATCTTATACGAACTCACAACTGGGCCAAACACCCGTACTGTATCTTTGTCATTCCGAGCAATCGGCGTACCTGTGACTCCCAAAAAACTCGCATTCGGCAGTGCAAGACGAACATTGCCTGCCAGATTGCTATACTGCGTGCGGTGCGCTTCGTCGGCCAAAACAATAATGTTCTCGCGCAAACTCAAGGCCTCATGCGCGTCAGGATCTTCTTGAAACTTTTGAATTGTCGTGAAAATAAGTTCCCCGCCAATATACGTAAGTCGACTGCGCAAATCTTTGATGCTTGAGGCCTTCTTGGCTAGAGTTCCATATCCGGTGTGATTGAATGTCTTAAACAACTGGTCGTCTAAATCTTCACGATCAGTCAAAAACACATACGCCGGACTTTTGAGCTCAGGTATATTTTTTGTTTTGTTCACATAAAAAACCATTGAGAGCGATTTGCCTGATCCTTGTGTGTGCCAAAATACGCCGATTTTTCTATCTTGCTTGCCGAGAACTGAGCGAATCGTACTCTCAATTGTTTTATTGACACCATAATACTGATGATACAAACACATCTTTTTTGTATATGTTACGGCATCACCATCACCACTTGCTTCAAAAACAATAAAGTTTTCGATCACATCCAAAAGCCGCTCCTTATTGAAAAGCCCTTTCAATAACACTTCGAGTTCCTCTGTATCTTTCGGAACATCAGTTTCATTTTTTATTCCCTTCCATGTGCCATAACGTTCCCACGAAGATGAGATCGTTCCATGATGCGCGTGGAATAAATCCGAAATCGCTACAATCTGGTTGTAGAAAAAAAGTTTCGGTATTTCTTTTTTGTAATCCTCAATATCTCTGTATGCCTCACGGATATCAGCGGTTTGTCGTACCGGGCTCTTCAGCTCGAACACCGCAAGTGGCAATCCATTTATGAAAATAACGACATCGGGACGACCGAGTGAGTCAACCCCCTGCACCGTAAATTGATTGACTACAAGGAACTCATTCGCATCTTTATTCTCGAAATCAATCAACTTTACTATTTCTGTTTTTTCATTTCCTTGTTCTTGCCAAGTCCTTTTTACTCCTTCTGTAATAAAAGAAAACATCTCCTTGTTTCCGAGCATTAAATCAGCATTGTGATACGAGGCAATATCGACAACAACTTGTTCCGCCTGTTCAGCAGGCAGTTGTGGATTGATCCTACGAATAGCTCCAAGCAGGCGGTCTTTTAAAACCACACCCCGGAAATCCTCGCGCTCCGCACGAGGCTGCCCCGGGGCGATATCTGTACCTTTTACATACTCATACCCCTCGCCTTTCAGCCAGTCGATGAGGGATTCTTCCGCTATGTTTTTTTCGTTGAGGGGGTTCATATAATTAATTCCTAAACAATTCAACATACTCAAACAACTCAAAAGAACGGTTTCTTGAAAAACCGGTAACTTCCTTTAGAATGCCTTTTTGCTCAAACTCGTCCACAAGCGACGATGCTGTAGGAAATGTAATATCCAATTCCTTTGCAATCTGATTTACATTTAATATCGGTTGAGAAAAGAGTTTAATTAGCAACCGCTGTCCGAGTTCGGCTCGACGACCCAATTTCATGATTTTTTGCTCATATTTTTGGCGCAATACGATTATTTTTTCAAATGTTTCCTTACCCTTATGGGCTGTTTCAATTACACCTGAAAGAAAAAATTTAATCCATTGCTCTATATTGTTAGAAGAACGAACAAGGGTCAGCGAATCATAATACGAACCTTTGTTTCTTTCAAAAAAATCGGAAAGATACAAGGTCGGTCTCTGGAGTATCTTTTTATCAACTAACTGCAAAGTAATGAGCAGTCGTCCTATTCTTCCGTTGCCATCTAGGAACGGGTGAATTGTCTCAAACTGATAATGACTTATTGCCATTTTTATTAGGAATGGAATTTCAAGATTTCTGTTGTGCCAAAATTTTTCAAGATCAGAAATAAGTTCTCCAACTTCACTTGGATGAGGTGGTATAAAGAACGCGTCTTTTAGACTTGAACCACCTATCCAATTTTGACTGATGCGAATCTCCCCTGGGGTTTTGTGCTCTCCGCGCACGTGTGTTAAAAGTATTTTATGAGCGTTTTTCAAAAGACGCATTGAAAGTGGTAGGGTTGAGAGTTCTTTTATTGCCTGATTCATCGCTACAATATAATTATGCACCTCCTTCCAATCATCTCGTCGTTCAGGATCAACATCTTCTTTAGAAAGAAGCACTTCATCGATATTTGTTTTTGTACCTTCAATTCGGCTTGATTTCGTCGCTTCTTTTGCGATGTGCATTTTTATAAAATAATTCACATCAGGAACGAGTGTGGAATAAGCATTAAGTTCACCCAAAAGACGCATAGCCTCATCTGAAAGCATATTTATTTTCTTATCAGTCCACTCAAATTGTTTATTGATAGGAAAAGGGCTGAAACTCTTGTATTCCAGTTGTTGTCTATATATACCTGCTTTAAATATTTGTTGCATAAGTTATAATATGATTATTTATATTAAAAGTTTAGCATTTAACTTTTAATAAGTAAAGGTATATTAAAAGTTGGTTTTTGAGTATTCACCCCCCTCACCTTTCAGCCAGTCGATGAGGGATTCTTCCGCTATGTTTTTTTCGTTGAGGGGTTCATATTATTTCCTAGATATATTTTTATTTAACCATCTATTTAAAGGTCGGAGAATAAAACTTGCTGTTTCAAATACTGAAAATGAAAAAGTAAGGGTGATAACTAATACTACCAAAATAAAATTAAACTGGATTGATAAAAAAGCTAATACATAGAATGTTAGTGTAGAAAGAAATAGAAAATTCACGACTTCTCCACCGTAATCAAGAATCTCGTTTCTAATTAAACTACTTTCGTAATTATTCTGAATGTTCAAAAAATCAGGATCTTTCTCGAGAAAATTATTTAGGTTTTGGAAATATTCTTTGGGGTTATCTTTTTTAACTGCTGCGAGAATTATGCTAAGGTATTTATCAAACATCGCATTGTAAACCTTTATCATCGTTACAGCTTCTCTTCCCTCTTGATCAATTCTTTCGCGTAGAAAGAATACGGTAAAAACAATAGTTATCAGCGCAAAACCAAATCCAACCTTCGCATATAAACTTCCAGTTTGCCAAAAAACACCCACAGCAAGCAATCCAACAGTGAGCATGGTGATATGTTTAGAAAGTTCAATCCTTGATTTATTGGCATTGCTAAAAATAGTCAGGAATTCACGCCCGAATTTTGACCTCATTTCAGATGTTTCCTTGTGTTGATCATATAAGTATTGTTGGAATTCAGTTAAATTAGTTTTATCCATAAAATTTAAATTAGTTTTGCCAGTAATTGATCTCTCGACTGTTTTAATCTTTGATTTTCTTCTTCTAAGATAGCTTGTTTGGTAAAAACGGGTTGCGTAAAATTGTTAAATTGAACCAATAATGATTCCTCGGGAAATATTAGATCATATCCTTCAATGTTTTCTTTCTTGAGATGAGAAACATTTGTTCCGGACGCACAACTAGCCATCAATTTAGAAAAACTTCTCTTCAGCATAGAATTGTAGATAAATTCAAGATATATATCTTTTCCGGGGCTAAGAGAACAGACATCAAGAGAAATTACAGCTTCCTTAAAATTTTCAGGCAGTCTAGCTGGATGACCAATGACTTCTCTGTTGGAAGTTAAATCAGTCATAGCAATTAAAATTTGTCCGGGTTTTACAATATGGGTTGATTTATATTCGCCTGTGTAATATTTTATTCCATCAGAATTAAAACCTCCTCCTCTCAGAAAGTTTCCTAGATTAATTAACGCTGCACCTTTATGCTCAGTGTTTATTTCGGCTGATGTATAAGAAACACCCTTGTTAAGATGAGCAACATCAGAAACCTTCTTTACTTCCCACCCTTCAGGAATCTCCCCCATTTCACTCTCAACCATTTTCACTTTCCCATGCCCAGGAAATCGAAATTTTACAAACCATTCATCGAAAATAGTTTGTGCCGTCAATTCAAGATTTTTTATTATTTGATTGTTATTCTCAATCTTTGCGTCATAAGCGCCCAAAATTTCTGCAATTTTCTTTTGAGTTGGTAGATCCGGAATTTCTATTTCCATATCTGAAAGAACTTCAGGTCTAAATGCTGGGAAGGTCGTGGTAGTTGCTTCGGCTATCGCATTCAGAATACTTGTCACTGAATCCTGAGTTAAATATGAATATAAATAAAATGGATCAATATCGTTTTGGGGAGTCAGGACAGCAAATCCTGTTGAAACAATTGTGTTTGGTTTAGGAGCTCGGATAAAACCATAATGATGCTGGCTGGGCCTTACTGTAGAAAGTATCGTGTCTCCGTCTTTAACCAATCGTTTTGCTCGACTCGGGGCTTCGTTTATATTCAGAATTTCTGGTTTATCAAAAGAATTTCGTGTCACAGAAGAAGTATCAATATACTCAATGACTTTATGCGGAAAATCCTTTGTGATTGACGATTGATTGATCACAACTAAATCCCCCAATCGCTTGGTTTCTTTATTTTTTTTTATTTGTTCCAATAATTTGCTCATATTTTTGTTCTGTTGATAACTCTTGATTTTGAGGGTGGTGAATGTTATACTCCTTCCATACCTGCCCGAGGTCAATTCGGGATGACTTTCCACAAAAACCTGACCTAGTCAGGTTTTTGTTTTTCTACCTTGGCAATATGCTTCTTAATATTCTGCGCATTTACGACTAAATCAGCCGACTCTCTGAATTTTGTCAAAATATATCCACCCTTCACTATAATCACTTTCTTACCTTTTCGTTTTAAGTAATTATTTAAATACACAAAATCAGCATCTCCGGAAAAAATACAGAAGGTATCATAGTGTTCAAGCATCCTTAGTGCATCTACAGAAATCTCTACATCAAAATTTGATTTTCTGATTTCTATAAATTTTTTACCATCTGCGTCTGTTTCAACATATTTATCAGGAATATGTTCGCCCGTCTCAAAATAATGCCTAATTTTTTGAATGTCTTTGGTCATTACATCTCTCTTGCCAAAAACTTTCCGCATAACATAGGTAAAACTGAGAGACTTTTGGTTTTTAGGATTTTCTCCATAGTAGATTCTAGCTCTCTCACTAAAAATATCCACGAATAATTTTAGTTTTTCTAAGTCTATTGATAACTTTTCATCGAGAGCAAGTAGTTTGTTCTCCCAATCCTGGTTGTCGTTTTGAAACCACTTATTTACATTTGAGAAATCGATGAAAGCGAAAATCTTCCCGTAATCTTCGGTGATCTGTAGCTCATCTTTGATAAACTTCTTTTTTAAGTCTTGCAAATCCATAAATTTAAAATCCCAATTCTTTCAAATTATTTTCAATCTGTTTTTCCAAATCTCGACCCTTCAGAAAAGCGGCACGAAGTTCGCTGGAAAGCTTTTGCATTTTTTCTTCAAATGAAATTCCATCATCTTCGACATCCGCAAGCCCAACATATCGGCCGGGAGTAAGTACATACCCATTTTTTTCAATTTCCTTCAGAGCTGCAGATTTACAAAAACCGGCAATATTTTCATACTTATCGGCACCTTTTTCTCCTCGCCATGCGCGAACAGTATTTGTAATTTTCTCAATATTTTTAGGATTAAAAACAACTTGCTTGCGTGAAATTTGTTCAAAGGTGTCGCGCGCATCAATAAAGAGTGTTTCCCCTTTTCGTTTACGAAAGCGGTCGCCGGATTTATTTTTTGCCAAAAACCATAAAGAAACTGGAAGCGAAACGTTATAAAAAAGTTTTCCGGGACAAGAAATGATTACGTCGACCAAATCTGCCTCGATTAATTTTTTTCGCAAATCTCCTTCTTTACCTGACACTGCAAGCGCGCCATTCGGCATAACAAACCCTGCCTGACCATTCGGAGCAAGGTGATGAGCAAAATGTTGCACCCACATAAAATTTGCATTACCAGACGGCGGAGTGCCAAGAATAATACGAGGGTCATTATCTGAAAGTTTTGACGGTTCCCATTCGCCATTAAACGGAGGATTGGCAATCACAAAATCAGCTTGAAGGTTTGGAAACTTATCCTGATAGTAAGTGTTTCCCAGCTCAATTTTCCCCGAAAGCCCCCGAATTGCAAGATTCATTTTCGCAAGACGAAGCGTAGTTTGATTGCTTTCCTGTCCGCTTATAGAAAGTTTTGATGGATCCATTTTATGAGTATGTAAATATTCACCCATAGATACAAACATACCTCCGCTACCACAAGCAGGATCTAAGACACGCGCGTTTTCATATGGTTCAAGAATTTCTACGAGTAGTTTAACGATTGATCGTGGAGTAAAAAACTCACCTCCACGTTTTCCCTCGGATGAAGCAAACTGCCCAAGGAAATATTCATAGATGCGACCAAGGATATCTTTTTCTCTGTCGAAATTGTGATCAAAAGAAATCCGAGAAAAAATATTAACTAGTTCGCCAAGCACCGCGTGATCAAGAGTCGTTTTTGTATACACTTTCGGAAGAACTCCCTCGAGTTGGGCTCGATTATCTTGTTCAATCAAATCCATCGCGCCATCAAGAATTTTTGCCAATTCTGGGTTCAATATTTTTGTTTGAAGATATTCCCAACGGGATTTTTCAGGAACATAAAAAACTCCAACGCTCGTGTAAAAATCTTTTGTCTCAAGAATCTGCTTGCGTGATTCATCATTTGGAACATAAAAATCCTCATTTTTGGTATCACGAGTCATCACTTCAAGTTCTTCACGACGCTTGTAAAATGAATCAGAAATATATTTTAAAAAAAGAAGTCCGAGAACAATATTTTTATATTCGGAAACATCGATATTTCCACGGAGTTTGTCTGCGGCTGCCCAAAGCTCTTTCTCAAAATTAAGATCATGATGGTTATCACCGATTTTTTTCGAAATTGCTTTTTCCTTGGCTGTTTCTTGTTCTGTTTTTATTCTATCTCTAATAGATTGAGGTAAACTCCCAATTTGATATAAAAAACCAGTACCAACTTCTTTGGTTTTTAGCTCATCTTCTCCCTTTAATTTTTTTTGAATGGCTTGTCTGGTAACCCCTAGTATGCGAGCAAGATCGGTTGTTGAAATATAGTCATTATTATTCATCAGCTAATAATATCAAAGCCCTTATTCGGTTGTCAAGTGACAACCGAATAAGGGCTTTTAGGAATTTACTTTAATTCACCCCAGTTTTTA
The DNA here is from genome assembly GCA_023267275.1 of Candidatus Nomurabacteria bacterium. Taxonomy (GTDB): domain Bacteria; phylum Patescibacteriota; class Minisyncoccia; order Phycocordibacterales; family UBA9973; genus CAITQP01. Next base: position 49,533 of record JAHFNO010000006.1, on the reverse strand, counting down.
CCCACTGAGACATGGACTTCTAGTGGCACAGGTCGTTTGCCTTTCAAAAATTCTCGTGGGAGTACATTTTTCATAGCATTCTCCACAAGCACAGAAACTTTGTCTACGACTGATTCTTCCACCTCAAACACGAGCTCGTCGTGCACCTGAAGTACAAGGTGAGCTTTGTCGATAAGGTTTTCATTGCGAAGTGCCTGGTCGGCATCGCGGATGGCAATCTTGATACAATCGGCTGCCGTACCCTGCAGTGGTGCGTTCCCTGCCTGACGCTCAGCACCAGCACGCAAAAATGGCAGTGGTGATTTCAGTAATGGAAAATAACGGCGACGACCAAAGAGTGTTTCAGTATACCCATTCTTTTTAGCAAATTCAGTCGTGCTCTCCATGTAGCCAGCAATCGCAGGAAAACTAGCAAAGTAATTGTCGTGGAATGATTGTGCTTCCTTTCTGTCGGTACCGAGATTTTGTTGCAGTGCAGTCACACCCATTCCATACAAAATGCCGAAGTTAATCACCTTTGCCTTACGACGCATGTCATGTGTCACCTTGTCTTCCGGTACTCCAAACACACGCGACGCCACAGCGGAGTGAATATCTTTGCCTGCCTCAAATGTATCAATCAAATAATCATCGCCAGACATGAGCGCGGCAACACGCAATTCGATTTGCGAATAATCGAATGCAATAAAAGTATGTCCTGGTGCAGCAATAAATGCTCCGCGGATTTCTTTGGCGAAACCGTCACCCACGGGAATATTCTGTAAATTCGGATTTGAAGAATTGAATCGTCCTGTTGTAGTGCCCGCCTGGTTGAATGTGGCATGGAGCCGTCCATCGGGAGCAACGAGTGATGGCAATGTATCAATATAGGTAGAGAGCAATTTTGAAAGTTCGCGATACTGCAAAATCTCATCAATGATCGGATGAATACCCTGCAATTTCATGAGCTCGCTTTCACGAGTCGAGCGCGCTCCCCCTTCAGTCTTCTTCATTTTGACTCCTGACCCTTCGCCTACTTTGAGTTCATCAAACAAAATTTCACCGAGCTGTTTTGGAGAATTGATATTAAATTCACGTCCAGCATATCCCCAAATTTTTTTCTCAATAACAGAAAGTTCTTTGTGACCTTCCACCGATAGTTTCTCCATCTTTTTCACATCGACGCTAATACCGTACTTTTCCATCGATTCAACGACAGGCAAGATGGGAAGCTCAATGTCTTCATACACATAAGTAAGATTTCGCTCTTTAATATCGGCGAGGATTTTTGCTTTCCCTTCGGCAAAATTTTTCGAACCCTTATAACTTGAAATATCACCGTAGCCAATATTGGTCAGGTCAGAATTGAGCAACCAAAGTCCAATAGCGAGTTTGCGCAATTCTTCAGGATCAATAATCTCATTCGCTTCTTGTTCCTTTGCTTCGGTAGCTTCTGATTTGCCAAAAATAGTGTGCACGCGTGGAGTAAGTCCACGAAATTCGAGCTCACGAAATAGGGCTTCGATTTTTTCTACTTCCACGCCTTCCATAAATTCTTTTTTTGGAAGTTCAAATGTGATTGGCGCATCGCGACGAATCGTGGCGAGTGTTTTTGAAAAGAGTGCCTCCTCTTCCCCATTTTTCAAAAGTTCGACAATGCGTGGCTTCACCACTGCCAAAACTGCAGCCTCATCTTTTTTCAATTTTTTATATAAATCTTCGATTGAACCAAACTGCACAATCAAATCGGTAGCTGTCTTTTCTCCAATGCCAGCAATACCAACAATGTTGTCGGAAGGATCACCGCGAAGTCCTTTGTAGTCAGGAAGTAGTTTCGGTAAAAAACCGAAGCGTGCCACGACTGCATCTTCGTCATACATAACGGTATCGTTCAATCCTTTTTTCAAAGTAAACACCTGCACTTTTTTGTCGTCCACAAGTTGCAGTGTGTCCATATCGCCGGAAGCGATCACAATGTTGATGTTCTTGTCGGCTTTTGTTTGCGCAACAATCGTACCCAAAATATCATCGGCCTCAAAACCAGGCACGTCATACATGGGAATATTAAATGCTTCGAAAATACTGCGTGAACGCTTTATTTGCGAAACGAGCCCATCGTCAGCTTTTGAACGAGTACCTTTGTATGCCTCATAGGCTTCATGACGGAAGGTCTTTTGTGGAAGGTCATAACACGCCACAATATAGTCGGGCTTGAGATCGGTCACTATCTTCATGAGCATAGAGCAAATGCCGTAGAGGGCACCCGTGGGCTCACCATTACTACTCGCAAACTCAGGCATGGCATGATAGGCGCGGTGAATGATGGCATGGGCATCAAGCAAAACAAGTCGTTTTGCCTTGGCAGGCTTGGCAGATTTAGTAGTTTTTTTAGATTTCTCAGGCATGGTGAAAGTATACGCGGATTGAGATAAATAAAAAAGTCCGGCCGATTATCTCGGTACGGACTTTTTACTAATTTACTTGTAATTCTTTTACAAAACGTTGCACTTTTTTTGAAGATTTTAGTTTTTCATACATTGCATTCCAGCAGGCATCACGAAATTCTTCGTAATTTTCATATTCGCAAGGATTTATTGGAGGTAAGTAATACAAGTCTGTGCGACCAGGATGAACACCCCACCAATCATCTCCTTTTCCTCGCCACATAACTGGCCAAATAAACACAACGGGTTGGATAGGTTTTTTTATCTCGAATGCAATTCGAAATATTCCGTCCTGAAAATCTTGCAATAGAACACCTTGTTTAATTTTAGATTTAAGCATTCGTGTACCCTCGGGATACAGCATAATACTTCTTCCATCTTTTACATCACGAATAATTCGCAATGCCACCCTTTTGCGAGACTCTTCATCATCTCTATCAATCGGTATTGAATAATCCCTCACCAATCTCCCGATTGTAATTGCAATACATTTATCCCAAAATGTTGGTTTTGTTTTTTGCAGTTTTAGATCGCTTAGATTGATCCCAGATACAATATTAAATAGTTCATCTTCATCCATAATAAGTATGCCGAGCAAGTAATCAAGCCACGCTGTGTGCGGAGCAATCACAAAGGGTGCATTTTTATCACGTTTACCATGAATAAATACAAACGCTCCGATAAGAATAGTTGTAACCCTGCAAGTAAATCTTACTATTTTGTATTTACCTATTGGATACCTTTTTAAAAGAAAAAAAGTTATCCACCACAAAAAAACAAGTGGTATGGAAGAAAATACTGCAAGCAATATTGTTGCAAGACCATCAATCGGATTATGTTTGATTCTCAAATACATCAACAACCTCCTAAATAAGGGTGTAATTTTTGAGTACATCCACAGCTTTCTGAGCAATGGATTGTGTTTTATTCTCAAATATACCCAAAGCCTTCTAAACAAAGGAACAATAATGGCTATAAATAAAAAAATAAAAGCCATATACCCCAACCAGACATACTGGGTTATATATACTGAATCTTCTGTCTTGAAAAAAATTTTTCCTGCAAGACACGTTAGGCCGATAATTACGGCCGCGAGAAAACATCCTACGGATATAATTGTCGTTACCGTAAATTTAATACCTAATATCTTTTTCATTTTTTTTAAAAAATTTGTTTGAGGTTATACTACAATATTTTTTAGGAAAGTCAAAACAAAAACCAGGCTATGCCTGGTTTTATTGAAGATAGAGTAATTTGATTAGAAAATTATAGATGTATTGTATTTCATTTTTTCGAGCAAGGTCGGTGAGTATTTGAAATTGCTCTTCATTTAATAAATGAAACTTTATGAAAGAGGTAAAACCAAACACTGGCATACCAACTCCTTTCACAACAACACTCCGACTTAAAAGATTACTGTTGGTTGAATCTTTATAGCCAAAGAGATCGAGCTTCTCTTTAATTTCTCTTTTTTGAAAAATAATTCCTTCCTTCTCTGCGATGTCCGGATTCTTTTCAAGAAAAGCGATAAGAAGTGATTTTTTTATTTCTCCGAGGTGAGGAATATCTATTATTCCTGTTTTACTATCTTTAGTATCGTCCTTAAAAAAGACAAATTGATCAACGGCAAAAACAAGTTCATATATGTTGTTTATCTTATACACAACCGATGAATTATATTTTTTAAACTCAGACCACTTGCCTGGTTCGAAAAAAATTCCTGATGCATCTTTCATAACTATATATATTTAAAAGAAGTTGAAAATCCAATTATCCCCTTCAAAATAGCACAAATACAGAATGTTACAAGCACATTACACGAATCGAATTTCGCGTTCGTCCTCGTTTTTATGAGAGAGAAAAACCTTGTGTGCGGTTGCTGGGATAGCTTCGGGTACTCGCTCCGGCCATTCAATGAGAATTAAATTTTCTGGGTCGGCGATTAATGCAGCCCATCCAAGTCGCTCAAGTTCTTTTGCAGAATCGAGACGATATGCGTCGATATGAACGAGTGTTTTAAATCTCGAATCAACAATCTTGTAGCTTTTCATAATCACAAAGGTAGGAGAAATCACGTTCTCTTTCACGCCAAGGTCACGAGCGATTGTTTGCGTGAGTGTGGTCTTCCCTGCTCCGAGCTCGCCGGAGAGTGTGATTACAGTTGCACCACCAGCTGTTTGGTGTTTAGTTTTAGGTTTTAGGGAGGCCAAAATCGCCTTGGCGATTTTTGGGATTTCGGTTTTTGAAAATGTTTTTTGCATAATAAATTCAAGACCAGGATCCTGAATCAAGTTCAGGATGACATCCGAATACTAGCACGGGGCGCTTTCCTCTGGAAAGCGCCCCGTGTGTTGTATTTCCTAACGCCTGGGTTCCTTAGTGAGGCAAATTGTTGTTTGGGTATGAACCATGTCCTCCGTTGTTGTACGTTGGTTGCTGTACAGCGGCCTTTGATTCATTTGCGCGATGATAGAAGTATCGTGCGATGAGAGCAAGGATGAGAACAAGAAGGAGAAGGATAATCCAACCAAAGAATGAATTTGGGAAGAATCCTGTTCCAAAGAGCGCAAGACCAGCAAGACTATTTTGTGATCCTGTGTTGTTCAATACATATGCGATTGCACTATCTTGTGCGGTTGAAGGTGTTGTAAATGCGAGTGTTGCAGTGGTTACAAAATTGTTTCCAGCGGCAATACCCTGATCAGCAACAGCGGTGATTGAAACTGTTCCCTGTTGTGCTGGGATGAGTGTTCCAAGCGTTACCGCAACAGTGTTGTTTGTTGTAAGCACACCTTGTGATGACTGACGGAATGTCACACCTGTTGGCAAGATAACATTGAGCACGGCGTTGCTAAGTGTAACTTTTGAAATGTTTTGGTACGAAACAAGGTAATTGATTGTATCGCCAGGGTACACGTTTTGTGATTGGTCAGTGATTGAAAGCGAAACATATGCTGAACCATTTCCTGTTCCAGAAGTTACATGAGTAACAACAACAGTACCGGTGTCAGCTGCTGGTGTCGTAAACGAAACAGTTGCTCCGTAATATGCTTGTCCTCCTGAAATTCCAACGATGCGGTAGTAGTAGGTTGTATTTGGCAATGTATTCACTGTATCGAAGTAGTTTGTCGCACCATTACCAGAAACAATCTGATCGTTTGTACGAAGAGCGAGCATTGTACTGATTCCATACTCAAAGTGAGCAGTCACGTTTGTTGCTCCTTGTGGAGCTGTAACTACACCATTGAGACGAGCTGAGCTTGAAACAACATTGGTTGCAACAGATGTAATGGCAGTGATTGGTACGTATGCATTTCCATATGTATTAAATGAAAGAATTCCACCGTATCCAAGACCATTACTATTTGAACCGATAAGTTGGAAATAATATGTTGTATTTGGCTGCAAGTTTGTTACATACGCAGATACAGATCCTGAATTTTGAGTGAATGACTGTGTAGGAGTCTGCATGGTGAGTGCGTACTGACTTGTTCCGTACTGGAAATAATAATTTGTGTATGAAGAACCACACAAGTAGTATGGCCATCCACAACTATTATTTGTACTAATGTACCCATTGAGTGTTGCAGTAGTACCTACAGCACCTGTTGCTGCATAGGTTGAAACTACAGGAGTTGTTCCTGTCTGATTATTGTTTACAGAAACAGTAACTGATTGATTGACGGTGTTTGTACCACCCGCAACAAGATTGAATACTGTTGGTCCATAGATTGCAGGAGTCTGGACAGTTCCATACATTGCTCCAGAAGAAAGTGTTCCGTTTGGACCAGAAACTGTTACATACGTACAACCTGAACTTGTCCAAGTAAGTGCTGTTGACATTCCACTTGAAACCCAAGTCTGATTTGCAGAAAGGTTTGCAGTACAGTTGTTTGCGATTGTATTTACATACACGGTGACTGGCGTAGCTGTAGTTGAAAGACCAGAAGTGCTGTAACCAACAATACTATATGTGTTTGTTGCACTGTAGAGTGGACCAACGGTAATTGGACCATTTGGATTTGAGGTTGCTGGTGCGTTTGGACCAGTAATTGTAACCGTCGCACAATTTGAATTCCAATTGAGTGTGGCATATCCGCCAGTAGTTACTGTTGGAGTACTTGTAGAAAAATTGTTGATATAACACGCAGTAGAAACTGTTCCAACATTTACAGTGGTAACCGCAGTATCGCGCATACCATTTGAGCCGATTGCAGTGAGTGTGTATGGGGTTGTTTGAAACAACGCACCAGTACTTACACCAGAACCAGCTGGAGTGGTGTTAAATATTCCGCCCGAGAGCAAGAACTGATTACAGTTTGGTGCATCCCAAGAAAGTGTTGCACTTGATCCAGATGGAATCGTGCCTGTACCTGCACTTGAAGTGAATGAGTTTATTTTACAGAGAGCTGAGGTTGTACCAGAAACGTTGAACGAAACGAGCAACCATCCCTGGTGACAAAATACGTCGCGTACGCCACCAACATAGGCACAAGTTCCATATCCTGGAATTGATCCGAGATTGAGACCACTACCAAAAATTTCAGAACCAGTCTGTCCATTCGGAAGTGGAGTGGTGTAGCTGTTCTTGTCTGTATACCACTGTGCAGAATTGAATGAAAGCGATGCTGGTGAACTGATAGTTACTGAAGCAGAACCTGAAGTACTGCCTGCATTACTTGATGTAATACTTCCAGAAAAAGTCTGTGAAGTTGTAGAACTTGCAGACTGTGGTGAAAGACGGAGCACAACATTGTCAGCAGAATTTACATTGGTGTTATGAATGTAAAAAACTACGTTTACAGTAGATCCTGGAGTTGCTGTGGTACTAAGACCTGCACAACCATCAGAAAGAGCATGGCCAACAGTGAGTGTTGGACAATCTGAACCGAGCGAACCGTCATTGAATGCAGCATGTGCAACTGGTGCAGATACAACAAAGCCGGCAAGCATAAGCAAGCCGAAGGCGAATGAATATATTTTTTTCATATAATTATTTTTCATACTAATAATATTTTTATAATGTAGGTGTTTCGAACGCACCGTTAAATCCTCAACTCTCATTAAAGATTTAAATAGTGCCCGAAGTTTTTTGTTTTGCAAAAAACTTCGGGTTGATACTTTTTTTAAAAAACTAAACTTAGCGACGTCCTCCGCCACCATAATTTCCGCCACGGCTTTGTGGCGCTGGAGCAGACATACGTTGTACACCACCGCCTCCGCCACGATTTTGTGGTTGCATCATTACTGGCTGTTGGCGTTGACCGCCATTGCCTCCACCTGCAAAACTTCTTCCATTATTGGAATAATTTTGCGGCTGTCCGCCACCATAATTTCTTCCTTGAGAGCGCTGGTTACTATGAACATAGTCACCATGCGAGCGAGATGGGCCAAACAGAGCTCGTCCCAGTCCATGCCTTTCATTACTCGCATAATGCCTCTGATTCGAATTTGAAGCAAGCGAGCGATTCGTACGTCCTGGTTTTGGTGAGATCCCATGGTTTCCACCATCGGCGGAGCCATTGGGTAAACCGGAATGGCTTCCACTGTTATTATTTCCACCAGGAGTAATGTTGTGACCTCCGCCATTACTATGACCATTGGGTGTCACACCATGAATTCCCCCATTTACACCGGGGCTGTTTTGCGTAACACCATGGTCACGAGTTGTGGTGCTAGCCACATACGTGTTGTAAAAATTGTTATTTACCGTAGTTGAAGACGGAGAATAACTACCGTTTGAACATGCTGAGTAATAACACGGTGGATATTGATATCCATAGTTAAACGGATACGAAATACCGTACGTGCTCGACACTCCACAATACAAACCCACACCCAAACCAAACGACAAATAGGATGACGCTCCATAAGACACTCCTGAATACGCTGGGTTTTGTGACTCGATGACAATTGTTTCTTTTTTAACAATCACGGTTTGATTGTCATCCTCAATATTTTCCACATCTTCAACGTTCTCGCGTACTACCTCTTTTGACGGCCGGTTTTCCTCCATTTTTTCTACTTTTTCTGGTTGAAGAAAAATTGGCAAAACATTCGGGTTCAAGCAAATATCACCGCAAAAAAGAAACAATATTGTGTTAAGTTCCGGTATTTTATAGAACTCGCCAATACTTTCTGCTAAAAAACTTTCACTAACAGAATCTTTTTTTTCGGGAATTTTGATCTTACGCAATCGCCTTTCAAAAAAGATATAACCTGGCTCTTCAAAAATCCAAGCAGAGGTCATAACAGTCGTAATATTTTTGCTGGAAACCACTCGGGAAAGACTGAATATTTCTTTCATGTCGTTTACATCGACATAATGAAGAAATTTTTTTTCACCACCAACTACGGGAATATAGACACCTTCCGATGTTATTTCCCCGTTTGTAACCAGAGCCACTGAATCAAGATTCTTGTTCCAGCCTCTTGCATGGTGTGTAAAAAATTTTTTATCTGTCAGACCTGAATCCAGATCTGCACACGATACAATTTCTTGTTTCGTATGTTTGTAAACATGGCCAGCATACGGCCTTTTTTTTGCATTTGCAAAAAAACTTACCATCACACAGATGGCGAATAACAAAATCTGCTTCATAAGCTACGTTTTTTATGGTTTTTGTTTGTTTTTTTATTAAAGAATAAATATAATTTTCGAATATATTTTACACCAGATTGAGAAAAAAGTCAAGGGGTCTATCGCCTCTCGCTTCGTTATGCGCTATACTATACAAGTACTTCTTACAAACTCATTTTCACCTTGTATTTAAAGGGTGAAATTCCAAACCAATAAAAAATTATATGCCCCAGGATTACGACGACAAAATTGATAAAAAAGTAGAAGAATATCGAGCCCAAGAAGAGGAAGCGCTCGCTTCCGTGCTTGCAAGCAACAGATATGGCATTCCGTACGTCGATTTGTCTACAACTGCAGTGCAAAATGAGGCACTTCGCCTCATCGACGAGGCCGAGGCACGCAAAATAATGGTGGCTCCATTTAAAATTTTTGGAAAAGAAGCACATGTTGCCGTACTCTCACCAGAAGATGACGCAACAAAAGCATATCTCGAAGATTTGGGACGCAAAGGATTCAAAGCTATTCCCTACATGGCAAGTCATGCCTCGCTCGAGCGAGCATGGGCGCGCTACAAAGAAATTTCTTTTGCCGAAGAATCACGTCGTGGAGGTCTTGAAGTTTCAAGCGATACATTGCTTGATCTGCAGAAAAAAATCAAAACAATGGCCGATGTCAAAACACTCGTCGACCAAATCACCGCCGCACACGAAATACATACGACCTCACACTTGCTTGAAGTGATTCTTGCCGGCGCAATCTCGCTTCAGTGTTCCGACGTGCACATCGAGCCAGAAGAAAAACGCATGCGTGTGCGCTATCGTCTCGATGGTGTGCTGCAAGATATTCTTTTTCTTGATCCCAAGTTCTATCACCTTTTGAACTCGCGCATCAAACTCGTTGCCGGACTCAAACTCACCATTGTCACTCGCGCGCAGGATGGTCGCTTCAGTGTTATTCTCGACGGCGTGGAAATTTCTATGCGTACTTCTACTGTGCCAGGAGAATACGGCGAATCCATCGTGATGCGTATTCTTGATCCAAAATCGATTCAGGTAGATCTCGCAAATATCGGTATTGAACCACGCCTCTTTTCCGTCATCGATGCAGAAATCCGAAAACCAAATGGACTTATTCTCATTACCGGTCCGACAGGAAGTGGAAAGACAACAACACTCTACGCATTCTTGCGCAAAATTTATTCTCCGGAAATAAAAATCATCACCATTGAAGATCCAGTGGAATACCATTTGCCGGGTATCATTCAAACACAAGTAGAACCAGGCTATTCTTTTTTGGAAGGACTGCGTGGTGCACTGCGTCAAGATCCTGATGTAATCATGGTGGGAGAAATTCGTGATGGAGAAACAGCAAAAATCGCGGTGGAATCGGCGCTCACCGGACACATTGTGTTCTCAACATTGCATACCAACAATGCTGCTGGTGTTATCCCCCGCCTCATCGACCTCGACGTCAATCCAAAAATTCTTGTCTCTGCTCTCTCGCTCTCAATGGCACAACGCCTTGTGCGAAAATTGTGCCCAAACTGTAAAGTTGAGCGACCAATAAAACCAGAAGAAGAAACATTGCTTCGGAAAATTTTGAAAGGTGCGAGCGACGCAGGAAAAGATCTTGCTGCTTACAAACTCACCGCAGATATGCCGATCAAACTCTACACTGCTCCTGGTTGTGATCAGTGTAGTGGCACAGGATTTAAAGGACGTATCGGAATTTTTGAAGCAATCAAAACAGATGAGGCAATCGAGAAAATTATTCCGACAAATCCGAGTGAACGCGAAATCAAGCGCGTCGCCAACACACAAGGAATATTTAATATGCAAGAAGACGGTGTAGTAAAAATTCTCTCAGGAATTACTTCAATCGAAGAAGTGCAGTCAGTGGTCGACCTCACGGAAGAATAGTGATGGCAGGTTCTAGGGTCTAGTTTCTAGAAAAATACAAAAAGAAAAACGGTTTGCGCTTAGCGCAAACCGTTTTTTATTACGCTGGGCTTCCACCCAATACCGCGACCGTAAGGTCGCGTGATGCAGCGAGTTCTTGTGTCCTGGGCTCTCTGGACACAAGGAAATACAGCTTTGCTGTATTTCTATATAAGATACCCCGAGCGTAAGCTCGGGGTAATTCATTGTGTACCGGGAAATGGTGGTACTTTTTCTTTCCACTCCTCAGCGAATCTGTTGATAAACATAGGAAGTATAACTTCCCACTTATTAAAAATAACATCGTGGCAATATGAGGAAGACCAATGTTCGTCCTCATCCTCTGGACGGTGTCCTAGAAAAAATTTTTCGTTTTCAAAATCGAATCCTTCGTATTTAGTAAAAAATGCCCTATCTTTTGAACAAAAAATGCAAATATCCTTAAATGCATATTTTTGGGGTTCTGCACCAAGAGCAAGATTGATGGCGAGAAAAAATAATATGTCATTCTCGTTAAGATTTGTAATTGTTGAAGTGTCGTTAGGGTCGCCATCACATAAATACAGATGGATACTTTCCATCAACAATCTTCTTCTTTCCTTAAAATCCTCATCTAATATTGATGAAATGAGAATCCGTGGAGAAACATTTTTAATATACTCTATCCATTTTTTAAGCCATTTTTCTGTCTCCTCATCAATAACACGAGGAACAAGCGTCAATGGTGGAACATTTTGATTTTCCATACTGTTGTCAATTTTTCTTCAGTAAACACCTTTCCCTAAAATAAAGCAATGCATGAATTTTTGACATACGGAGCAGGATTGAGTATAAGTAAGCAAAACAACTCTTATGAATACATCTTCTTTGATTCTTAAAAATGACCTTAAAAAAGGAATTGTCTGTGTTGAATCAAAACATCCAATACTAGACATAGCGATTGCTCAATTTGTATTAAACCTTGCTCTCATTACTCAATTTGGGCTCGTACCAAACCCGCGAGCTGAAGGTGGAATAAAAAAACTCAATGTAAGCTTGCTAAACATTGTAGATGAGAGTAATTGTTGTATTGGTCTTATCATCGATCCGGAAACAAGTCGCGGACCAAATAAACAAGAAAAAGAAATTCTTGCCTGGTATGCCGAGTTATTAAAACTTGTTTTTATCAAAGGATGCCTGATCCGCAAACTTCCGTATGTGCTGTGGTTGAGTGAAAAATACAAAGGAGATTCCTATGAAAAAATCTGTCTTTTGCGAGATGCAGTCATTTTATCTGAAAGAAAAGCACCCTCTATACACATGAGCAACAAAGAACGCTTTAGTTTCTGGTGGGAAAAAATGCCAATAAAACTAATAGAACTCTATGGCAATATCCTTCTTCCAGATATCCTTCCTCAAAAAAGTAAATCTGCAATTTTTTCAATTGCAGCGCTTGTAGCAAAAAATGAAGCCACCTAATTATTTGGGTGGTTTTTTCATAAATAAAAAACTAGTATCAACATTAGCAATGTATTGGGTTCACATTTTCCCCCATCTCCCCACCCAGAGAGTTTTGTTTTTTTGTTGTAAAAATAGTATGTCGTTTTGAAAGACCTTGGGAGGAGCGACCGGCGACGGACAGAGAAAATTTTTAGCAAAAAATTTTCGTGTCTTTCAAAACGACATATTTTTTTACTATTTTGACAACAAAAAAAGCATAAATCTCTAAATAATCCTTTCAACAACTAGGTGTTAAAAGTAAGGAGACCGCGGAGGATAGCTGCAGCACTTCCAGAAACGAGCCTGGGAGCCAAAACGTCCTTTACGAGATCCTATACAGTCCGAAAACTTGATCACTTAGAGATTTATGCCTTCTTAAATAGGATTTAACAGAAATGGATGCAGTTCGAGGCGCGAGCGAGGCTTGTGACCAAAATGTACACGGGGTACATTGCGGGAACAAACGAGCGAAGCAACTTCCTCCAAGAGTGAATCTGCTGATTCAGAAATGCGCCATTTATGTATATCCTAAAAAATAAAAAATCGCCTCCCAATTATAGTACCCTGAGTCCCGAAAGAAATTTATGGGGCCAGGTGGTATACTGTGTGTATACCCTGTGTATAAAGTGGGTATTGATTTAATTACTGCTAGTCTAGCATAGCAGGTTGCAAATGTCAAGAGTGGTCATTTATAACCCAAATCCTAAGGTCTAATGACTAATGTCTAAAGGAACACCAAAACGAAGCTAAATAATTCTAAAAAACAATGGAAAATAACGAAGAAAAAAAAGAAAACGACTCATATCTTGACCAGACACTCCGCCCAAGCTCATTTGATGAGTATATTGGTCAGGAATCCATCAAAGAAAATTTAAAAATTCTTTTGCAAGCTGCTTCGGAACGCAATCATCCTGCCGAACATATTCTTTTTTATGGTCCACCAGGATTGGGAAAGACAACGCTCGCCCATTTGATTGCAAAAGAAACTGGACGCTCGCTCAAATCGACGAGTGGGCCGGCAATTGAAAAAGTTGGCGACCTTGCTTCCATACTTACAAACCTGCAACCGGGAGATATTTTGTTTGTCGACGAGATTCATCGCTTGAATAAGACTATTGAAGAAGTCCTCTACCCTGCCATGGAAAGTGGCGTACTCGATATTATTATCGGCAAAGGTCCAAGCGCTCGTACAATCCAACTCGACCTTCCTGCATTCACTCTTATCGCAGCAACCACACGCATCGCGCTTCTTTCTGCCCCACTCCGCTCACGTTTTTCTGGTGGAACATTTCGTTTGGAATTTTATACCGAAGAACAAATTGCGAAGATCATTCATCGCTCAGCAAAAGTGCTTGGCGTAACCATTGACGATGATGCCGTAGCAGAAATCGCAAAACGTGCGCGCTTTACTCCCCGCACCGCAAACTATTTTTTGAAACGTTGCCGTGACTACGCACAGGTGCATAAAAAAGATTTAGATAAAAAAACTGTATTTCTTGCACTTTCCCTCTTGGGTATCGACGAACTCGGTCTTTCAGAATCCGACCGCCAAGTACTCCAAGTAATCATTGAGAAATTCAATGGTGGACCAGTGGGACTCAACACGATTGCGGCAGCGACGAGTGAAGAAGAAGCAACGATCGAAGAAGTGATTGAACCGTATCTCATTCAACGCGGACTCCTTGAGCGAACCACTCGCGGACGCACGGTGACAAAAAAGGCTTACGAACATTTAGGGTTCGACGCGCCCGAGCAATAATTTGCTTTAGGGTATTCCAAAAAACTTGTTTGAGTAACAAAAAAATCCCCGTAATATGGGGATTTTTACTTTATAGTTTTACGCTTTCAATTTTTGAATTCATCAAATCATATAAATCTGCTATTTCAGAGAACATGTTTGCAATAAACTGCAATTCTTTTTTTGTATCAAGCAACAAGGAAAAATCAAATTGTGCATTGATATTGAGCTTTTCTTCGCCATTCAAAGCTGGCATATTTTTATCAAAAATCCCTCCGCGCAATCGGAACACCTCTTTCACCCACATAAGCTGGTCTTCTTCGCTCTTTTCAAATTTTCCGCCGTAGAGTACGAAACTGCATGAAGAGAAAGAATCCTTCTCGAGTCCTATTGCTCCACGAAATGGGTATCTCGATGGATCAATATTCGTAATACGATGGGTATGGGTCACTGTATACTCCTTTTCTTCACCATATTTAAACCGTTGTTTGAAATAGAAGAGCGCGGGAAACAATGGAAGTGGAAATTCTGTTATCTGAGAGAAGTTTTCTCCAAAAATCTCCTGTAATTCATTTTTGAATGTATCGAGATCTTTTCTAAAATCAATAAGTTTCATAATAGTTTTTCTTCACAATAGCACTCTTTTTAAGGAATACAAGCAATCTAAATCTGGAAATGAAAAACAGCCTATCATGAGTGACAGGCTGTTACATTGATAATTTTGCAAATGCTTCTGCTGTTTTGATAAAAAACATACCTGTTTTTGATCTGTGTAATTCATCGATACAGTTGGCGACGACAATGATTGCTTTTACAGAATAAAGCATCACGAAATGCCGGCATTTGTAAATAAGGAGGGCGATTGGTATTGAGAACATGGGCGGTGGATTTGAAACAAATACTAGCATGTTGCTGTGTTTATACAATACCCGGATATTTGGTTTTAAAAAAATACAGCCCTGCATGCAGGGCTGTATAAATAAATACAATATCGTTTTAACATTCAATAGATTCGACACATAATTCGGGTTTTGTGATATTAATCACACCGAAAGGAATGTATCGAATATCTTTTTTCCGTAAGCGCCTCAGCTCATATTTTATGTTTTCGTCCAAGGAGTTTTTTCCGGTTCTTATTTTTATAAAATCTAAGACATCCTGGTCTTCTATGTGTCCGAGATCTATTTGCTTTCTAATTATAAAGTTTGCTGGACCAAACTCTGTTATAAACTGTAAATGTTTGCGATACATAAGCGTTAGTTTTTTTCGATTATCCTCCTTTTTATATATTTGTCAAACCCTTTCTACTTAGAAAAAGATAATTTATACTGGGCAATATGTCAGGTCATAACAAATGGTCACAAATACAACGTCAAAAAGGTGCGAGCGATAGTAAGCGAAGCCAACTCTTTGGAAAGCTTTCCCGTATGATTTCCGCGCAGGTAAAAGTGGCTGGTGGCGATCGCAATGCCGTAGCAGTACGCAGTGCTATCGATAAAGCTCGTGCTGCAGATATGCCAGTCGATACTATTGAACGAGCAATTAGCAAAGCTACTGAAGCCAAAGATTTGGAAACAATCGTCTACGAAGCCTACGGTCCGGGCGGAGTCGGAATCATTATTGAAGCACTTACCGATTCACGCAATCGCGCCGCACAAGAGATTCGTCATATACTTGATAAAAATGGTTCCTCGCTTGGATCCATCGGTAGTGTTATGTGGGCATTTCAAAAAGTAGATGGTGAACTTACTCCAACAATGACTGTTCCCCTCTCCGAAGAAGATGGTGTTGCACTCGAAAAACTCATTGATGAACTAGAAAACAATAATGAGGTGCAAGAAGTACTAACAAACGCCGAGTAACCCAATATCTAACTTCTAATTTCTAATGTCTAATGGCAATACAAAAAAATATGATTTGAAAGAAAGAACTTTTTTGTTTAGCAAGAATCTAATCTTTTCTCTCAAAAAAATACAAAGGAATATGACAAACCAAAATTTAATTTTGCAATGTATTCGCTCCGGAACAAGCATTGGTGCAAACTATCATGAGGCTGATGGAGCTGAGTCAAGAAAGGATTTTGAACATAAAATTGGTATTTGCAAAAAAGAAGCTCAGGAAACAGAGTACTGGTTGCGACTACTTATTGAAACAGAAGTTCATAGAACTGAATTAGAAAAACTATACAAAGAAGCTGAAGAACTTCGAAAAATCTTTGTTACCATTTCGCTCAAGTCAAAGGCGAATTCTTTAGAAATTAGAAATTAGTTATTAGACATTATGAGAATCCTAGGAATTGATCCAGGAATTGAACGAATCGGTATTGCGGTAATCGAAAAAATCGGCAACAAGGAAACATTTTTATTTTCTGAGTGTTTTAAAACATCGGCAAAAATTTCGCACAGCGAGCGACTTCTTCTCTTGGGAGAAGAAGTCGCTCGTGTGATCACCGAATGGAATCCGGATGGTATGGCAATCGAAAAATTGTTTTTTGAAACAAACACGAAAACAGCGATGGTGGTAGCGGAGGCCCGTGGTGTACTTTTGTATGAAGGTGCTCGAGCGCACATCCCTATTTTTGAATACACACCACTTGAAATAAAAGTAGCGGTTACTGGTTATGGAAAAAGTGACAAGCGCGGAGTGATGGACATGGTGCCACGTCTCATCAAACTTCCGGAACGCAAAATGATTGACGATGAAGTGGATGCAATCGCTGTAGCGCTCACTTGTTTTGCAATTGCAAAAATTCGATAAAAAGAGCCAATTCATTTTGTGTACGCATACTCTTTTAGATATCCACACTTTTTTGTAAAACAGGTGTTGCTAATAAAAACTGCATCTGTTACAACTGTACATTATTAGGTCGTTATTAGGTCGCTCGAAAACTATTTTACTTACTTATAATTTTTTCTTAGTATGCAATTTGAAGAAGATACAATTCGCCCATCCGATGAAGATCCAGAATTTACCGGAACTGCTTTGACAGATGATACGGACATCGATGATGAATTTTTAGCAGATGATATTCCCCTCACCGATGATGATGTCGACACAGAAGACGATGACGAGAGTGATTTGCCTACAGCAGACTTGTAAAATCACTAGAACACGAGAACAATAATCACTAGAACATTAATACAAACCCCGCGCCAGGCGCGGGGTTTGTATTTTTTGTTTTTATATTATCTGCTCTCGTGTTTTTATACTCTGATGATCTTTTGTTCTTGTGACTCTACCCGATTCGGAAAAAACGAATCTTTCCAACACGATACGTACCTTTTTCTGGTACAGTCGTTGCGTCAGTAATTTTTGTATCAGATTCGAGATATGTCACTGCACCTGCTTCAATCAGACGACGTGCATCTGTTTTTGATTCAGCAACTTCGGCTTTCATCATAGCGTCAACAATCGAAGTAAATTCTCCAGAGATTTCCAAAACATTTTCTGGAATCTTTTTTTGTGAAAACGTTTCAACAAAATTTTTTTCTGCGCCTTCTGCGGCAGATTCACCGTGGTATATTGCAACGATTTCTCGTGCCAAGCGCATCTTTAAGTCACGCGGATTTGTGTTTCCACTCGCGAGTGTTTTTTCAATTTCTTTTGTTTCGGCAAGCGGTGTGTATGTGGCAAGTGCGAAATAGCGTGGAATGAGTGCGTCAGGAATAGAGAGCACCTTGCCGTACATGTTGTTTGGTTCATCAGTGATACCAATGTAGTTGTCGAGTGATTTACTCATTTTTTCCTTTCCATCAAGTCCTTCGAGAATATCCATAGAGAGCACTGATTGCTCTTCTTGTTTGTTCATACGCATAACATCGCGTCCCATGAGCATGTTGAATGTCTGGTCGGTACCTCCGATTTCAAGATCACATGATCCGTAAATGTTTGCGAGGACAGTGGAATCGATTCCTTGCAATACTGGATACATCATTTCGTGCATGTAGAGTTCTCCCCCTTTCTCTATACGATCTTGAAACATGTCACGTTCAATGAGACGTGCGTGGGTAACATGACGAAGCACAGAAAGAACGTTGAGGAATGAAAAACTGTGAATCGCATTTTTTTGCATGCGTGTCTCCACCCAATAACTCGCCTTGTTCAAAATATGTGTACCAGGAAGTGGTTTGTCGACAGAAACGGAAATATCTCCAAAAGAAAGATCTTTTCGATTGTCGGGAGCGAGAATGTCGTTGATAGAAACAAACCAATCAGAATTGCGAATCCAAGAAAATACCTTTGGATCAAGTGAAAGAATTTTTCCTGCCTGGTCGAGGTAGGTCTTCATATTGTTCTCGATTTCTTGCTGACTAATCTCGGGGCGAGTTTTACTTTTGCCGGTCGGATCACCAATGAGAGAAGTAAAGTCGCCGATAAGGAAAATGATCTTACAGCCGATATCTTGGAATGAACGAAGTTTGCGAAGAATCACGGCGTGGCCGATATGAATGTCTGGTCGTGTTGGATCCATACCGATTTTGATAACAATATCGCCTGGATAGTTGCCCGCAATTTTTGCCTCCACTTTTTTACGGAATGCATTGTCGGGGTCTATAAAACTCGCAGCTCCGCGAGAAAATAATTCTTCAATATCTACAGATTTCATAAAAGCACTGTACCATAAATGCCCTTTTTTGTCCTTGGGTCGTGATATGATACTGGAATGGCATTAGCAAACATAAAAACGCATCATGTTCGTAACACATTATTCGCAGTGCTCGGAATCGGGGCGTTTATTTTTGGCGTGCTCATCATTTGGATCAGCTTTATGAAGCTTCCCGACTTCACTTCGTTCGACTCCCGCAAACAAGTAAATTCCACAAAAATATATGACCGTACTGGGCAAATCGTGTTGTACGATTTGGGAAGTGACGCACACCGCACCTCTATTCCCTATACTGATATGGGAGCGAATATAAAAAATGCCACTGTTGCCATTGAAGATTCAAATTTCTATCAACACATTGGTGTTCAGCCAAAAGCAATGCTTCGCGCACTTGTTGCCAACATTACCCATGCGGGTGCAGTGCAAGGTGGATCAACTATCACTCAACAAGTAATCAAACAAAGTCTTCTCACGAGTGACAAGACGATTGTACGCAAACTCAAGGAAATTATTTTGGCGCTCAAGCTTGAACGCTCATATTCAAAAGATCAAATTTTAGGAATTTACCTCAACGAAATTCCGTATGGCGGAAATATTTTTGGTATTCAAGAAGCATCACAAACATTTTTCGGCAAAGATCCAAAAGATTTGACTGTTGCCGAAGCTGCCTATCTTGCAGCTATTCCCAATGCACCAACACACTATTCTCCCTACGGAACACATAAAGATGATTTGGTAACACGCAAAAATCTCGTGCTTGCTCGCGAACATGAATTGAAATTTATTTCTGATACAGAATATGCACAAGCAAAAGCGGAACAAGTTGTATTTAAGCCACAACAATCACAAGGCATTAAAGCTCCACACTTTGTTTTTTTCATCAAAGATTATCTTGAACAAAAATATGGAGTCGATACTGTAGAATCTGGCGGACTCAAAGTGATTACTACACTCGATTACAATCTCCAGCAAATCGCCGAGAACGCGGTGGCAGAATATACCACCGGCGACAAAAAACAGCTCGAGGATTTGAACGCTGGATTTGTGGCGATTGATCCAAAGACAGGACAACTATTGGTCATGGTTGGTTCCCGAAATTATTTCGACACGCAGATCGATGGAAACTTCAATGTGACGACAGCTCGTCGTCAGCCAGGATCCTCGTTCAAACCATACATGTATGCAACGGCATTTGAAGATGGTTACACGCCAGACACTGTGCTTTTTGATGTACCAACAGAATTCAACGCAAGTTGTAATCCATATGGCCATCCAAAAGATGCAAACACAAAACAAGATGAATGTTATATGCCAGTAAACTACGACGGAACCTATCATGGCCCGCTCGATATTCGCACATCACTCGGAAGTTCTATGAACGTACCTGCGGTAAAAATGCTCTATATGGTGGGTGTGCAAAATACAATTAAAACCGCACAAGACATGGGAATTACCACTCTTGCCGATTCGTCACGCTATGGTCTAACGCTTGTACTTGGAGGTGGTGAAGTAAAGCTACTCGAAGCAGTAAGTGCATACGGGGTTTTTGCCAACAACGGCGTTCGTCATCCATACAACGGAATTCTTTCGGTTACTGACAATACTGGAGCGACGCTTGAAACTTGGCAAGACAATCCAATGCAAGTACTCCCTAAAAATGCTGCCTTGGAAATTAGTGATGTGCTCACCGACAACAATGCGCGTAGATTGACCTACAGCCCGACTTCTCCACTCTTCTTCCCCGACCATCAGATTGCAGTGAAAACAGGTACCACAAACGATTATAAAGACTTGTGGACCATTGGATATACACCATCGCTCGTTGCTGGTGTATGGGCTGGAAAAAATGACAACACTGCTATGAGAAAAGGAATTACTGCTGCACCGATCTGGCACCAATTTATGGAAGAGGCACTAAAAAATTATCCGGTTGAAACATTTGAAAAACCCGAGGTTGATCCGGATTATGCCACCCTTCCTCCGGTGCTTCGTGGATATTGGCAAGGAAACACGAGTTTTGTTGTCGATACTATCTCTGGAAAACTTGCGACGGCACAGACTCCAAAGGCAACTCAAAAAGAATATGTGGTTACTGAGGTACACGACATTCTTCATTGGGTAAATCGTACTGATCCACGCAATCGATTTTTGGGAAACTCTCAAGGTGAATCTCTCTACAACAACTGGGAAACGGCCGTGCAGGATTGGTGGAAGGTAAATAGTTCTAAATACCCTATTGTGACACTCGCTCAAAAACCTGCTGGATATGACGATGTACACACACTTGCAAATGCACCACATATAAAAATAACAAATCCGATGGAAGGAAGCACTGTTTCAACAAAAGATACGATCACTGTTTCAATATCTTCTACTGGAGCATATGCACTTAAAAAAATGGATGTGTTCTTGAACAATAATTATGTTGGTACTACAAATGGATCAACCCCCACCCTCTCGATTCCTCTTGAACAGATTTCAAACCTCCAAACAGGAACAAATACATTGATGGTGGTAGGAACTGACACAGTTGAATCCACAGGGACCACTTCTGAAGAGATAAATATTCAGTAAAATATTTATATCTTCAGAAGAACATAAAAACAATGAACACAAGAACAAAAGCACCGCGGGCTTCGCCCGCGGTGCTTTTTTAATTATTGTTCTTTTGTTCACCTCACTACTGTGAGGTGTTTGGTTAAGGGATTTTCTTTTAGGAGCGCAATAATTTTTGCTTGTCGGAGTGACACTTCGCTTTTTTGAATTGGACTTAGTTTAAGTGTGGCTATCGTCCCGCGAATCACAACACTTTCTAATCCCCCATTTACCCGAACACCTGATTGTTGTAAGGCATCAATGATTGCTTGTTTTGCATCATCGCTTGATTGTGCGAGTTTTATAAATCGCTCTAAAAATTCGCTAAGTTGTTTCATTGTAGGGAAAAGGGATTAGGATTAAGGGAATAGTAAATCATCTTAAAATTGATTTGTATTTTTCTAACACCTAAAACCAAACACCCAACACCTGGGTTTACCTATTCATCGGCATAAGGAGGTATGTGAATGAAGAATCTCCTACACCGCGTATAACGACCGCCTTGCTGCCACCATTGAGTCCAATTGTAATACTGTCTTGAGGGATGAATGAGAGACATTCAATCAAATAGCGTTGATTGAGAGCGATTGAGACATCATCTCCGGAGAGGGTTGCGTCGATTACTCCAGAATATTCACCAACATCAGAATTTTTTGATACACATTCAAACTTTTTCTTGGAAGGCGTAATAGAAAACGTAATTTGATTAAATTTATCTGAGAAAATGTTTGCGGTTTTGAGTGTAGTAAGTAAATCTTGTTTCAACACTACGACTTCAGTAAGAAATTCCTTGGGGATAATCTGCTTATAATCTGGAAAACTTCCAGAAGTAAGTCGTGAGGTGATATATATTCCTGGAATCGTTATTGCGATTTGATTTTCATTAATAGAAAGTGTTATTTCTTCTGTTTTATTTTCAAGAATACGAGCAATTTCAATAATGTTTTTATATGGAATGAGAATCGGAGAAAATTCTACGGCTTTTTTGATTGTTTCTTTCTTTTCAGCAAGACGGAATGAGTCTGTAGCCACAAAAAATAGTGTGTTTTTTTCAGCACACATAAATACACTTGCAATCTCGGGTTTGATATCAGAAACAGCGGATGCAAAGTAAGTGTTTTTTATACCGCGAATAAATTCTTTCTGTGGTATTTGAATTTGAGTACCTGAAACAGAAGGGAGTGTAGGAAAATCTTCGTATGGGTGAGTTTTGATTGTAGTGCGATTGTGATCTGTGGTGAGAGTGAGGGTTGATTCATTGTGTGCTATTTTTATTTTCTCGTTTTTTGGAAGAGTACTTAAAAATGAATAGAGTGTTTTTCCGTCGAGTGCAATCACACCATCCTTTTCTTTTTTTACTGGTATTTCAAATTCAACTCCAAGAGAAAGATTTGTTGCTCGTACTTTTAGAGAACTCCCGGAAACAATCATAAGAATTGTACTTAGTGCTGGGAGTGATGCATTTCGTGCTGTCACACGATCTGCATTTTCAATTATAGTTATGAGTTTTTCAACAGTAGTTTCGAATATCATATATATATAAATTACTATTACTATTAACCCTGTGGAAATGTGTATAAGATTGAAATACCTTTATATTGTAAACCTATAATCTGTATTTTTTCTTTTATACAACTGTTGATAATGAGAATCTTATACACACACCTATTTTTTCTTGTTTTAAATCACTCTTTTTATTCACATTCATTCCACATATTCACACCCTTTTTCCACAGACCTTTACCCAAAACCTTCAATTATTTGAACAATGCCCGTATTTGATCTAATTCTTGAGCAATAAGCATGTCGTTTTTCATATCGTTCTTTATTTTTAAGCATGAATGGATAACAGTGGTGTGATCTTTTCCCCCGAGTTTTTGTCCAATAAGTGGATATGACACACTAAAATCTTCACGGAGAATAAACATCACGATTTGGCGAACCTTCACAATCTCCTTTCGGCGAGTCTTTTCGTAAATAGAAGCCTCTTCTACATTATAAAAGTCAGCAATCGTCTTCACTACTTCTTTTACGGAAGCGGTTTTCTTTTGTTTGATACTATTTTTTAGAAGGTTTTTTGTTTCAAGGAGTGTTGGAAAACGTCCTTTGAGTTGAGATTGAAGCACGATTGCATTCAAACTACCCTCGAGCTCACGCACATTACCGGCAATAGCGCTTGCAATGTATTCCATAAGCTCATCTGGAAGGTTGAGTCCAAGTTCTTGTACTTTTGAACGTAAAATTGCGAGACGAGACTCATATTCAGGCTCGGTAATATCCACTATCATACCCTGCGCAAAACGAGTGCGCATACGATCTTCCAATCCCGGAATAAAGTTTGGGTGTTTATCAGAAGAAAAGACAATCTGCTTCCCTGCTTCGTGATAGCTGTTGAATAAATGGAATAATTCTTCTTGGGTTTTTTCCGCTTTTCCTACAAGTTGTACGTCGTCAATAATAATCGCATCATACTTACGATATTTTTCCTTAAAAGTATTTCCAGCACCACGGTTTGATTGTACTGAGTTGATGTAATCAACCGTAAATTTTTCCTGCGTGATGTAGTACACCTTTTTTTCTGGATATTTTTCCTTGATAGCATTCCCTACTGCTTGAATGAGGTGGGTTTTTCCAAGACCAGACGATCCATAGATGAAAAGCGGGTTGTATTGCTTACCTGGACGAGCCACTGCAGCTTGTGTGGCAGCATATGCGAGCTCGTTGAATGGTCCAACGATGAATGTATCGAACGTATAACGAGGATTGAGGTTGTCATCCTTGTTTACATAGAGGTCTTTGAGAGGAAGTTCTTGGCTGATAGCAAAATCTGGCTTCAATTGGCTTGAAACTTCAATTTTGTGCGACTTTGGATCGCCTTTTACTACCATGTATTCAACATTGCGAGTGTGTTCCCATGCGTTTCGGAGTACGCGCATGATGAGTTTGTGGAATTTGTTTGAAAGCCAGTCTTTGACGAATTCATTTGGCACACCAACAAACACCGTTCCGGCATCTTCTTTTACTAATGAAGTGTTTTTAAACCAAGTACTGAAATTAGCCTTTGAAACTTCACTTTCAATCTCGACTAAACAGTGGTCCCAGAGTTCTTTTGTATCCATCCCGTAGTGAGAAATGACATTGCTTCTTAAAGAAGCGACCCATTTTCTAAATTAATACTAGTAACGGTTTTCTTTTTATGTTTACCACACTCTTACAGTCCCGCTTCTTTAATGTCATTTTCTACTACGGGATCCATAAGTTCGATTATATAGGCCGAGGTTTTTTTGAGTAGAAATATCGATGCATATCTCTGTTGATAACCTGTGGGTAACCAATATAACACAAGAACAAATGAACATGAAAACAAAAAATTCAATAG
This sequence comes from Candidatus Nomurabacteria bacterium, assembly GCA_023267275.1. Lineage (GTDB taxonomy): Bacteria > Patescibacteriota > Minisyncoccia > Phycocordibacterales > UBA9973 > CAITQP01. Next base: position 24,796 of record JAHFNO010000006.1, on the reverse strand, counting down.
AACACTAAATTACAAGATCACAAGAACCATAATCACAAGAACAAAGGAACATTAGACCACCAACACACACCCTATAGCTATAAGTCAGGTTTTCATATTTTTTGTTTTATTGTTCTTGTGTTTTTATGTTCTTGTGCTATATTGGCTCTATGTCATTTACCTACCAGCCAAAAAAGAGAAAACGAGCAAAAACCCACGGTTTCCTCGTTCGCTCAAAATCTACTTCCGGACGAAAAGTCTTGGCAAAGAGACGCCAGAAAGGTCGCGCTAAAATCGCACTCTAATTTTCTTTATACCTAGGTCTTTTTTAGAAATTAGACATTAGGATTTAGAAATTCATTACATGCTTCCAAAGAGATCGCGTATTACGAAGCAAACGATAGAAAAGCATCTTCTCAAGGGCCGAAGGTTAAAAACTTCGCGCTTTCTTGTTTTGTATACACAAATTCCTTCCCATACAGCTCCCCAAGTATCCTTCAGCGCCTCAAAGAAGATTGCACCAAAAGCTGTGCTTCGAAATAAGCTTCGCCGACGAGGGTATGATGCTGTGCGACCACTTATCCCCTTTCTTTCCCCAACTGCCGTAGCCCTCGTTTCTTATACAAACCCAGATATCAAGACAACCATTCCTGAAATGCGGGAAGAACTCAAAAAAGCGTTTATTCAAGCGCGAATATATAGAGTCAATGAACAATAAACAAAAGATCATAAAAACAGTGACCACAATTTCTAAGAAACCCTTTATATTTTTGATTATCTTTTACCAAAAGTTCTTGTCTTTTGACACCGGACGTATTCCACGATTTTTTGGTCTTAATCGGAAGGTGTGTATGTACTACCCGACATGCTCTGAATATATGAAGCAAGCTATTGAAAAACACGGCACCATCAAAGGTGTTTATCTAGGATCAAAACGACTTCTTCGTTGTAATCCACGCAATACACCAGGTGTAGACCTGGTTCCATGAACCACAAGAACACCAGAACAAAAAATCATAAAAACACGATATAATAAAACCGCGCCTGGCGTGGTTTTATTTGTTTTCATGTTCTCGTGCTCTAGTGATATAATGACCCAATGTTACACACTTTTTGGACCGCTGTTTTTTATCAGCCTTTTTACAATGCACTGATCTTTGGTATTGGTATTTTGCCACACGGAGACCTTGGTCTTGCGGTTATTATTCTTACAATTATTATCAAACTCGCCCTCTTCCCGCTCAACCAGCATGCAATCGAAGGCCAGATCAAAATGACTAGTGTGCAAGATGAAGTTGCTGCTATCAAAGAAAAAGTTACTGATAAAACCGAACAGAACAAACAAATTTTCGCACTGTATAAAGAAAAGAATATCAGTCCGTTTTCAAGTTGTATGCCACTCTTGATCCAGGCTGTGGTACTCATTGCTCTCTATCGAGCCTTTCTTGGAATCCTTACTATTGTTCAACCAGCGACACTCTATTCATTTGTACACCAGCCAGCACTCATCAATCTCCACTTCTTGGGATTTATCGATCTTTCGGTGAAGCACAGTATTGTATTTGCTGTTTTGGTTGGAGTAACACAGTTTGTACAAGCAAAACTTATGCAGAGTCGTCAGGCAAAGCCAACAGGTACTGGTATGCAAGCCGAATTTGCCAAGAATATGCAGGTACAAATGATTTATGGACTCCCTATTATGACTGCCGGACTCTCTTACTTCCTTTTTCCTTCAGCAGTTGCGCTTTATTGGATTACGAGTAATATCTTTACTATAGGTCAGGAGCTCTACACACGAAGCAAGATGAAGGCGAAGAAACAAGCTTAATCTTTCTTAAAAGCCCGCCTATCGGCGGGCTTTCCTCTAATTGATACAAAATATAGGATTTGAGATATACGCTATGAAACACGACCAAATACATACATATATAAAAGGCATGCTTGCTCAACTCGGTTTTACTGAGGCTGATGTTACTGTTTCGTATGATGAGAAAATGAATACTATTTGGTTTTCTATTACTTCCCCGCACACTCGCCTTCTTTCAAATCGTGATGGTGAAGCACTCACTGCACTCAATCACTTGGCAACAAAAGTTGTTGAACAAATCATGCGTGAAGAAACAGTTCGACCACGTGTGGTGATTGATGCAAATAATGTTGAGAAAAAGAAAATCGACAATTTAAAAACCATCGCACACATGATGGCAGAACGCGCACGGTATTTTAAATCAAGTGTTGATCTCGACCCAATGCCTCCACACGAACGCCGCATCATTCACGAGTTCCTCGGAGAAGTCCCTGATGTGTACACCGAATCAGCGGGTGATGGAATGAAACGACACATTGTTATTCGATATCGAGACACAAGAACATAAAAACACCAGAACAAGAAATCATAAACACACTAAATCAAAACCGCGCCAGGCGCGGTTTTGATTTTTGTTTTATTACGCTGGGCTTCCACCCAATACCGCGACCGTAAGGTCGCGTGATGCAGCGAGTTCTTGTGTCCTGGGCTCTCTGGACACAAGGAAATACAGCTTTGCTGTATTTCTATATAAGATACCCCGAGCGTAAGCTCGGGGTAATTCATTGTTCTCTTGCTCTTGTGATTAATTGAGTTGTAAAGACCAAAGACTACCGTTTGTTTTGTTTATGAAAATAAGATATTGACTAGTTGGGTCGATGCTTGGATTTATTACATCAAGATTGTTTCCCTCCCCCGTATTTATTTCCGTCGTGGTTTTTGTGGTTGTGTCTATTTTCCAAAATGAATCTGTGAAATGAGTGACACCTTTGTACCATGAGTCAGGATATTCTGCTGATACTATTGCCGTACCTACTCCGCAATAAACGACAGTACTCGTTGTATTCCAAGTACATTTTTCCGGAAGTGTTGTAAGACCGGTATTTGTATCAACTCCGGTTTTTAGCGTTAGGATGTGTAAATTGAGACTTCCTCCACCAGAAACGCTATAGAGTAGTGTCTTTCCATCCGGACTAATCTTTGTAGTAAGGCCATCTATATTGCCCAGTACTTTTTGCAGTGATCCACCGGCAAGTACAGTGTATGCATAGCCAGGAACAGTGCTAGAAGCCTTGCTGGTAAGCATTGGGCTCGTTCCCCAATCGAGGAGCCATTCAGAGAAAGAACTCGTAAACAATTGCTTCTTACCGCTTCCATCGCCTTTCATACTGATACCAGCGATACCCGTGTTTGTTGGTATTAAAAAGAGAAAATTCTTTTTGTCAGGTGATGTTGTGACAGTCGGAATATTTTCCTCAAGGAAATTTCCAGTAAGTGTGCCGACCGCATTGGTATTTGCTGGTGCTGTAACAGTGCCGAGGAATGAGGCAATAGTTGTATTGTCGGTTTTAATATAGCGGAGCAATACGTTGACACCACCGTTTGCAAAAAGAGCTTCTGCTGTTCGAGCGATCACTGTTTCAGAAATCTTTTTTTCGTTCTGTCCTTTTACATCAATATCGTAAATGTACCCCGTGCCTTTTTCGGCAAAACGAACTGTTGGGAAAATACTTTGAGTAATCTGTGACTCTGGTCCGCCACCAATGTCGTGTTTAATGATGGGTGTAGTGTCTGTGACAAGTGGAATAAAACCAGCAACCAATCGATTTGATATTTGAATGAGTTTATCTGGAGTATTCGAGCTCTGAGTCTCTTCAGTTGGATTTGTTGTTCCTTGTTCTTGTGTTTTTATGTTCTGTTGATTGTTGGTCCCCGCGCCAAAAGGAAAAAGAGAACTCAAAAGACTTTTTTGTGTTCCAGAAGAATTTGTTCCTGAAGGAGTTCCGCTCGAAAAATAGAACCACACACCGAGTGCGACGAGGAGAATTGCAATGAGAATAAGAATTGTTTTTCGAGACATGGGTAAATCAAGTATAAAGTATAAGGGGACACTTATGCAAAGCTCAAGTATAAAGTATAAAGGGTGACTCAATTCAACCGAGAGCTACCAGCCACAGTGAATATGTGTTTGATGGTCTTTGTTTGTGAGATACCCTGTATCGGCACATATTGTAAATTTTCCATCGCTTCGGTAAGAGCCTGAACAGGGTCCAAATATTTGACTCATTTTTGCTTTTGCGGCAAGACAAGCATTCATCACTTGTATATTTCTCGAAGTGTCATTTTTTGATGCAGTAACATCAAACGCTCTACCAAAATAATGTGCTGATCCAGGGCTATGTTTTCCCCCAGTGATCTCAGTAATTTCTATTGAAGAGAATTTTGCAGCTGTGAGTAATCCAGTAAGCATTGGAGCAGCCAACGCAACCTTTTGAGCTCCCACATCTCCTCTACTACTTGTCATAGCAGAATTGCCAGCTGCAGTATCTTCAATATTTTGTTTTGGTGTTGCTGTAGCTTCATCTTGAAGTGTGCGGTAGGTAATTGCCGGCGTTTTCAGTATTTGTTTTGCCAGATTTTGCGCTGTGTCGCTTGGGAAAACTTGAATACCAGAAATGTTTGGAGTTGGAGGGGTTATATCGCTTGTTTCATTTCCTTCATCTGAGGCATATTCAATAGTTGCATTTGGAATAGCCACTTTCAGACTTACAAGGTTAGGATTGATTGTATTTAAGAGAATATATGAAGCAAGAGCAAGGAGAAGTCCAAATAGTGCGTTGGTAATACGGGTTCTTGCACCCTCTTTTTCTCCGAGCGAAACCGTCGACATGTATTCGATACCACCAACAATAATCATAAATACTGCAAGCACACCAATGAGACCAAGTACAAGACGGATAATCATGTTGATATAGTTACCCATGCCTTTGGTAACATCGATATATCCAGTATTCGGGTCTCCAATTCCAGGAAGCGGTGCGAGTAAACAGTATCCACTATTGCCGTCTCCAGCTACACAACCAAGTTTATTTGCTGTTCCACTAAGTGTTGCTCCAGGAGGTGGAGTGACCCCGTCTGTAAAAAATAATGAGTCAGGAAAATATTCAGGAACACCATCGGGGGTTCGCACACTCCCATTAAGATTTTTTTGTAACAATCCAACACAGTACCCACCGGGAAGTGGCAATGTGAATGTGTAACTGATGGTATTTGGATTTCCATGTCCAGCAGGTATTTCTGGTGAACGTAAACCTGAATTCATTGTACATGTGTAGTTGCTTGCACCTGATTTTGACATCGCATCTCCTAATTCAAGGTAATATATTCCGCCTTGAGCTGGAAGGTTTGAGGCGTTTACTGTAGCAGTTGCAGTCATTCCACTTACCACAGGTTTTCCTTGAAGGGTGAATGAAGGTGTTGAGACTGGTTCATTTATTGTTGTTGTTGCTGGTTGGTATAAAGGAGACCAGGAAACACCCAAAGCTGTATTTTTATTTATTCCAACCTGAAAAACCTCAGTATCCCCATTTTTTAAGTTTTGTATTGGGCATGTATATAAAGAAGTTGAGCCTTCTCTTGCACATGTTTCCATTGTATCTGAATCTGATACAGTAGCACCCTTCTTGCTATTTTTATGAGCTAGGGATACACGGAACGGACTGTCTTTAATGGATTCTAATGTTACTGAATCCATTGTAAAAGTTAACTCGATCGAATAGTTTTCTCCACCCAGAGAGACAATTTTTATTGTTGGGCTGGGGAATGGTTGCAAACCCGCAGATGTAAATGGGATTTTTACAAAAAAAGAAAGTATAACAAAAAGAAAAATAAATATTTTTTTATTCATATACTTATTGCAACAACAAATTTAGATGAGTAGTGGCTTCTTGAAAAAGCTTTGTGGTGTTTGAGATAGAAAGGTCGATCGTTGCGCTCCCGGTCGAGCTTGAATCGCGGTGCAGGTAGAGAGAATTTGGGATTGTTGGTGTGTCTACCGCCGTTCCATTGATTTGCCATGCGTAACTCAAAAGATTTGATGCAGGATTTGAGGGTGAAAAGAAGTATGGCATTGCAACGAGAGAAGTTTCGTTACCGGCCACAGTGTAACTGTCACCCAGCGCTGCAGAAAAGAGCGGACCGTAGAGAGGGCTCGATGCATACCAAAGAACTTCAGGATTGATCGGTTTAATTTCCACCGTGCCATCAGTAGCTGTTCCTCCATCGCGGGTTCCTACCGATACACTCACATCTTTTGTTGGATTGAGATAGTCCATCGCAGTGATAAAGAAATCTTTTCCATAACCGGAATTACTCTGATCACTTATGTAATTTTCTTTCCAGTCATAGATAAGTGAACTACTTGCTACAAGCGATCCTCCAGCAGTTTGTACTTGAGGAATAGCCACAAATTTTATTTGAGATTCTGATGTTGGCATTGCTTTGCCCTTATACAACGGAGGTACGATTGAATCGGTTGCCTGCCAGAGAATATCCACCGACATTGGATTGATGGTGATTGTTTTGGTTATTTGCGGAACTCCAATAGGAATAACTGTTACAGAAACTGTTGACGGTGAACCGATACTTTTTGTGGTGAAAGTAAACGTATTGTTTCCAATACCTCCTTTCATTCGTTTTCCATCAAGAGACCAATCGATTTCAGACGATTGAAGATCGAGAGAATAACTTTGGAGTGTTACGGTGACGGATTGGTTTGCACCAGGATTTATTGGATCAGTAGAAACAGAAATTTGATCGTTCACCTGAGCAAATGAAATAGCTGGTACAACGATTGCAATAAAAGTGAGAGTAAACAACGCTTTGCGTATCATAGAAACAGTATATCACTAGAACAATGAACATAAAAACAAAAAGTAACAAAAAGCCCCGCGCGTAGCGCGGGGCTTTTTGCTCTAGTGTTCTCGTGATTTTTTGTTTTATTGAACCGGAGGTGTTCCAGATACAGCTTCTGCGAGTTCTGTTCTTGATTTTTGTAATGCTAGGATTTGTGACGGGTCGCTTGTGATGAGCTGGTCTTCTGTGTACGAGGCAATCACTTTAATCGCCACATGTTTGAGTCCAGCAAAGAAGATTCCCTCCCCCTTGTTACATTCAAGCAACAGATATTTCTCTTCATCAGTGAGGTTGAATGTTTTTTGCAATACATCTACCGTTGATGGCGATTGTTTCAAGAGAAGTTGCAGTGATGAGTTCGTAACGATTGGAATACCGTATGGGCTCTTCATAAAATCTCCGACGTCTTGAGTGATTGTGGCAAGTCCTAAGAAATATTTGCGGCCGCGCTTTGCAATCGAGTACAAGAACGAGGCAGTATCGTCGGATTTCATCATCCACCATGCCTCATCCACTACAAGCAGTCGTTTTTTGATATTTTTACGAACTTCGTTCCAAATGAAGTGGGTCACGATATACATGGCTGCAGGTTTGAGGTCGTCTTCCATGTCGCGCACAGAGAAAACCACAAATTTTTTGTTGATGTCTACGTTTGATGGCTGGTTGATAAACCCTGCCCACGAACCGTGGGTATATTTTGAAAGACGAGAAACGATTGATTCAGTTCCTTCCATGCCCGAGAGTACCATTTCGAAATCGGAAAGAAGCGGCGGTTCGATTTGAGAAAAATCAGAATCCGGAGTGATGTCTTTAACCGCATATGTTTCCATTATGGCGCGATCAACGAGCGCGTCTTCTTCGGCAGTAAGTCCGCCAAGCATGATACGAAAGAGTCCAACAAGATTGATGACATTTCCGCGAAGCACGTCATTACCCGTCTCCCCCTCTCCAGGAAGCGGAAGGTCAAACGGATTGATGTGACTTCCAGAGTTGAGCGAAATATTGAAGTAGCGTCCACCGAGTGCTTCGGCGAGACGTTCGTATTCACGTTCTGGGTCGATAACAATCACTTCGGTATCGAACATGAGACAACGAATCACTTCGAGTTTTGTGGCGTATGATTTTCCAGCACCCGATGTAGCAAAAATAATTGAGTTGTAGTTGTCGAGACTGAAACGGTCAAAAATAATGAGTGAGGAATTGTGGCGGTTTACACCGTAGAGAATTCCTTTGTCACTCGTAAGGTCAAACGAAACAAATGGGAAAAAACTCGAGAGTGGCTCCGAATTGAGCTTTTGGTATATCTGTAAACGATCGTCTTCAAGTGGAAGCACGCTCTTAAATCCATCATCTTGCTGAAAGAGTGCAGGCTTAAAGTAAATGAGTTTTGATTCAAGAATTGATTTGATTTCATTTTCAATTTTATACAATTCAGTTTCGTTATCGGCGTAAATCGTGAGATAGAGTCCAACATCAAACATTTTTTCTTGTGCTTGAGTGAGACGGTCGCGCAAATCCTCAAGATTTTTGTTCGCCATATCGAGCATTGGGTCGCGCACCATTCCCTTTGCTTCACGTTCCATGATTTGGCTTTGTACCTCGGCTACTTTCTTTTGAAATTGACGAAGAATTTGTGCAGTTTCTACAGGATGAATTGTTATTGAAATATCAAATACCTTGTCGAGGTTGATGACTGGAGAGAGCCAATTGTCGGTGAGTGTTGATGGGTAGGAAATAACAAAATAGGTACGTGCAATTTTGTCTCCAAGGTTGATTGATTTTGGTTCGATTTTGAGTGCTGAAGGAGCGATGATGTCTTTGAGTTCAAGTGAGGCTGCTTCGTAAATTTGCTCAGGAAAAATAGGCATTGCGTTTGCCTGAATGTGGGTTGATTCCCCAGCTGGGTTTTTCTTTTTTCCAAATAGTGAAAACATAAAATCAGTAAATCATAAAAACATTAAAACAATAATAACCAGAAAGACATTCTTGTTTTTGCATTTGTTGTTTAGTTGTTCTGGTGTTTTTGCGTTTCATTGGTTATTGATTTACTACTTCGGCGAGTTTTACTGCAGGTTGAATATCTCCAGGATTGAATGTCTTGTAGAAGAGCTCGATCACCTCCTCCGTTTGCAGGCGCTCAGTACGAGCACCAACACTGCCAAGTCCATTTGCGATCACACTTACGCGCTCATCAAGTTGTGTTCGCTTTTCTTCAAAGCTTGCATTTTCAGCCATTTGTTTTGTCTGTCCAGATTGTTTGTTCCCAAAAATTCCACCCAAAAAACCTTTTTTTGTTGAAATCGCTGCTTCTTCATAGGGAATAACTACGTAAAAGTATTTGCGCATGATGGCGACTTGTTCGGTAAATTCACGAATGAAACTAATATATCCAGCGGTCTGTAGTTTAAGGAGAGGTTCGTGCTGGTCTTTCATTTTGCCTTCGAGCATAAGGAGATATGGTCGAATATCAAGACGGCGAGATTGAATAACTATTTGAATAGGAAAATCGATCGAATTGAGAAATGACTGAAATTGATTGATTGTTGCAATTTGCTCGTCGCTTGATTTGAGGGCAAGGTTTACTGATGAGACGGCAATAATAGCCCGGAGACCACCATCTTTAAGAACGATGGTTCCTTCACGGACTTCTTTGATTGGAACAAATTCTTGAGTTGCTGTTGCGCTGATAGCCACGAGAACAGTATATCACCAGAACAAGAGAACATTAAATCAAAAATTGTTATTTAATAGATTTTTCTATTGATTGAATTTCTTTCCAAAGCATTGCACCTATTTCGTTTGCCATAATTTCTCCTTTTTTGTATATATCCTCAGGTATATATTTTTCGTCTTTTGCAAACAAAAGTAAATATTTTGACTCTTGAAGAGAGCCATATGCAATCTCATAAAAGTTTAGTAGAACCAAGGGTTTTCTTCGTGCATAACCCTCCGTATAATTCAAAACAACAGAAAGCCCCGCCCTACGTATTTGAGAAACTGAACCGAATATTTCTTCTTTTGGAAATGATTTCGTTATCCCATAAATAAAATGAACATACTGATCCATTTTATTTTTAAGTGTTTCTCTGTAAGTATTTCCCTGCATATATCTTGTTCTTTTGTTTTAGTGTTCTTGTGTTATTTTATTTTTAGCTCTTATCAAGAACATCAAGTCCCCAAGCTATATCGTGCAACTTGGATTCTGAAATTCGGGGGAGTAATTGAACGGGCACTTCTTGTTCCTTGTTCTTTTGTTCTTGTGATTTTTTGGTTGGGTGTTCTTTCTTCCAAACGTAGAGCTTGTCATTGATACCGTAATTGAACATTGCCTCTATCGTATTGATGAGCGGTTTTTCATTTACCTTAACAAAGGCGAGTGCAAATCCGAGACCGCCGAATCCAAGACCAAGAGGGATCCAAAGATACCAAGGCAAGAATTTATAGCAAAGAAAAACCATTCCTCCCCCACCTACAAGATAGACGAATTGTTTGAACGTGAGCGGTCCAAAAATTTTGTCCTCAACATCAATAAATTGTGGAACAGAAAATCGCATAGAGTCATTATATCACTAGAGCACAAGATCATGAAAACAAAACACGAGAACAATTGTATTTTTTGTTCTCGTGTTTTTATGTTTTCTTGTTCTAGTGTCCGATTGGTTCCCGATACGGATCAGATCCTTGTGTTTTTGGTGCGACAGGAATATTTGTGGGAGGTGGAGTACTCGCATTTTTCAATATTGAGTAATCGGTCGATTTTGTTGGCATGGCTGGCCCGGTAGTGTTGAGTTTGCTTGCCATCATTCCAATGACCGGTGCTTTTGGAGGGTTTTCTATTCCCTTCAGCAAATCATTACGATTTGCAACTCCTGCAGTTTGCACAGGGTTGGGAGTAGGTTTTGTTTCATTGATCACCACACCAGTTTTTTCAAGAATTGATTTGTCTTGTGTGGACAGTGTGCTCATTATTTCCCTTCCTGCCTGAGGAGGGGTGACTGGTACTCCAGGCGGGGTGGTGGGAGGTGTTTTTTCTACAACCCCAGTAACAATACTTTCCGGAATATAATCTGCTGGTTCCTTTTTTGCTGCGTATACTCGTTCAAGTGATGCGCGGATAGGAAGGAATACCTGTTCATTTACTTTTTTTACCAAGGTATCGATATCTGCATCGTTCTTTTTCAATTGCAATTGCAGTTCATCGCGATAATCTTCAGGTTTTGTCATTCCAAGAAGTACCATCGTTGTTTCTGTCTCCAGTATACCAAGTTCTTCATAGGTCATTTTTTGTTCTTTTGCAATAGTGAGGAGTTTTGTTTGGTATCCGTCATCAGTAATTGCCTTTTTGATATCATCAGGAAGAAGTTCGAAACGAGTAAAAAGCTCACTTTTTATTTCGTCAAACTGAGGATCGTTTACCGATGGAGTGTTTGTTGTACTAGAGACAACAGGTACTTTTTTTACTTCGTCAGCCATATATTTATTATTGTAGCATTTAAAAAATTTTAATCACCTCCCCTCAATCCCCTCCTCGACAAGGAGGGGAAGCAGATGCTTACTTAATGATGTGCAGCTGCAGCAGGTTTGGATCCACCTCCACCTCCTCCACCGCCAGTAAAGATTGATTTCAACTGATCAAAGAAGTCTTTGTTTGGTGAGTGATAGACACCATGTTCGTGTTCGTGTTTGCCACCTGGCTCTGCTGTGTGATGGGCAGCCTCTCCAGCCACAATACTACTACCTGTTTTTCCTCCACCCATTTCAGCTAGTACATCTCGCATTGCCGCTGCAACACCAAATGTTACTGCGCCACCAATTCCACTAACAGCCGTTGTAAGCAGTCCAATATTTCCAGTAAGCCCGCCAAGTGCTGCTGCACCAAATACGCGCATACCAGCTCGTGCCCAATTTCTTTCCCCCGGTTGACTGGTGTCTACATGGAAACCAGTTACGTTACCAAGTTTGTCTCGGGTGACATTTGTATGATAGCCAGATGTTTCTGCTTGATATGCGAGATATGCGCGTGCAGGAGCTTTTTTACTATTTTCAACAAGCTTTTCAAGGTCTGAAAGGGACAAAGAATCTTTGCTGATAATTTTTCCACTGTCTGCTTCTTTTTTTGTAACTGTTGTTCCGTCGGCTTTAGTCTCCCCTTCAGTTGCCTTAATTTGAGTTCCATCAGCGTTTCTTTTTCCAAGCTTAATTGCATCAGCTTCCTCTTTAATTTTTTGAGCAGCTTTTCGAGCATCCTCAGCTTGTTTTTTGAGTGCGCTGGGTCCATCATTTAATTTTACAAGAGCTTCATCAAAGGCTTTTTGTGCATCGTCATATCTCTTGTCTCCTGGTTTAATGCCTTGAGCATTTAGATTTTTCATTAATTCACTAGCTTCACGACGAATTGTTTCTTGTGTGCGAACCTCAGCATCAATATTCTCCTTTAATTTTTGTTGTAGTTTTTGTTCCGCTTCTTTTTCATCTAGTTCTTTTTCTCGAGCGCCTTTCAGTTTCTTCAATTCTGCTTCTTGAGCGGAATTTTGTCGCAGACTATTTGCAAACTTTTCATCTTTTTCTGCTTTGCGAGCTGCAGCGGCCTCAAGACCACCCGCGGTTTTTGCTGCTGCGAGCGCTCCAAAACTACCGAGCCCAATACCTGTTGCAGAAGAGAGCGCGTTGGCAACACCAGTGTGGCGTGCATCAAAACTTGATTTTGAAAGGAATTGGCTACCCTTCAAAACATTTTCTCCGGTAAATTGCTTAAGGGCTCGTCCAAATTTTCCACCACCACCTTCACCAGATGCCCATTTATTAAGCATTCCAGATTGAGAAATTCTCTTGCCCACAAACCCAACTGTAGCTTGTCCGCCAAGTGCCACCGCGCCAAGTGCTGTTCCTGCGGCAAGTCCAGCTGCTCCGCCAACGAGTACCTGTGCTCCCTTCATTACCATGTTGCCAATTTCTCCAGCCGCCTTCTTTACGTATGAAGTAGCTTTCAAAAGCATTGTCATAACAATTGCAAATTGGATGATGACAAGCACAAGGAGTATTCCAGGTGAAAGCGAATCAGGAATTGTCTTGGGAACAATAGAAATTTGTGTGAGAAGCGAAATAAGAAGCAAGAAAAAGAAATAGATTGGTGCTGCAAATGCATTGGTGAGAAGCGAACTACTCCAGTCATTCCAACCAAATCCTGAAATTTCCTTTGTGGATGGAACAATCATGGAAACAAAGGCGAGCGGTGCAAAAACAATTGCAATCCAAAGCCCAATAAGGCGACCAAGGAGTGAGATGAGTGCCACAATAAAACTATATGCAACGACGAGAAACATCATTCCTACCATGAGCATGATTGGAATGATGACCATCGCTTCAATCTTGTCGCTTGTATTTACTACTTTGCTACTCGAATTAAAGAAACCACTTGACCCAACTTTTTTAAGTTTTTCATAAAACGCCGGGTTTGAAAAAACTTGCGGAGTAAATGCTTTTACTAAGGCAACACTCAGTGGTTTTACAGCACTTGCATTGATATATTGATTGTTTGTGTCTTTTAGCTGTTTGTTAACATCATCATTGTTTACTGCTCCCCCGCTTTCATTTACCACGCTGATCTGGTTGTAGAAGACGAGCGCCATGGAGTTGGAAATATCAATGACAACCTCGGTAGCAAAAAAGCTGAAGTTGATAAGTATGGCAACTAAGATAACAGAGGTCAGCATTTTCTTTGGGTTTGCGTGACCAATCTCGATGTCGAGTACTAAAGAAAAGGCAATGAAAAGCAAAATGAGAATAAAGAAAATATTCGCAAAGTCGCGGGTGACCGTCCATCCTTTTTCAAGGAAATTGCTTCCTGTTGTATAGAGCGTGCTTGAAAGCGTAAGATTTGCCGCTGCGTCAAATGCCTCGGCCGCAACAGACATTGCCCATGAACCGAATGTGTACGGAATATAATATATTAGTTGTTCAAGACATCCTGGAATAAAAGTTTTTATACTGCATTCTTCAAGATATCCTTGAACATCTTGTGGCGGAGTATAGGTGGTGTTTACGGAAGTTGTATTGTCTGCATATGCCCGGTTTGCAGTGAGTGTCGCAGAAAAAGGCAACAACGTGCTAGCGAGGATGGCTATCGTAAAAATAAGTGGAGCGAATCGTTTCATTGTGTGTTTTGCTTTCTTGTTCCCGTGTTCAATTGTTTATTGATTCTAATACATTCCTGTGAGATTTTCGATACCCTTCATTGCATTGATTACTGGTTGCCAGGTCATATTGACGACATCATCATTTCGAATAAGTTTATCATCATCAAGTGAGACAGGTCCATTTACTTCTACAATCATTGTGCCCCCATTCAATTTCATTGTATTGCCATTATAATTATGGAAAGTAAATTGTTTACCTTGTATATCTGGTGGATATGCTGGTTCTCCATCGCCAGGAAACCAATTTTTTCCATCCAATTGTTGTCCGTTTCCTTGTGCAAAGTGCCAGTCTGGAAGGAATGACTGACTCGGAGGAAGTTTTGTGGTGAGCCATTCAGGTAATTTTTTAATTGTGCCATCATTTGATGCGAGGTATGCAAACAATTTGCGGGCAGTTGGACCCTTATATCCAGGCTTTGTGGTTGTTTTTATACATTGATTCAGAACACCGCCAGTGAGTTCCCCTGTTGTTTTATCAAAGGTCGCAATATTATTTGAAGAGAGCATCATCGTATCGAGAACAGCTTGTTCACTATTGAGATCGTCTACTCCATGAATATATGGTGCGATTTGACTGAAAATATTATTGATCGCCCTGAGTTCTAGTTCGTAGTCAGTAAAAGATGAAATATCTCTCATGTTTTTGATTGCAAGCAAGTCTTTGTTGTAATCACGTATAGGTGTTGATCCGGTACCTGATCCATCCAAAGTACCTATGTCAGGCAATAGGTTTGTTTTTGAGAACGGTTCATTTTTTACCGCATAGTTTTGTATGTCTGGTAAAACCGAGTTGTTTGGATCAAGCACGCGAACAGTGCGGGTAACTTGATTTGCCGTAATCCCCGCTTTGTTTATAACGTCATAGGTTATGGTGTATATTCCTGGGGTTGCAGTGTCTACGTTATTTGTCGTGATAATTTTGTTTGTGATATCTCCATCAGTTGTATCTTTTGCTGTTGCTCCAGCATCAGTATAGGTATCATCCTGGTTTACTGTAACAACTTTATCCCCATTAAGTGAGATTGTTGGAACAAGATCAAGCGACCCTGTAGGTCCTGGATACCCACTAAGTGTTGGTAGTAAATCAATACGCTTAAGCAAGGAAAGAAGTTGTCGCTCAATCGCATGGCTCGTTTCTAAATTTGCTTTTTTTTGTGATATGTTGTCACGGTAACTTTGTGCATTTTGGAATTCAGCATTGTCTGTTGAAATAACATCTGACATATTTTGAAGTGCTGTATATCCAGTTTGCATTATGTCAGCACGAGCTTTATTTGATGTTGAAAGATCTGGAATCTGCGGGGTTGCCACTGTTCCACCTGTATAGGTACTTGTAAATGAACTACTACCACCAACGATAGTTCCACCTCGTACATTCTGATCATCTTTTGTTTTTGCTAGATTTGCCTGTATAACCTCATTCTCAGTTGGCGCGTATACCATGTGTGCTGCTTCTTTGTATCGATGTGCGAATGTGGTGATGATATTTGCTGAAGGGTCATGTCCATTGAGATGCTCTCTTCCCGCGCCGTCTGAATTGAATTCAAATTGAAGACCAAGTAACCCCTGCATAACGGGTCCATATGCTTGTTCATTTTCTGTGTTTGTATCATTTCCAATAACACTTAGTACTGTACCAATAAGAAGACCGATAACTGCGCCAATCGCTGTTCCGATAACAGGAAGAACAACTGTTCCAAGTGCTGCTCCTGCCACTAAACCCGTCACTGTTCCGACCGTGCTACCATAAGTGCTGAAAAATTTTTTCATATCACTCTTGCTTGAACTTTTTGGAAAGGTGTTTGGATTACTGACAAAATTTTGTGCATTTGCTTCGATTTCATTTTCCCATCCAGGATGTGGTCCAGGAACGCAGTAGTCGAGCATGTAAATAGAATCGATAGCTTTTGATTGTTCCTCTATTTCTTTACTAAGAATTTGTTGATAGCCAAGTGGTAGTTTAGGGTTTCCATTGCAAAACTGTCCATTTGGATCAAAACCGGTATCAGAAGGACAACCGCTTTGTAGATTTGTTGCACTTCGTGTGTTGTCTTCCAAACGCATTATTTGAGGAATATCAGTAAATAGATTAAAGGCAGTGTTTTGATTTGCCCAAGATCCATTTGGGTTGTTGTCTACGACAACTCCTGGAATAGTTGGGACGCCATTCGTGTTGTTTGAAAAATTATTGAGATTACTTGAGTCGTTTGTTGAAAGCGAGGTGAGTCCTTTGTTGATGAGTTGATTGGTAAGCGCGTCAAAAATTGCTGTAATATCAACACTTAAATCCTGACCATTGATGAGTTGATCATTTGTGGTGTCGAGATTTTTTGTGAGAGCATGAGCGATAACAGAACCAGGGGTTTGTACTTGATTGCGAAGACATCTTTTTCCCGTAGAATCATTTGGGTCTTTTTGAACACAGATTCTTTGATCAAAAAATCCTCCCGAACGAGCGAGCTGGTCGCGGATGTCTTGTGCTGGAGAATAGTAGGTATCCGCAGTACGACGAGCGAGCTCACTTTGTGTCATAAAATCAAATCCAATAGGATTGTTATTCATGAATGTTTGCGCAAGAAACGCACTCCACCCCCCAATACTAAAATCTCGATTGAAATCAACACCAGTTCTACCTGGATATTGCTGTGCGATTACAGCGTTCAGGCTATAGCGAGCACTTTGCTCATAGGCCGATTTCATTTGGTTTGTTAAGTTTTGCGCAATCGTTCTTCCAAATGGGTAGTTTTTGTTATCGAGACCAATTACTGAATTGAGATCCTTGATTGACTGGTCGCGAAGAGCTCGAAGAGAAGCACCTGTATCTGTTGTATAGAATGGGTTTCCATTCATTCCATGGTTGATCCAGTTTACAGTTGAAATAGTAATTTGACGAAGAATTACCCCAGCAATAGCTTTTTCTGTCGCCCTACCGCAGGTAATTTTTTTTGTTTCGGCCTGGGTAGCGTTTGCGACAGCAGTAAGATTTTGCGAATCGGGAGATTGGCTTTCAAAATGAACAGCTTGGTCTGTTCCAGCAGTAGATCCAGTTGACCCCTCGTTTGAAGAGCCACTTATCGCTCCAGTAATAGCTTTTGTTCCTAGTTTTGATCCTTCAGAAACAATAGACGAAGATGGTGTAAAAAGGTCCTTTATTGCGGATTTAATTTCATCTTTACGGCAATTGATTTGAGCTGTGACAATAGCTCCGGTTGTATCTACAACAAGACTCGAAAGAGAGTCTGCTCCAGCAGAACCTGATGTACCTGTGTATGAGTATCCCTTAGAACCGGCTGTTGGTGTTTGTGCGAATGCATTTGTGGGAATTGCAGCACAAAGTATTGTAAATACCAAAAAGCCCGATAGAAATACTTTATAGTCGAGTAATTTGCGTATCATCAACATATAGTATACCTCTCCGCACTATTTTGTGAAAGGAAAAAAGTATGAATTACCCCTTTTCTAAATTGAGTATAATTAATCCCTCGTTGGATTGAGGGATAGTATTCTTTTCTTTTACATTCTAACTTCCAAAATATGCACGAAGGGTTTTTGTTGCTGCGTCAGAAAGATTACTTGCTTGTATATAATCATCAATACCCACCATTCCAGAAAGCGCATCAGAATAAAGCTTTTCTGTTTGCATAAGTGAGGTACCCATTTGATTACTTGCATTTGCGAGATCAAGTGCATTTTGAGAAACTGTTTGGGGTGTAGGAATTGCAATTATTTGTTTACCAAGAGTAATGTAGGCTTCAGCGAGTGGTTGGAGTTTTTTTAATACATCTTCATTACCATCAAAACTGCTGGTAATAATTGTCATTTCGGATCCTAAGTCAATATTAGAATATTGATCAATAGCTGATTTAAGTCTTGCTTTATAAGCACTTTTTGCTGATGTCGAATCATCAACAACCTTTAGATTGTCGATAGAATACGTTTTTGCGTTTGTATGTTTTGTGTTTGTGGTGTTTTCTATTGCCTGGGAAATACTTGCCATTATTTCAGGTGTGATTTGGCCTGTTTGACGAAGAGCCAGGATTGTCGAAATAAGTTCTTGGCTAAATTTATCTGTTTCGTTCTCTGGAGTACTGGTATCTGGTGTAATGTTGGCAGCCGCTTTCTTTTGGTCGATTATCTGCTTGTTTTTCACCCCGTCTGCCTTTGGATCGAGCCCCCACAATGATTCTTCCCAGTCAGGAATGTCATTGTTGTTTGAATCGCGAGAAATAATATCGCTCACTGTCCCCTGTGATGAAACGAGATGTGCCGTGGTATAGCTCTTGCGTGAACTAATGAGACTAGTGATTATTAAAATGAGAAGAATAATACCGATGAGTATCAAAAAAAGTCGTGTAAATTTTTTACTCGGAAGATATTTTTGCAGGTTGCTTTGTTGCATGCAGAGATTATAGCACTTTAGGATTCAACCCCGAAAGCTTTTGCGAGTGCAATCCAAAGCGGAAGTGAAATATCCTCTGCTCGTGCCTGGAGCGAAATACCGAGCTCGGTAAATACCTTTGTAATGAGTTCTTTCGAAGCGATTTCTTCAAGATTGCGAGCTACGAGTTTTCGTTTGTGAGCGAAGCCCGCATGGAGTACATCAAAAAAATGTTTGATAGTGTTTTGCATTGCCTCCTCCCCTTGTCGAGGGGAGGATTGAGGAGGGGTGATTTTGAAATTGTTTCGTGAAATAGCAGTTACTGCAAGAATTGCTGAGTCCACTTTTGGAGCGGGACGAAACGCACTCGCAGGAACTTTTATGGTAATTTTTGGTGTACCAAAAGCTTTGACTGAAAGAGAAAGAATACTTTCTTTGCCATCGCGAGCCACGATACGTGTTGCCACCTCTTTTTGAATGAGCACGACCATGCACGATGGATAATTTTTTTCAGTGAGAAATTTTTCAAAGATTGCTCCCGTAATATAGTATGGAATATTTGCAACGAGTTTGTACCGACCTCTCACAAGACCATATTCCGCCGGATTCCATTTGAGTACATCAGCTTCGATAAGTTTGAGTTGTCCCGATGTGATTTCAGATGCAAATGTTTCTTGCAGGAGTGGAATGAGCGCTTGGTCAAATTCAACTGCAATCACTTTTGCTCCAGTTGCAAGGAGTGCCTTGGTGAGAACGCCTTCGCCTGGTCCGATTTCAAGGACGGTATCGATTGCAGAAACAGCGCCAGAAGAAACCATTGCTTTGAGTGCTGTGGTGCTACGGAGAAAATGTTGTCCAAGAGATTTTTTTGCGCGGTGTGCCATATGGCGAGTATATCACATTTATTACTTAACAAACTCCGTCAGCTGACGGAGTTTGTTAAGTAATAAGAAATACTTTTACACCATTTTTTATGCCTAGATTAGAAACACGTTCAGTAAATTCTTTGGGTAATGGACCAGGTCCAGACCAAAGGCTTTGCTGAAGCATTCGATACCCGAATGTTTGAAGCTGATTTCTGAGCCAGTCACGTTCCTTTCTTTTTGCTTGAATAATATCAAAACTCACAATACATTTTGCTGGCTCTCCTTTTTTAAACGGCGAAGGTATTTGGTCGAATAAATTTATTTGTTCGGTATATTCCCTCCCTTCCTTTGTTATAAACCATCCTTCTTTGTTTTTATCAACCAAACCTTTTTTCTTTAAACGCGAGAGTGTGACTTGAAGAGCACCATCGCTTCTTCGTGCAAAAGCTCGTTCTTTTCGAATTCGATAAAATTCACTTGTGCTGTGAGCTGAAAGCAAAAAGGCAATCAAAGTATCACCGAGTGTCGGTTCTGAAGAATTATAATTACTCATGTATTCATCTTAACATTCTTCGTCAGCTGACGACAAGTGTTAAGTTTTCAATTATTCAAAGAAAATGCTTGGCAGTGATTGTGGAATATCTGAATGCATTTCCATGAGTTCGTCCGGAATGTCGTAGAGAAATTGTGAAGGCAAAGAAATATTTCGTGAGCCGAAAATAGTGCGGGCTTGCGCGTTGACCAAATACAATTTTTCTTTTGCGCGCGTGAGTGCAACATAGAACAATCGACGTTCTTCTTCTGCGTCTTCGATGCGTGTTGCACGACTCGCACGTTCATGTGGAAACAATCCTTCTTCAAGCCCAACGACAAATACGACACGGAATTCCAATCCTTTTGATGCATGTACAGTGAGCATGCGAACACCTTCTGGAGATTCGGCGAGCGCATCTTGATCGGAACGAAGCGCGGCATCTTCGAGAAATTTGAGTACTCCATCACCGAGTGGAAGTGTGTCATAGATCGATGCCAATGTTGCAAGTTCACCCACGTTTTCAATTCGTTCCATTCCCTGTTCACCTTCACTTTCATAATCGGCATGTAGTCCACTTTTTTCTAACACAGTGCGAATGAGTGCTGATGGATATTCTGTCTCACTCGTTGTCTTGATTGCATCAAGAATTTTTTCAAAGTTTGCATACGCGATCTGTGTCTTGGGTGAAAGTGTATCGCGCTGTCCGGCAAAAATTTTTGCAATCGATGCATCACCAATTCCACGACGTGGAGTATTGATTGTGCGTTTCAAATCGGCGAGTGAATCACGATTGAGTGCTGCACGAATATACGCAATGATATCTTTTACTTCCGCACGTTCAAAGAATTGTGTTCCAAGTACACGGTATGGAACCGATGCGTACAAAAATGCTTCTTCCAATGCACGTGACTGAAAGTTTGCACGAAAGAGCACGGCAATTTCTTCTGGAGGAATTCCGCTTGCAATAAGTTTTTCTGATTCACGGGCGACGAATGCTGCCTCGTCCACTTCGCTGAATCCTTCATACCGAATGAGTT
The DNA here is from genome assembly GCA_023267275.1 of Candidatus Nomurabacteria bacterium. Taxonomy (GTDB): domain Bacteria; phylum Patescibacteriota; class Minisyncoccia; order Phycocordibacterales; family UBA9973; genus CAITQP01. The sequence goes on along the minus strand of JAHFNO010000006.1, from coordinate 4,084 downwards.
TTTCACCCGTACCAAGTTCGGTAAATAAATTTTTTGGCAAACGAATTGTATTTTTTACAATCACAGCATTTGCAGCTTCAAGAATACGCGCAGTCGATCGATAATTTTGTTCGAGAAAGACAGTAGTCGCTCCAGGAAAATCTTTTTCAAAATGGAGCATGTTTTTTATTTTTGCTCCGCGCCAACTGTAAATGTTTTGATCCGTATCTCCCACTACGCAAATATTTTTTTTCTCGCCAGCAAGATATTTCACCATGCGATATTCCATTTCGTTCGTGTCTTGATATTCATCCACGTGAATATACTGATAGCGATCTTGATACGCTTTGCGGATTTCTGGTTCACGCTCAAGCAGTCGCACTGCTTTTACAATGAGATCATCAAAATCAACCCCACGCGATTCTTTGAGTTTTTCTTCATACTTTCTCCAAATGCGAACTGCTTCACTTTCTGTTTGACTTGCGATTTTGTCGGCCATGGTATCAGGCGTGTCCCCTGCCATTTTGGCACTCGAGATAATATGCTTCACTCGTTTTGGATCAAGAAGTTTTGGGTCGATACCAAACTCGCGCATGCATTCGCGAATAATACTTTTGGCATCATCTTCATCAAAAATACTGTACTGCTTTGTGAGACCAAAATAGCCCGCGTGTTCACGAATGATCATGCCGCCAAGTCTATGAAAAGTCGTTACCGTCGGAACTCCTTCAATATGCAATTTTGCGATTGCTCCTTGCACGCGCTCACGCATTTCCCCAGAAGCCTTATTTGTAAAGGTCACGGCGAGGATATGTTCTGGTGAAACACCGTTCAAAATTAAATGCACGATACGTTCGGTAAGCGTTTTTGTTTTTCCAGCACCAGCACCGGCCACAATAAGAAGCGGTCCCTCAGTATGAAGAACTGCTTTTCGCTGTTCGGGATTGAGATGCGAGAGGTCTTGCTGTGTCATGAGTATCCATCATACACGAGAAAATGAGAACATAAAAACAGGAGAACAAAAAATGTTAATCACCCCACCCCAACCCTCCCCTCAATAAGGGGAGGGAGTAATACAAAAAATCGCTTCCTAACGGAAGCGATTTTTTCGAACACTATTTTTTGATCACTGGATTGTTTGCTACAAATTCTTCCGCATCAACTTCGTACAATTTTTTTACATATTCACCAAGGCTTCCTATTGGTTCAATCTCAGGATGATTTTTACCAAGTGTCGTTATCTTTTTTAAGAAAGATACTACTGCTGGTTGAAAATCTGTCATTGGTTGTGTGAGAACAGCCTGAGCTGGGCGAATAGAGATTCCTTTCCAAAGTGCCGATGTTTCTCCGTAGTGAGTGTATCCTCCAAATACATTTCGTCTACCAAATGCTTCATCCAAATCATGTGTGACATTTTCATCGACAACATGTTTTACACGAATCCAATCTGCGCGTTTGAAATTTGCAATTCGTTCCGCTACATTTTGAGGCGGAAGGTTTTGCGGATTTTTTGGAGCAACGTCAGGGGTTTCATCAGGATTGCGGGGATAGTTTCTTGAAGAAGCGCTTGCTTGGTCTACTACTTCGTCTGGGGATCGTGGGTATTGTGGTGGAGATTGCGTAGGGTTTTGCGGAGTGTCTGGTGTTTCGTCAGGATTTACAGGGTACTGTTTTGTTTGAGGTACAACAGTATCATCTGGAGTCTCATCTGCATTTCTTACATGGTTTTGCTTTGGAATAGACGTCTGCGTTTCAGTTTTGTGTGCATAGGTAAGATTTTTTACAGGTTCAACTTCAGTAAATTTTCCAGTTGCAGGATCAACATGTCCGAGAACTTGCTGGCTACCATTTGGGTTGGAAAGATAAATATCTCCATTTTTTGCGATACCGATTTCTGAGCCTTCTGGAATTACCAAACTATCTCCATTTGCATTTCCTGGGCGAAATGCGTGCAATGCTTTTGCTTCATCCCAAATATTTCCTTGGAAGAATTTTGCCATTTGCGGATTTGTTTTTGCCAAATCTTTGAATGCGTCAGTATTGCGAATTTTCAAAAGTGCCTCACCCATCCCTTCCCCTTTTTTGATTGTGATATGCGCCAGTGCATCTTTTGTATTAAGCGGAACAATTTTTTCTGGAGCAACGATTGGTTGGTTTGTTATTTTTGAAATTGGTGCATTCGTTTGTGATGCAGTTTGTATCGTTGGTGTTGATTGTGTTGTTGGAATAGTGTTGTGTCCGCGAACTGTATCTACTGCTTTTCCAACGGTATTTTTTATTGCATGTGTAGCTCCTGCTGTTGCTTCATGTACTGATTGTCCGACATCTGTATGGTAAAACCAATTTGAAACATACGCACCGAGCGATCCAAAGAGTGCTCCCATTTTTGCACTTTTAATTCGTTCGGTTTTTATTACTTTTGCTTGCGCTTCCTCGATTGCAATTTTTGTTTTTCCTTCAGTTTGAATGTGTGTGAGCAATCGCTGGCGACGATAATCTGAAGAATCATTTTCTGAGATAACTTTTAGGCCGCTTGGTAGTGTCTGAGGTTCAAAAACAGAAATACCAGGAACACCCTCTTTATTGAGAATGTCATTATAGATAGAAAGAATTACATCATCTTTTTTTGCCATCACCGCTTTTGCCATTATTATTGCAACATCTGCTTCTTGTGTGGCAAGCATGAGTGCAACATGTCGTTTGTATTGTCCTTGTTCATCACCATACTGCATTTCTCCTTTTTGAATTTTTTCTTGGATATAGTTGAGGTGGGTTTCAATCTGATTTTGCTTGTTGGCAATTTCAATTGGGCTTCCATTGTTTTCGATAAGCGAATTGAGTTCCTGTGTGATGAGTTTGAGTTGGGTGGTGCGATGTTCAATCTTACTCATAACTGCAACCGTCGCCGATTTTTTCTCACCAACAACAAATGTCTGGTTGCGTGTCGCTTGCAATTCTTCTTTGAGTTTTTCTTTACCTATTTTTCCTCCACGGAATGCATAGCCTACCGTTCCTCCGGCGATTGCTGCGAGAGCCATGGTGAACGGCAACCCTGCCACCAACGTACCTCCGATTGCTGTGCCGGCAACAATGCCAAGTCCACGAATACCTGCACCAGTTCCCATTTGCAAAGCTCGCGTCCAGGTAAGGTTTGATTTAAGAAATCCACCAATGGAATTGAGCACTTTTTTTACATTTGATTCTGTTGCAATTGCATGAAGCTCCTTTGCTGTATCAGGATTTTGTGAAAGATTGGCCATCATTTCAATCGTGCGTTTTGCTTTACCCGCATCAATGGCACCATGTTGTTCAGCGGTAAGGTTGCTTAAAATAAAAGGGTTGGATAATTCTTTTTCGGCACGAGCCTTATATACTGGTGCCATGTTTTCGATAGCCGTATCAAGAGCAAGCTTTGCTTTTTGCCATTCTTTATATTGAGCATTCGTTGCTTCCCTTTTATTACTCCATGATTGTGGAATACGAGAAAAAGCAGTTCCAACTCTATTGAGTTCAATTGCTTCTGGACTCGTGTCTCCAGTTTCTTGAATTTTTGCGTAGTCTATTTGGAAAGTTTTTCCATCTTCTCCAACTATTGCAGTAAGACCAAGTTCAGAAAACTGCTTCAGATATTCTTCTCCCGTTTCTTGTATAAAATATTCTCTATTTTTAAGAGTAAAATTCAAACTCTCTTTCTGATACTCTTTTGTTAGCCAGTTTTTGCGAAGTCCATATTGAACGCTATTTAATATATTTTTTACCTTGCCCCCAAAAAAAGGAATTTTTTCTGCCCAGTCGTTCGATTCTGTTATATTCCACTGAAATTCATTTTTTGCTTCTTTTTCTGTTTTTACATAAATACCATCAATGATCGCTTGTACTGCAAGAATCTTTGCTCCCTCAGAAATAGTCGGATCATTGAAGGCTGGAAGTTTTTCGATTTTTTCAAAAATACTGCCAAGGCCATCTTTTTTGTGTTCGGCAATAAATACATTTTTGAATGCTTCATATTGTTCTTGTTTTATTGGTTTCGGACGTGGAAAGGGTGCAACTGAAATTTCTTTTCTCACATCGATATATTCAGCCGATTTAATTGCTTCAGAATCAA